>CAZVAZ010000007.1:0-33771 GCA_964625235.1 uncultured Hyphomicrobiales bacterium
CACCATTTTGTGGTGATTTTTAGATATAAAATAAAAATGGTGCACTGCACAAAAAACTCTTGACTTTTTCGCTGGAAAGCATATTTATAGTGCAACGCAGCAAGGCACGGGCCTTAACGCGACGAAATTCAAATATAGGAGATGTGCAATGTTTAAAGGTTTTGAAGATATCCAGGCAATGAGTAAAGAAAGCACCGAAGCTGTTACTGCAAGTGCAGCTGCATGGGCCAAGGGTTTGCAGAGTGTTGCTACTGAAGTAACAGAAAATGCAACCAAGGCATTTGAAGGCGGATCAGCTGCTGCAGAAAAAGCAGTTGCTGCTAAATCTGTAGACAAGGCTTTCGAAATTCAGACCAAATTCGCCAAAGACAGCATGGAAGCTTATGTCAACGGCTTGAACCGTATTGGCGAAATCTATGCTGAAACAGCGCGGCAGGCATACAAGCCTCTCGAAGCTCAAGTCGGCAAAGTTGGTGCCAAAGTTAACGCAAAAGCTGCAGCTTAACTTCTCCATACAGATTTTCTGTTAGAATTAGGTCCGGTGCATTTGCATCGGGCCTTTTTTGTGCCTAAATGGGGATGTCTATTTATAAGCCACCCGGCGCTCGTTTCGCCGGTAGGGTCAAATGCTCAAACAATCAAATACTCAAACGGAGTGTATTGTTGGATAACAATTTATTGAAGATGTCTAACGATCCAGATGATGACAACAACAATGAGGGCGGCACCGGTGTCAGCACACAGCTTCGCACGCGCACCAAAAAGCCCAGCCTGTACAAGGTTTTGCTGTTAAATGATGATTTTACACCAATGGAATTTGTCATAATCGTGCTGGAACGTTTTTTCAACAAGCGCCAGGAAGACGCCACTGACATCATGCTTCATGTTCATCAAAATGGCGTCGGCCTCTGTGGGGTCTTTACATATGAGGTTGCGGAGACCAAAGTAACCCATGTGATGGATTTTGCCCGTCAGCATCAACATCCGTTGCAATGTACAATGGAAAAGGAATAACACCCTTAGGGAGTAAAACCGTGCCAACTTTCTCGCACCACCTTGAAGAAGCTCTGCATCGCGCTCTGGCCCTGGCCAATGAACGTTCCCATGAATATGCCACACTGGAGCACTTGTTGCTGGCGCTGGTGGATGATTCAGATGCAGCCTCTGTCATGCGGGCGTGTAATGTTGACATGGAGATATTGCGGACAAAACTGAGCGGCTATCTTGATACCGAACTGGTCAATCTGGTGATGGAAAGTGCGGACGATTCCAAACCCACCGCCGGTTTCCAGCGCGTTATTCAACGCGCCGTAATTCATGTGCAGTCGTCCGGCCGCGAAGAAGTCACCGGTGCCAATGTGCTCGTAGCCATATTTGCCGAGCGCGAAAGCCATGCCGCATACTTTTTGCAGGAGCAGGAAATGACCCGCTATGATGCGGTCAATTATATTTCCCACGGCATTGCCAAACGACCGGAGCTTTCCAAAAATCGTCCCGTCAGTGGAGCGGATGAAGAGCCGGAAATAAATACCAAGCCGGAAGAAGGTGGTAAGCCGAGCGCTGATGCCCTCGACAGCTATTGCATAAATCTCAACGAAAAAGCCAAATCCGGTAAAATTGACCCGTTGATCGGCCGCCACAAGGAAGTTGACCGGACAATCCAGATATTGTGCCGCAGACAAAAGAACAATCCCCTGTTTGTTGGCGATCCTGGCGTCGGTAAAACCGCGATTGCTGAAGGTCTCGCGCGTAAAATTGTCAACAATGAAGTGCCGGACGTTCTTTCGGACTGTACGATTTTTGAACTGGATCTGGGTGCCTTGCTGGCCGGCACCAGATATCGTGGTGATTTTGAAGAGCGCCTCAAAGCCGTGGTCAAGGAAATCCGCGATCACCCCGGTGCCATCATGTTCATTGATGAAATTCATACGGTGATCGGTGCCGGTGCCACCAGTGGCGGGGCGATGGACGCCTCCAACCTGCTGAAACCGGCCCTGCAAAATGGCGAACTCCGCTGCATGGGCTCGACCACATACAAAGAGTTTCGCCAGCATTTCGAAAAGGACCGCGCCCTGGCACGTCGGTTCCAGAAAGTCGATGTGGTTGAACCTTCGGTTCCCGACACCATCAAAATACTCAAAGGCCTGAAACCTTATTTTGAGGAGTTTCATGGTATCCGCTACACCAGCGATGCTATCAAGACGGCCGTTGAGCTGGCGGCAAAATATATGAGTGACCGCAAGCTCCCCGACAAAGCCATTGATGTGATTGATGAAAGCGGGGCATCGCAAAAACTGCTGCCGGAATCAAAACGCAAGAAAACCATTGGCGTTAAGGAAATCGAGGCAACCATCGCCACCATGGCGCGCATTCCGCCCAAAACAGTGTCGAAATCAGATGAACATCTGTTGCGTGATCTCGAAACCGATTTGAAACGCGTGGTCTACGGCCAGGATGCCGCCATTACTTCGCTAACGGCTGCCATCAAGCTTGCCCGCGCAGGCTTGAGAGAGCCTGAAAAACCAATCGGTTCTTACTTGTTCTCCGGCCCCACCGGCGTTGGCAAAACCGAAGTTGCCCGTCAGCTGGCCTTACTTTTGGGCGTTGAGCTTCTCCGCTTCGATATGTCGGAATATATGGAGCGCCATACGGTGTCGCGGCTGATCGGGGCGCCACCGGGATATGTCGGCTTTGATCAGGGCGGATTGCTCACCGATGGTATTGATCAGCACCCTCATAGTGTTTTGTTGCTGGATGAGATTGAAAAAGCTCATCCTGAGTTGTTCAACATCTTGTTGCAGGTGATGGATCACGGCACGCTCACCGATCATAACGGCAAGAAAATCGACTTCCGCAATGTCATATTGATTATGACCACCAATGCCGGTGCATCAGATATGGCCAAGGAAGCCATCGGCTTTGGCAGTACAAAGCGCGAAGGTGACGACGAAGAAGCCATCAACCGCATGTTCACGCCGGAATTCCGCAATCGTCTTGATGCCATTGTAAGTTTTGGTAATCTGCCGCCCGATGTTGTGCGTCTGGTGGTCTCTAAATTCGTCCTCCAGCTCGAAACCCAGTTGCAGGACCGCAATGTCATGATTGAAATAAGTGATGATGCCAGTAACTGGCTTGCCAGGTTGGGGTACGATGAAAATTTTGGTGCCAGACCTCTGGCCCGTGTCATTCAGGAACATATCAAAAAACCGCTTGCCGAAGAACTCCTGTTTGGTGCACTCAAAGATGGCGGCACCGTGCGCGTTGATGTGGTTGAAGGCGAAGATGGCAAAGAAAAACTCGGGTTCGAGTACCTCACCCTCGAAGCCTCCAAACCCATACGTCCCAAAAAACCAAGAAAAAAACCGGCCGCTAAAACCAAAGCATCCGCCAAAAAAGGGCGCGGACGCAAAGGTGGCGGCACAGTACCAAGAGTGCCTCTGAGCGTCGATTAAATCAGGTTTTCTTGCCCGTCACCCTCTGACGGGGCGTAATAATTCAAACGGCCTTTCTATCGGGGCGTCACCTCATGGCGAAATATCAATTCAACTGGGCGGCATTTGCCAAAGGCATGTCCCAGGTGGTGAGCTTCGAATTTCTGGTGCTGTCAGTATCGTTCCTTGGTTTTGGTGCTTTTATCAAGGATTCTCAACTTGATGTATTTCACGGTATGTTTTTAACCGGTGCGGTCTGGGCTTTGCCCGGCCAGGTGGTGTTGGTAAATCTTTTGCAGGAAGGTGCTGTCTGGCTCACCATCGCTGTGGCGGTATCTTTGACCGCGATCAGATTTCTGCCGATGTTGGTTTCCATGTTGCCCCTGGTCAATCACCCCGCCACGCCACGCTGGCAATTGTATCTGCTGTCTTATTTCGTCTCAATTTCCGTGTGGGTGCTGGCCAACCGGCATTTGCACAAGGTCGAAAAATCGCAAAGACTGCCGTGGCTGATGGGAGTGGGGGTTATTTTCTGGGCGGCAATGTTGGGGGTGACTGTTATCGGTTATCATCTGGCCGGATTTCTGCCACCGTTGCTGTCAATTTCTCTGGTTTTTTTAACACCGACATTTTTCTACATTTCGCTTTTTGCCACCGCACGAATGGCTATGGATTTTCTGGCACTGGCTGCCGGGACAATATTGGGACCGGTTTTATATTTCATCATACCGCAGTTTGATTTTTTGCTGGCCGGTGTAATAGGTGGAACAGCGGCATATTTAATTGCGCGGGTGCGTAGAAAACGAAACCAGCCGCAATGATTGATCCAGACATAAACATTTATCTGCTAATTTTTCTGACCGGCTGCCTGCCGACCGTTATTTGGCGGTTTTTAGGGGTTTATTTCGCTGAAAAAATTACCGAAGACAGTGAGGTATTCATCTGGGTGAGGGCGGTGGCCACAGCCTTGATTGCAGCGCTGGTCATGCGTATCGTCTTCGCACCAACGGGCTTGCTGGCCCAGACCGCCTTGTCCAGCCGGGTTCTGGCATTGGTCGCAGCCGTTGTGGTCTTTGCGTTAATGCGCCCCAGATTCTCATATTCCCTGATAGCGTCGCTTGCTACCCTGTATGCTCTCGAAGCAGCCAGCATCCGGTTGTTTTGAGCCTGGTCTTTACAGTTTGCGATGCAGGGTTGGGTGAAAAACAGCCTGCTTCTGGCGAAATGCAAATCGCCGAACGATGGCACCATACCCGTTGAACCTGTAATCTTCGTTGGCGGTCAGGAACTTGTGCTTGTCTGCTTCATAAAGCCCGGGCAAATCATACCAGGCCACTTCAGGATGGGTATGGTGGACCATGTGGAGATTGTTATTAAGAAAAAGCAGCTGAAAAAACGGATGAGCTTCGACAATCGCTGTTCTCCCGCCGATTGTTTCACTGGCCTGATGTTCAGCAAACGACCGCACCAAAACCCAGGCGACACCGGGGTAAATGACCAGCAGTGCATAGAGCCAAAAGGCGATGCCAGCCACATAGCTCAGCCACAAATATACCACCAGGCAACCGATTAAATGCAGGCCCCAGGCTTTGCGAACCCCTTTTTCACCAGCCATGAGCCGATGGTATTCAGTACGGTAAAACCCCCACACACCTAGCGCTGGGCCTAACAGCATGCGCCCGACAAATGTATTGTTCTGCTCAAGTAAAAACAGCTTTACCGGGCCCACACTGTCCTGTTCGCACTGGGGCCAGAAATAACTTTCCGGGTCTTCATAGGGGTCCGTCAGGTTCGAATTATTGTGGTGCTTCAGGTGCAATTGCCGGTAGCGGCGATAGGGGTAGACAAAAATCAGTGACGGAAAAACCAGTGCCTCATTTATCAGCGGCCACGGTGTCGGGTGGCCATGAACAACTTCATGTTGCAGGGATGTATGAAACGCGGTTACGACAGCAGTAACAGCAAACAACATAAAATACGCTGCAGCTGTACCCCAGGTGACACTGACGGCGACAAAATTCCAGGTCGTTACAAACCACAGGAAATAGCAGGCAACAAATAACCCAAGTGTTTTCCACTCCACTTTGCGTGAGCGCATGCAGTATCCTCTTTTATTTAAAATCCCCGCCCGCTTTTCACTTACTGTATCGCAATATGATCAGAATAAATATAAAGAACCAATTTCGCGCAGCAGTTTTCGATGCATCGCTGTTTCAAAACTGTCGTAATCGCGTGTATTTTCGACGAAAGCCAGATTTCCGCCTATTACAAATTTAGTGTAAAAATCAACCAGCGTAACGGCCTCGCCGATGACGGCAAGACCATTGATAGTGATACCGGAATTGACGGTAATATCGCGCTCGATAGCGGGAGATCGATTGACATTGTTGGTGCCGTCACCGGCAATGTCGATGGTTTTGCGCTCCGTTAAAAAAGGCGCTGAATTAACCAGCTCCCGGCTGAATTTTATCGCCCCGCCAATATCCGTGGCACCGCCATTATAGCGCCGGGTCATGCGCCTTACCTGATCCGAAATATTGAGAAGGTCTTCGCGGCTGGATACGCGGGTCCATTTGATTTTTACCTCTTGCTCCTGAAACCCCGACCATTGCATGACGCTGATGGCAATGGCACCGGTTTTTCCAGCACCAACGGCCTGGGCCACCTGAGCCGAGGACAGCGCATCGGCAAGGCCCTCTCTCATAAGCTGATATTCTCTGGCATCAATGCTGGCCGAGACATCCAAAGCCAGCAGCAACACCAGATCCACATCACCCGATGCCCATGTTTTGCGGCCGGAAAATATGGCTGAAGCGATTATCAATACAATCACTACGGCAAAAAAAACATGTGGAATTTTAATTTGCCTTTGATTTTGCATCATGTGTGTTGGAGCTTATTTTACAATCAGTACCGGACATTTGGCCAGAGTTTCAACCCGGTGAGAAACGCCGCCGCGCAACATGCCTTCCAGATCTCCCATGCCGCGCGATCCGATAACAATCATATCGGCCTTGAAAGAATCCGCCCGCTCAACAATCGAACGCGCAATTGGCCCCTCATCGGTTTCGATTTCCACATCTTTCAAACCGGCCTTTCGCGCTTCACTCAAAGCTCCGGCCAATAAATACTGTGCACCTTTTCTCAGCAACTCGGGATCGAAAATCTGCATATGTTCAGCCTTGGCAAATACGCGCAGACTTTCGGGCAGGTTGTAAGGCTTGACCACGTGATAGAGCAATACCTGAGCATCCAATGCCTTGCCAATTTCGGCACCGAAGGCAACGCAACTCAGGGAATGTTTGGAACCGTCAACTGCAATCAGAATTTTTTTGATCATGATGTCCAACCTTGTTTGCCTGTGTTTAAATTTAAACCGCCCCTGCAACCTTGCCGTCCTCAGGTGTAGCTTTTTCAAACCCGTGCAGAACCTGTTGCGGCGCATTTTCGGCCTCGGAAATTTCCTCCATCGTGCGATGACAGGAGATAAAGTGACCCGGATGGGGTTCACGCGTAGGTGCGATTTCCACATTGCAGGTGCCATCAATGGCGATGGGACAACGATTATAGAACGGGCACCCGGTATCGGTAATCTCGACGCCACGGGCAATGCCCACCGCCATCTCGCGTTTCTGCATGGTTTCTTCGAGCCAGCCCACGCGCAATTCAGGCACAGACGAAATCAGCAGTCGCGTATAGGGGTGATATGGCGGAGCAAGAACTTCATCAACCGGGCCCTGTTCCACCACCCGTCCGGCATAAAGCACCACAATTTCATCGGCAAACGAGCCCACAGTTGACAGGTCATGAGAGATGAAAACGAAAGATACACCTGTTGCATCGCGCAGCTTTTTCAAC
Source organism: uncultured Hyphomicrobiales bacterium (assembly GCA_964625235.1). Lineage (GTDB taxonomy): Bacteria > Pseudomonadota > Alphaproteobacteria > Rhizobiales > JAJFHR01 > JAJFHR01. The sequence goes on from CAZVAZ010000007.1 coordinate 7,290, forward strand.
AATTTAATCACATTGGAACTGACAATGGAATCGAGCGCGGAAGTTACCTCATCACACAACATGATTGTTGGGTTGGCGGCAAGTGCGCGTGCCATATTCACCCGTTGTTTCTGCCCCCCGGAAAGCTCTGAGGGATAACGGCTTTCAAACTCAACCGGTAATTCCACCAAACGCAGCAGCTTGGCAACTTCCTCGCGCCGCTCCTTGCCTTTGATGCCGCGATAAAACTCAATCGGGCGACCGAGAATATCGCCAATAAGCTGTCGCGGATTAAGTGCCGTATCGGCCATCTGATAAACAAACTGCACCTTTTGCAACTCTTCCGGGGACCGGTTCTTCAAATCAGCTTCGAGTTTTTTGCCGTCAAGAAAGATTTCTCCCTTGGCAGCGGGCAGCAATCCGGCAATAACGCGCGCCAGTGTTGACTTGCCGCAGCCGGATTCGCCAATAACACCGACAACATGACCGTTGGGAATTTTAACGTTGATATCGCGTAAAACCGTAATCGCAGGCTTGCCGTTGACAATTCCGCCGTATCCAGCCGTCATGTTTTTAACTTCAATATTGGGGACGTCGCGCTTGTGTTCATCACCCAGCGTTTCACCCATGCCCGCTTTTGGCGTCGGCTTGACGGCAGCCATCAGGCGTTGGGTATAGGGATGTTTGGGGTTGTTGATAATCTGTTCAGTGGGGCCTTGTTCCTGCACTTCACCGGAATAAAGCACCACAATATGATCGGCCACCTGGGCCACCACCGCGAGGTCGTGGGTTACATATATGGCAGCGGAGCCTTCGTCTTTAATCACCTTTTTGAAAGCTTTGAGCACCTCAATCTGAGTGGTCACATCAAGTGCTGTTGTCGGCTCATCCAGCACCAGAAGATCAGGGCTCGAGACAAGCGCCATTGCCGCCATCAGGCGTTGCAACTGACCACCGGAAACCTGGTGGGGATAGCGCCGTCCAAGCCTGTCAGGATCAGGCAGTTCAAGCGCGCGATAAAGCTCAACTGCGCGCCGGGTGGCTTCTTCCTGGGTCAAGGTGCCATGCAGAACAGCGGCCTCGGTCACCTGCTCGCCAATGGTTATTGCCGGATTGAAGGTTGCGGCCGCACTTTGCGCCAGATAAGCGACTTTATTGCCTCTTATAGAGCGCTGATCCTGCGGGTCCATGGCCAAGATATCCTTGCCATGCAGGCGTACCTCGCCGCCGGGAAATTCCAGCCCCGGACGGCAATAGGCCATGGTCGCCAAGGAAATGGTCGATTTTCCGGAACCTGATTCACCAATCAGAGCGACAACCTGGCCCGCCTTGACCTTAAAGCTTACGCCCTTGACGATGGGTATTGGTGTTCCATCTTCCTTGCGTGCCTGGATTTGCAGATTGTCAATTTCAAAAAGTTCCGCCATGTCGCAATCCCCCTAAATCATCTTCTTGGCAAGATCGCCACCGGACTTGGCCGAGATATCATCAACAATCAGATTGATGCCAATGGTGAAAGAGGCAATCGCCAGCGCTGGCCACACCGGTGCCAGAGAACCATACTGCAAACCATCAAGGTTTTGGCGCACCATTGAGCCCCAGTCGGCTGCAGGAGGCTGAATGCCAAGGCCCAGGAAACTCAACGACGAGATAAACAGCACCACAAACACCAGCCGTAGACCGAAATCAGTGGCCAGCGGCATGGCGGCATTGGGCAGAACTTCGCGGAAGATAATCCACCAGATGGTTTCACCGCGCGCCTGAGCTGATTCAACATAATCCATCACCATGATTTCCTGACCATAGGCGCGGGCAATTCGAAACACACTTGACGCATAAATAATCGCAGCCGTACCAATCAAAATGGGAATGGACGAACCCAGTGCCACCACGATTAACAGACCCAGCATAATCGTTGGTAGTGACAGGATGGCATCATTGATGCGGCTGAGGATCATGTCGGTCCAGCCTTTTTTGACAGCAGCAGCAATCCCCGCTGTTACTCCCATCATGTAAGCCAGCAATGTTGCCAGAAAGGAAATGCCCACGGTCATGCGCGCACCCCATAGGATTCGCGACAGAATATCACGCTCAAGATAATCCGTGCCCAATACGTGGAGACCTTCACCTTCAGTGGTGCTCATTGGCGGTAAATAACTGTCATCGCCAATAATATCGGCTTCGTGAAACGGTGAAATCCAGGGACCGATCACCACCATGATCAGCCAGAAGGCAACAACAACAACGCCAAGTTTTCCTGTCCACGACAGTTTCAGTCTTTTCTTGGGCGGGGCGTCAGGCAACTCATCATAGATGGTTATTTCCTGATCATCTTGCCCTTGTGCATTCTGTGTTACATCAGTCATGATCAAGTCCTATTTTGGGTTGCGCAGCCGCGGGTTTGCCAGAATAGCTGCCACATCCGCCAGAATTATAAGCACCACATATGTGCCGCAAAAAATCATTGCGGTTGCCTGCACCAGCGGCAGATCGCGGGTCTGTACCCCGTCAATCATCAATTTCGCCAGGCCGGGATAAGCAAAGATTGTTTCAACGATCACAACCCCCGACACCAGATAGGCCAGGTTCAGGGCAATCACATTAACGATGGGTCCAATAGTATTGAAAAACGCGTGGCGCAGAATAATGCGCTTGCGCCGCACTCCTTTTAGAATGGCCATTTCAATATAGGGTGAATTCATCACATTGAGAATACCGGCCCGGGTCATGCGGATCATCTGTGCCGCAACGACAATAATAAGGACAATGAGCGGCATGGCGATGCCGCGGACCATTTCGATAAAACTGTCTTCGGGTGCCACACGCGCAATTGCGGGCAACCAGCCCAGGTTGACCGCAAAGATCAGCACCATAAATGTTGCAATGAAGAATTCGGGGACTGAAATCAGGGCAAGAGTGCCAAAAGTCAGCGAACGATCAATCCATGTTCCGGGATACATAGCAGCCATCAGGCCCAGGCCTACGGACAGTGGCACCGATATCACTGCGACAATAGCTGCCAGGAACATGGTGTTGTAAAGCCGTCCGGAAATCAGGCTGGAGATGCTTGCACCACCGGCTTTCGATGTACCCAGATCACCGGTTACCATATTGCCCAGCCAACTGAAATACTGAAAAACCAATGGCTGATCAAGGCCGCGCTCGGCGCGGTAGGCCGCCAGAGATTCAGGTGTTGCAGACTGCCCCAGCACAATTTGTGCAACGTCTCCCGGAAGCAGCGATGTCATGATAAATACCAGCACTGATACCACCCACAAGGTGACAAGGCCGATTAAAATACGATGTAGAACCATGCGTTGCATGATGTGAACCTCCCGCCCTGAAATTAGGGTTTGCCCCGTTCCCTGCTCTTGCCGGCAGATTTTTGGTCACTGACCTGAGGAAATTCTCAGGCCAGTGATATTGTGTGCTGCCTAGACGTCCGTGCGCCAGCAGAATTCCGGCCACTCATAACCACCGAGAGAACCCAGCGGCATACGACCGATACCTTCAATCTTGTCAGATTTGCCATCGACATAGTTACGGTGAGCCGGGATAACCATACCACTTGGCGGCAGGTCATCAGAGCCAACGCTGATAAGCCTTTGCATTTCGCAATACATTTCATGGCGCTTGGCGGCATCGGTAACCGAACGGCTTTCGACCAGCAATTTGCCCAGTTTTTCGCTTTTCCACAAAGTGTCATTCCACGGCGCATCAGGCGCAAAGGCGAGGTTCATCATGACATTGGCGGTGGGACGCATGTTCCAGGTCACAACATTGACCGGGGTTTTCATCCATACGGCACCCCAGTAGCCATCGTTCGGCACTTTCTTGATCTTCATATCCAGGCCGATTTTCTGGGCTTCGCGCTGGGCCAGCAAAACGATATCTGTCATGCCTGGTGCCACTTCTGCAACATTCACTTCAGTCGACGTAATGCCGGATTTTTTAAGATAGAATTTTGCCTTGTCGAGATCATGCTCACGCTGTGGCAATTCCTTACAGTAATCAGCACCATAAGCCACATTGATCGGATGATCATTACCAACCGTACCCTGGCCCTTGAGGACAGATTTGACGATTTTCTTGCGGCGTTGAATATACTGCAATGCCCGCACGAAATCAGGGTTGTTACCCGGTGAACTAGTGGTCATGGCGCAAATACCGAAATAGGCACCTGATGCTACCGACCACACACCAACGCCTGATGTGTTTTCGACCGTCTTGATGGCCTTTGGATCAAGTCCCTGCATCAGTTCGACATCACCTGAAAGCAACGCGCTCAGGCGTGCAACCTTGTCGGTGATGGCAAAAATTTCGATCTCGTCAACATGGCCGCCTTCGCGCCAGTAGTCTTCGTTGCGTTTGCTGATTGAGCGCACGCCAGGCTTGAATTCCGTCATCCTGTAAGGGCCGGTGCCATTGGCAACCTGGAATTCCGTGGTGCCATCCTTGATGATCTTGAACTGCGGTGTGCCGAGGATAACCGGTAGATCGCCATTTGGTGAAGACATAATCGCTTTGACTGTATGGCTGTCGACTTTCTTCCATTCTTTAACATCGGCCACCAGAGGTTTGGCGGTTGAAGTGGATTTCTCACCATAGTGACGGTTCATGGAATAAACCACATCGTCAGCTGTAAACGGGCTGCCGTCGTGGAATTTCACGTTCTTGCGCAGCTTAAATGTCCATTCTGTGTTGTCACTGTTGGCAGAATATTCTTCCGCCAGTTCAGGCCGGGTCGATAGATCATCATTGATCTGGCACAGGCTGTTATAGGTGGCGCGTCCGCGAGAATAGTCAATCGTGGAGGTGTTCAGGCCTGGATCCAGTGTATCAGATGGTCCATGCAAATCACTGGCAAATTTAATTTTTCCGCCTTTTTTCGGCACGGCAGCCAGTGCAACCTCTGCCGAAGTTACAATTGATCCGGCAACCGCGATTGTCGCACCACTGGCAATCAGCCAGGACATGACCTGGCGCCGTGTCGCACCGCGCCGTAATCCGGTTTCAATTGTTTCCCGGTCTGAACCGGTCAAGCTATTGATTGTTGGTAGGTTTTTATCGAAATCCGTCATTATTCCCTCTCCCTTGGGCCATTGATTGAATCTTTTTATTATACCAGTGTTGCGCTGTTGCAATCAAAAGGGAACCGTAATAATACTTATATCAGGTATTAACTGAGGTTATAACATGCTACGTGGTCGCATCCCCTCCACCAATTCACTATTCTGCTTTGAAACAGTCGCCCGCCTGAAGAGTTTTTCCGAGGCTGCATCAGAACTGAATGTAACCCAGCCTGCCGTCAGCCGGGCGATCTCTGCTCTTGAAGCTCATCTGGGCTACTCGCTGTTCAATCGTCATGGCCGCTGGATTGAGCTCACTTACAATGGTGATAAGCTGTTCCGGGCCACTTCAACTGCCTTTAAAACCATTTCAGATTCATTGCGCGAAATTGGCCAGCGCAAAGAAGACCAGGAGACAGTGACTATTTCGATGTCACCGGTGGCCGTAAATTACTGGTTTATTCCCCGTATGCTCGAATTCAGGCAGAAATTTCCAGCGGTGAGCCTGGATTTTAAAGAACATGCCAAAGACAGTGAAAATCTCACCCCAGAAGTTGATCTTATTATCAGGCTTTCCAATCCTCAAGATGCCGACATGCACAGATGGCCTTTTGCCGATGAAAGGATCATTGCGCTATGTTCTCCCGAATATTTTTCAGATCACGGTGCGCTGGATAAAATAAAGAAGGGCAGGTCGCACTCCTTTATTGAATGGCAGGAACAACGCTATGGATTAGATGAATTTTTCCATGCCACCGGACTTCAGTTCGCAAAAAACCCGCTTTTTGTCAGGTTCACAGATTATTCCAGCGTCTTGCAGGCGGCCATTCAGGGCCAGGGTGTCGCCCTTTCGTGGATTACCGAATGTTCCCGGCAACTGATTGAAGGCTCTCTGGTGCCTGCCTGCGCCCAGGTGGTCAAAACCGGCAGGCGGTATCATATTCTTGCTTCCAACCTTAATCCCATGCGCCCGGTGGTTGAAGACGTGCGCAGCTGGCTGATCAACGAGATGCGCAATGACGAAAAGAAAGTCACCGCCATTCTTAAAGCAAACTGGGATTTATTTTAGTTTCTAAAAAGCCTCGTCAACAGACACAAGATCTCCCTGTCACGTATAACAGGGAATAATTAGATTGCTTTCGTTGGTTTTATGGCGGAATTTGGATAATCAAATTCACTACCCCTGAATCCTATTTGCCGCGTATTTGATGCGCCATACCCCCTGCTGGTTTGAATTAGGAACAATTCATGTACTCTTCCGACAGGCATCCCAATAATTTTGCGCTTGGCGCAACCTGTATAACGATTGGTATGGCCACCAGCTCACTGATGGATGCCACAATCAAATCGTTGTCAGCGGATTACCCTTTGCATGAAATTGTAATGGCAAGGTCGCTCGTCGCCGTGTTTCTCACTTTGGTAATTGTGCATTATGAGGGCGGGCTGCATCTTTTAAGAACTCCCAATCTTCTTGTACATCTGTGTCGGGGCGGGCTTTTTGTGATCGCCAATATGACATTTTATCTGGCCATTGCTGCTATGCCGCTGGCAGAGGCAACGGCTATATTTTTCATATCACCTTTGATTATAACGGCCTTGTCTGTGCCGATACTGGGAGAAAAGGTAGGCTGGCGGCGATGGCTTGGTGTTCTTGCAGGCTTTGCAGGTGTCCTTATCATCATTCGCCCGGGCTTCAGTTCATTCAGTTATTTCTCTCTCCTGCCGATGGTTGCAGCAGTTGCTTATGCTACATCGCAAATCATTGCCCGGCGCATGGGGGCTTATGAAAAAGCATCGGTAAAGTCCTTTTATATCATGCTCACTTTCATTATTGTTTCCGGTGCTTTTTGGCTGTTGTTTGGTGATGGCGCCTGGGAGGGGCGCTATGATTCTGAACTGGATTTTCTGTTTCGCCCCTGGCAGTGGCCAAATGGAATAGATACATTGAAAATGCTGGGTATCGGAGTTTTGATCACAATTGTCGGTTACTTGCTCAATCAGGCATATACTGTTGCCAACGCCAGCCTGGTGGCCCCGTTTGAATTTGTTGCTCTGCCTTTGGCGGTTTTTTGGGGATACTTGTTTTGGGATCAACTCCCCGACATTCCCGCCACAATTGGAATGGCCCTGATTGCAGGCAGCGCTGTTTATGTTTTCATGCGTGAAAAACATACCGCTGTTGCAGAAAAGCCAGCAGAGACCCTCAAGCCTTAATGCGAGACACGCCGGTTAAATGTTTCCAGCATGACGATCATGTGACGGGGTGGATTGAAAATAATCTTTATAACGCCGGGAAAAGTGCGATTGCGATGAAAAGCCTGTAGCAATTGATATCTGCAACAGCGGCATGCCGGTTTGAAATATCAGATAACGCGCCTGATTTAGGCGCAACTCAAGGTAATAGCGATGCAGTGTTTTGTGCCGGTGCTGAGTAAAAAGCCGCTCGAGCTGGCGTCGCGACAGGCCGACGCGAGCGCAGATTTGTGCCGATGACAACGGGCTTTCCACATTCGCCATCATCAACTCAATTGCCTTTGCAAGCTTTGGGGAATGCCGCTGAACCAGCTTTATTTCGGCCTTTCGCTGCATTTCGCCGGGAATGCGCGACGGTGAATGAATGAATTGCTCCGCAATTGCTGTGACCAGATATTCATCATTGGTCAGCGCAATCCAGCTCAGCATCATATCCAGTGCCGCAATGCCGCCCGCTGCCGTAATCCTTTTTGGGCTGATTTCATAAAGCCCGCCGGTAAGGATTGCTGAAGCGTGATTTTCGCGAAAACTTTCTTCATTTTCCCAGTGAATGGTGCACCTGTATCCGTCCAGCAATCCGGCATTTGCCAGAAATTCGGCACCGGTAGAGATGGCTCCCATAGTGCAGCCCAAAGTCGCGTGCTTACGCAGCCAGTCCAGCAATTGTTGCGATCTGGCCGTTTTGCGGTCAAAAAACCCGGAACAAACGATAATCAGATCATATTTCGCAGCACTTTGTGCCATTGAACAATCGGCGGGAATGGGAATGCCGCTGCTTGAGTTTGGCGTTTGCCCGTCAATCGTCACGATAGAACACGCGTACAAGGGTGATCCTGCCAGCCGGTTGGCCACATGCATGGGCTCGACAATGGCGCTGAAACCGACCATTGAAAACCCGGGCACAAGCAGCAGTCCGACTTTTTGTGGTTGTTGGAGGCGGGGAGATTTTGGTTTTTGCGACATTATAGAAAAACATGCAACAAAATGTCGCAAAAATGCAAATGAAATTTAAAAACTCCAGCACACTGCACACAGAAACAAAGGGATGTAACTCAATGAAATCTCATGCAAGAGCAGTGGTGATAGGTGGCGGCGTTGTCGGCTGTTCGGTATTGTATCATCTGGCCAAACATGGCTGGAGCGATGTGGTTTTGCTTGAGCGCGATGAACTGACATCAGGTTCAACCTGGCACGCAGCCGGCGGTATGCACACCATTAACGGCGATCCCAATGTTGCCAAGTTGCAGCAATATACAATTGATTTATACCAGGAAATCGCCGAGCTTTCGGGCCAGGAGACCGGCGTGCACCTCACCGGTGGCGTCATGCTGGCGGCAACGGAAGCCCGCCTCGACTGGCTCAAAAGCCTGGCCTCCAAAGGCGCATACCTCGGCATCAAGGCAAAAATCATTTCCAGTGAAGAAGCCCTTTTGGATATGCCGTTGCTCGATCCGTCAAAATTTGCCGGGGCCATGAGAACCTATGGCGATGGCCACCTTGATCCTTCCGGCGTCACCCACGCCTTTGCCAAATCCGCCCGCAAGCTTGGTGCAGAAATCGAACGCTTCACCAAAGTTGAAGAACTGAAACAAAATGCTGATGGCTCATGGCGGGTGATTACCAACAAGGGCGAAATAATTGCCGAACACGTGGTCAATGCCGGTGGCCTGTGGGCGCGTGAAGTCGGTCGCATGGTGGGGCTGGAACTGCCGGTTCTGGCCATGGAGCATATGTATCTTCTGACCGAAGATATGCCGGAAGTGAAAGAATGGAACGAAAAGACTGGCAAGGAAGTCATTCACACGGTTGATTTCGATGGCGAGCTTTATCTGCGCCAGGAAGGCAACGGCATGTTGATGGGCACCTACGAAAAAGCCGGTAAACCCTGGTCACCGATAAGCACGCCATGGGATTTTGGCCATGAACTTCTGGCCCCCGATCTTGACCGCATCGCACCGTCGCTGGAAGTGGGATTTGAGCATTTCCCGGCCTTTCAAAATGCCGGTATCAAGCAGATTATAAACGGGCCTTTCACTTTTGCGCCCGATGGCAACCCGCTGGTAGGCCCGGTACGTGGTGTGCCGAATTACTGGTGCGCGTGTGCGGTAATGGCAGGATTTTCTCAAGGTGGCGGCGTTGGCCTCGCACTTGCCAACTGGATGATTGAAGGTGATCCCGGCATGGATATCTGGGCGATGGACGTTGCCCGCTTTGGCGATTGGGCGACACCGCAATATACCTCCAAAAAAGTGCAGGAAAATTATTCCAGGCGCTTTTCCATCCGTTTTCCCAACGAGCAACTGCCCGCTGGCCGCCCGCTTAAAACCACGCCGATCTATGAACGCCTCAAACAGGCCGGAGCGCAATTCAGCGACGCCTGGGGGCTGGAAAGCGCTTTGTGGTATGCGCCCGCTGGCGAAAAAGACATTTTCTCCTGGTACCGCTCCAACGATTTTGACCATGTGGCAGCGGAAGTAAAAGCCGTGCGCGACAGTGTTGGTCTGATTGAGATTTCATCCTTTGCCAATTACACCATTTCAGGCAAGGGGGCTCATGCCTGGCTCGACACGATGCTCGCCTGCAAAATCCCTCCTGAAGGTCGCATGACACTGGCACCGATGCTGAAGGACGATGGCAAGGTGATCGGCGATTTTACCCTGGCAAATCTCGGGGCAAGCGAATTTTTCATAGCAAGCTCCGGGCCCGCCGAAGGCTATCACATGCGCTGGTTTGAAAGCCATTTACCTGATGATGGATCGGTTACGATTGTGGCTCACGGTGCTGCCATGACCGGCGTGTCAATTGCCGGACCAAATGCGCGCAAGGTGCTTGAAGCCGTTGCCAGCAAGGATGTCGGACCGGACGATTTCAAGTTTATGGCCATAACCCAAATGAATATTGGCATGGCCCCGGCCCTGGTGGGGCGGGTCAGTTTCACCGGCGATCTGGGTTATGAAATCTGGTGCAAGCCGGAGTATCTCATTCACATTTTCGATGAACTGATGCAAGCGGGTAAAGAACATGATATCCGGCTGTTTGGCTCACGCGCGCTCAATGCGCTCAGGTTGGAAAAAAGCTATGGCAGCTGGGTATCCGAGTATCGCCCGGTTTACGATCCGGTCGAATGCGGTCTGGACCGTTTTGTTGCCGCAGACAAACCAGCCGATTTCATCGGCAAATCGGCCCCGCAATCAAACCGGAAAATGAGCCTGCGCACATTTATCGTCGATGTTGAAAATGCCGATCCTGTCTCTGATGAGCCGATTTATCACAACGGCGAAGTCAAAGGCTGGGTGTCATCGGGCGGCTTCGCCCATGGTTCCGGCGTTTCTGTTGCCCTTGGATATGTTCCAGCAGAAATCGCCGATGAGACGGATGGCTGGGAAATAGAACTCATTGGCGAGCGCCGCAACGCCAGGCTGCAGACGACAGCACTGTTTGACCCTGACAACACAAAAATTAGGAGTTGACGCCCATGAGCATTCAATCGGCCCGCAGGCGCTCAGGCAGGCGCACACGCAGGCGCTCACCCGGTAACGATCAGCAGGGCGGACCAGCAGCAATCGAGCAATTGCCATGGAAACAGCCACAGCTTTGTTTTCCACCGCTAGAGCTCTTGAATGCCGAACAACTTGAAACCATTCATCTGGCCTCGCTGGAGATACTGCGCGATATCGGCATGGAAATCATGTCCGGTGAAGCTCGTGAAATTCTCAAAAAAGCCGGTGCCAATGTGGATGAGACCACCCACATGGTAACGTTTGATCCTGCCATGGTGGAAGAAACGATTACAACAGCACCATCACACTTTCGCCTGCACTCGCGAAATCCTGAAAAGCATCTGGAAATTGGCGGAAATTATATCGCCAATGGCTGTGTTTCCAGCCCGCCCAATTGTTCCGACATGGACACTGGTCGCCGACCGGGAACCACAGCTGATTTTCAAAACCTGCTGCGCCTGTCGCAATATTTCAACATTATCCACCTCATCGGTGGCTACCCGGTAGAACCACTTGATCGCCATGTGTCGACCCGCCACCTCCATTCAACCCGCGATATGATAACTTTGACTGACAAGGTGATTTCAGGTTATTGCCTCAATCGCAATGCCATCCGTGACGTTATGGAAATGACCCGGATTGCCCGGCAATTGACGCCGGAAGAATTCGACAATGAACCGTCATTGCTCAGCATCATCAACACCAATTCACCACTCAAGTTTGATGGCGCAATGCTCGAAGGCATTATCGAAATGTCATCGCGCAATCAGGTCATTTGCGTCACTCCCTTTACCCTTGCCGGAGCTATGGCTCCGGTAACACTCGCTGGTGCGCTGGCGCAGCAAAACGCTGAAGCGCTGTGTGGAATGATGATGACACAGCTGGTGCGCCCCGGCGCACCCTTCATCTATGGTGGCTTTACCTCCAACGTTGATATGAAATCCGGTGCCCCGGCTTTCGGTACGCCCGAATATATGAAAACCGCAGTAATCGGCGGTCAACTGGCGCGGCGCTACAAGGTGCCATACCGCACCTCGGGCGTCAGTGCGTCTAACACAGTTGATGCGCAAGCTGCCTATGAAACCGTGTTCTCCCTGTGGGGCACCACCATGGGCGGCGGCAACGTCATTAAACATGCGGCCGGGTGGATGGAAGGCGGTCTGGTTGCATCTTATGAAAAACTGATACTCGATGTTGATCTGTTGCAGATGGTCTCGCAGTTTCTCGAACCAATGGTGGTCACTGATGCCGAACTTGGCCTTGATTCAATCGTCGAAGCAGGCGTTGGCGGGCATTTTTTCGGCACCGCCCATACTCAGGAACGCTATCGCGATGCTTTTTATTCGCCGATCATTTCCGATTGGCGAAACTATGAAAACTGGCAGGAAAATGGCAGCCCGCAGAGCTGGGAAAAAGCCAACAAAGTATGGAAGCAGGTTCTGGAAATCTATGAAGAACCACCGATTGATGCCGGCATGCTGGAACAACTCGACGCATTTATCGCCAAACGCGTTGAAGAAGGTGGAATTGCCACGGATTTTTAAAATTGGGAGACAGGGTAATGCTCAAAGTATTTTCTGATGAACGCAAAAAAGAATATCCGAATTTTGAAGCAGCGGACGAACCGCTGAAAAATCCGATTAAGGCGCAAACCGTGGCAAAAGTCCGTGCCTACCGCCACGACCGCATCAAACAGAAGGTGATCGAGCACGATTGCGCCGCTATTCTTTTATATGACCCGTTGAATATCCGCTATGCAACCGATTGCTCAAACATGCAGGTCTGGACCCTGCACAATGCCGCACGCTACACCATTGTCTGCGCCGATGGCCCCACCATTTGCTTTGAATATTCAAATGCCATGCATGTGGCCGAAGGCCTTGACCGCGTTGACGAAGTGCGCCCGGCGATCAGCTGGTTTTATTTCAGTGCCGGGCCGCGATTGTCTGAAAAAGTAAAACTATGGGCAGCTGAAGTTGCCGATGTGGTGCGACAACACGGTGGTGGCAACATGCGCCTGGCGGTTGATAAAATGGAACCGGCCGGCGTTGATGCCCTGCGTGCTGAGGGCATCGAAATTGTTGAAGGCCAGGCACTGACCGAAACCGCGCGCATGATCAAATCCGCCGAGGAAATTGAACTGATGCGCTGGACCATCAAAGTGTGCGAGCAGGGCATGTGGCGCATGCGAGAACATTCAGTTGCCGGTAAATCTGAAAACGAAATCTGGGCGCAGCTGCATTATGAAAATATCCGCAACGGCGGCGAATGGATTGAAACCCGCCTGCTGGCCATCGGCGAGCGCACCCATCCGTGGTTTCAGGAGTGTTCGGATCATGTGGGCAAAGATGGTGACATGCTGTCGTTTGATACCGATCTGGTAGGGCCTTACGGCTATTGCGCTGATATTTCGCGTTCATGGACCATTGGCCTGGTGCCGCCCACCAATGAACAGCGGGCGATATACAATTTTGCCAAATCCGAAATTGAACACAATATGGCGTTGATAGAGCCGGGTATGAGTTTTTCCGAGTTTTCGGAAAAATCCATGCGCATACCCGAAAAATATCACGACAACCGCTACTCATGCGCTTTTCACGGTGTTGGCCTGTGCGATGAATATCCCTCTGTCCCCACCCACGTGGATGTGGGAAAGGGCAAAGGCTATCCCGGCACCATTGAAGAAGGCATGGTATTGTGCGTGGAAAGCTGCACCGGCTTCAATCAGGGCCGTGAATGCGTCAAGCTGGAAACACAAGTGCTGGTAACCGACAATGGCATCATCCAGCTTGACGAGTTTCCGTTTGAAGACTGGGGTTGAGTTAGGCCTTGGCAGCTTCAAAAGCCTGCGCGCGCTTTTCAGAGATGGGCAGGTGGATGAGGGCTGCAAAAAGCCCTAAGGCAATGGAAATCCACCAGATCACGTCATAAGAGCCATATCGGTCAAAAACGATACCGCCGAGCCAGACGCCAATGAAAGAGCCAAGCTGGTGGCTGAAGAAGACGAAGCCGAACAGCGTGGCCAGATGCTGGGTGCCAAACATCACCGCCACCAGACCGGAAGTCAGCGGCACCGTTGACAGCCACAACAATCCCATGACGGCGGAAAACGTCATCACCACCAGTGTTGTGGGCTCCGAGAACAAAAAGATGGCGATGACCACCGATCGTGCCACGTAGAGAAAACTCAGCAAATAGCGCTTGGACCTTTTACCGCCAAGCACACCGGCGGTATACGAGCCGATAATATTGAAAAACCCGATTGCAGCAATCGACCAGGCGCCCAGTTCCGGTGCCGCTCCCACATCGCTCAGGTAAGCGGGGAAATGCACGGTAATGAAAGCCACCTGAAAGCCACAGACAAAAAACCCGGCCATCAACAGTAAATAACTGTTGTGGCCAAAGGCAGCACGCATCGCGTGGCCAAAAGGCATTCGGGTTTCATTTTGCGCACTCGCATGTTCATTGCCGGTGCTGAAGGCTGTTGCCAATACCGGAATTAAAACTGCAAATGCCGCCAGCATCATTAAAGCGATTTGCCAGCCATAAGCACTAATGAACGCCTGACCTAACGGCGCAAACAAAAACTGTCCCAAAGAACCCGCAGCAGTCGCCAGCCCCAGAGCCCATGATCTTTTTTCGTCTGGCACCAGCTTGGCGATAGCGGCCAGAACAATACCAAAGGCCGAACCCGAAAGCCCGAGCCCGACTATAACCCCGGCGGAAATATCCAAAGCCAGGGGCGTTGTTGACACCGCAGACAGGGCAACACCAGCCCCATACAAAATACCGCCAATGGCCAAAACTCTGACCGGGCCAAACCTGTCTGCCAGCATGCCCGCAACCGGCAATCCCAGACCCCAGATCAGGTTTTGCAGAGCAAGCGAGAATGCAAACACCTCTCTGCCCCAGCCGTTCGCTGCTGAAATAGGCTGGTTGAACAGCCCGTAAGATGAGCGAATACCAAAAGCGATGAGAGAGATCAGGCAGCCGCAAAAAATAATAAACCCGGTTCTGTGCCACAGGGGAACAGGCAACTGTGATCTGGTGTCACTAAGACTGGGCATGTGAAAAAATTCCTGGACATGTCGGAAAATCGGCAGGCTTTATTTGATTAAGGGTAGGGTGGTGTCTGTCCATTGGCAATATAAAAAAATGCCCAAATCCAGTAAATTCCCTAGATTGGTTCAATTTAATTGATGAGGAATACTGTTAAGATTTGAAGCCCTCAATAGTCACCTGGAGTATGTGCAAAAGAGATCAGGAACATGTGACAATTTTTCACATCATCGGTATTGTGCTCTATGGTAGTGATATCAACCTTCAAAATTTGGATTGCGAATGAACATGCACCTTACAAAGTTGCAAAAATGTCTTTGGGCCTTGGTCGGTATTGCCCTGGTCGCATCACTCGGCTATGCCTCCTGGATCAAATATTGGCCAGCAGGAAACACATATACTTCTCAACTCGTTGGTGAAACTGAGGTTATACAGCCGCGTTTCCAGCTCACATCTCATACAGGTGAAAAAGTCAGCGATGCCACGTGGCGTGACAAATGGCTAATGGTCTTCTTTGGCTTCACCAACTGCCCTGACGTCTGTCCAACCACGCTTGCCGATATGGCGATGGTGATGGATGGTCTTGGTGAAGATGCTGCAAAAGTCAAACCTCTCTTTATCTCGATCGACCCTGCGCGCGATCGGGTGGCGGACATGGCTGAGTATGTCGCCGCATTCCATCCGGCAATTACCGGCCTGATCGGGACAGATGCCGAAATTGCTACCGTGGCTAAAAGCTTTGGAGTTTATTATGCAAAAGGCGAACCCATGGATACACCGGATAATTACGACATGGCGCATACTTCGGTAATATACCTGGTCTCTCCTGAGGGCCGTTTCGTGCGTATTTTTCCTTTCGGAACGAGCGTAAAAGATATTCTCAAAGATATTCAGCAACGCCTGTAGGGAACTACTATTTTGAACATATCCAGACTGTTTAGGCTGACTGCGTTTGCTGTAACTTTATCAATCCTCCCAACATCCTTCGTATTCGCTGAAAAGGTGACAGTAGGCACCCTAGTCATTGAAGCGCCATGGGCGCGAGCGTCCATTGGCACCAAACGTCCTGCGGCTGTTTTTCTTAAACTTCGAAATCAGGGGGGCATTGGCGATGTTTTGTCAGCTATCGAAACTCCCGTGTCAGGCCGGGCAAGTGTGCACCGCACGCAGATTTCCAACGGCATTGCCTCCATGACCATGGTTGGACCGCTTGAAATCCCCGCAAATTCCGAAGTGCGCCTGGCTCCCGGCGGGCTTCATATCATGTTGATGATGCTAAAAAAACCTCTCAACAAAGGCAAAGAATTTCCCTTGACGCTGGTTTTTAAAAAATCAGGCAGGGTTGAAATCACCGTACCCGTATTGAGTGTTGGCGCACGCGGGCCAGAGCAAAAATGAGATCCTCGCCAACTTTCAACAACTACGGAATCCAGTACATGAAAAAATATCTGGTCGCTATTGTTTGCGGTATTTTTCTAACCCTGGCCACAGCATTGCCAGGCCAGGCTCATTCGCTGGGTTATGTTGAAAAACAACTGGCTGGTAAGGGGAGTTTTTTTCAGGAGTTTGACAGGAAGGTTCCTGATTTTGAGCTGCAGGATATAGATGGCAATAAGATTACGACGAAGCGTCTTGCCGGGAAAGTTGTTGTTCTTTATTTTATCAATGCCGATTGCCTTGCTAAGTGTCCTGCACATATTGAAAGCATGGCAGAAATACAATCGATGTTGAATTTATCGGCAATGCGTGACACCGTTCAAATTATCACTATTGTCACCGACCCACCAAAAGATATGCAGGAAGCTCTGCGCAAATTTGCCGATGACACAGAGATTGACCCCTCGAACTGGGCATTTGTATCCAGTGATCTGAACCGGTCCGCTGCAACAAGGCAGCTATTGAATTTCTTTGGTGGCAAGGTAACCAGTGCCGCCAAAAATGTTGAGATAAAAAATATCGTCACGCATGTGGTTGGCATGAATGGCCACTGGCGTGCAAATTTTTACGGTCTGGATTTTCAGCCGACAGAATTCGTGATCTATATTAACGCACTTGTAAATTCTGACCTTGGCGTAACAGACGGACACGAAGAATAACCGGCTCAAATAATTTCGAGGGAAACTTTGATGACCATAAATAAAAATATATCGATGCTCGAAAAACGTCGTATCGAAGCAGAATTGATAAAAGAAATCTATGATGTGCTGGTGGAGCGCCATGGCGAGGCAGAGGCTCAGGAAATTATCCGTATCTCTGTTTCAAATTCCGCCATAACCCAGGGCAAAGCGTTTCGGGCTGAATATGACCACGAACCCGATCTTGAAGACTTTGCCTCTCATATGTATTTATGGGAAAAGGATAACGCTCTTGAGCGCGTCATCCTGCAAAAAACACCGGAAAAACTGGAGTACAACATCACCCGATGCGAATATGCCCGCATGTATAAGGAAATGGGACTGGGCCATATCGGGCATCTGTTGTCGTGCAATCGCGATGGCAGTTTTTGTACAGGCTATAGTAAAAATATTAAATTAACCCGCACTCAAACCCTGATGGAAGGTGCCTCACATTGCGATTTCCGTTATCGCAAGGTTTCTCCCACGAATACAAAATGAGTGAATAATTACTTCTTTGGGTATTTGTCCCGCCAGCGATAATAGGGCAGGGCTGTCCGGGCCATTGCGCGAACTAGGCCATGAAACCGCACCGGTGTCGGGGCTGACAGAGGCAGGGCGATATCTTTTGCGTCTGCGCCATTAATTGCCCGGGCCAATTCGCGTCCGATTGCCAGGGAAAGTGCTACACCGCGGCCGTTAAAACCAATGGCTGACCAATAACCGGGACCAAGTTGATGGAAATGCGGATATCTGTCCGGTGTGATGGCAACCAGGCCTGACCATACATGGGAGAATGTTGGCTTTCCCAACGCCGGAAAAGCTTTTTCCAGACGTTTGCCAATCAGGCTTTTAATCCGTTTGGCACCGTTAAACGGTAGTGCCAAAGCACCACCGGAGACCAGATTGTTGCGCGCATCATAGCGGAAAAACTGTAAATCTGCCCTGGTATCCGACACAGCCTGGCGCTGGGGAAGTATCTGACTTGCCAAAGCCTCATCAATCGGTTTTGTTGACACCTGCCAGGAGGTAACAGGGATGATTGACCGGGCTACTTTAGGGGCAAGGGATGAGGAGATTTCGCCACTGTAAGCGTTGGTGGCCAATAACACCGCATTGCAAAGCACCGAACCCTGAGGTGTTGTAACCCGCCAGCGCTGGCCTGAACGGATGATGGTGTGCGCAGGCGTATTTTCGAAAATCAGAGCACCGCGCTCATCGCAGATTTGCGCCAGCCCACGCAGAAACATTAGCGGGTTAATGTGACCGCCGCTGGGGTTCAACATGCCACAATCCCAGGCATCAGAGCCTAACAGTTTCGATGTTTCAGCCGGATCAAGCATGCGGCACGGGGCACCGCGTGCCACCCATGCAGCATTTCGTTTTTCACATAGAATACTATGGGCAACCGTATGCGCTGGCTGAAACCATCCGGCTTGCTCGGCCTCGCAAGTGATGTTTTCGCTGCGCACAAGTTGAAACAAATCCTCAGCACTATCGCGAACCAGTCTAACCAGTCTTTCTCCCGCCTCACCATAATGGCGTTCCATATCCTCTGGCTCAACCCGGGACAATACCGGAATGACCTGGCCATTGTTTAGCCCCGAACCGCCTGAGCCGATGGTATTGCCCTCGAGGATGCACACACTTGCACCGCTTTTCAACAAATGCAGCGCTGTCGAAAACCCGGTATAGCCACCACCAATAATGGCGACATCAATGTCAACCGAGCCCTGAAGGGTTGCCATTGGTTTGCCTGGTGGTGAAACAGCATGCCACAGGCTTTTTGGTTCTGATTTAAATTTGGAAGTTTCCTGCGCCATCAAAGGCATGCCAAAGCTCCTGATCTTAATCAAAGCGCTCCGGCATATGATCTGAGCGGGCGTAGTTCTGGAAGCGGGTGAATTCGGCCTGGAATTGCAGGCGGATGGTGCCGGTGGGGCCATGGCGCTGTTTGGCGATGATGACTTCGGCCAGACCTTTGATTTTATCCATGTCTTCCTGCCACTCGAAAAACTCAGGAGTGTTTTCGCGTGGCATAGCTTTTTCTTTGTAATATTCTTCGCGGTAGATGAACAACACCACGTCCGCATCCTGCTCGATCGAACCTGATTCGCGCAGATCAGCCAGATGCGGGCGTTTATCGTCACGCGCTTCCACCTGCCGTGACAGCTGTGACAGCGCAATTATCGGGCAGTTGAGTTCCTTGGCCAGTGCTTTGAGTTTGGTGGTGATTTCAGTTACCTCCTGCACCCGGCCCTGGCTTGAGGTTTTGGCCGAACCGGCCAGCAGTTGCAGATAATCCACCACAATCAGCCCCACACCCTCGCGGCGTTTGAGACGTCGTGCACGTGCAGCCAGCTGGGCAACGGTAATGCCGCCGGTATCATCAATATAGAGTGGCAGGCTTTGCAGTTCTTGCGACACCTGCACGAGTTTATGAAACTCGCTTTCGTTTATCTGTCCACGGCGAATTTTTTCCGACGAAATCCCGGCCTGTTCGGAGACAATACGTGTGGCCAGTTGTTCCGACGACATTTCCAGGGAGAAAAAAGCGACAACGCCACCGTTTTCAACCTCGAGACTGCCATCACTTGCGTGTTTTGCTTTGTATGCTCGAGCCACATGAAAGGCGAGGTTGGTAGCCAGTGCGGTTTTGCCCATGGCGGGTCTGCCGGCAAGGACAATCAAATCCGATTGCTGCAGACCGCCCATTTTATCGTCAATGTCCTGAAGGCCGCACGAAATTCCGGAAAGCCCGCCATCGCGTTCATAGGCTTTGGCGGCCATATCGACGGCTTGTGTGAGAGCGTCACCAAAATTTTGAAACCCCTGGCCATATTTGCCGTTTTCAGCGAGATCATACAAAGCCTGTTCGGTGCGCTCGATGTTGTCTTTGGGGTCACTGTCAACAAGTGTCTCGTAGGCATCATTTACCAGTTCTTCGCCGATACCGATAAGGGCGCGCCGGGTGGCGAGATCGAAAATGGTGCGACCGTAATCTTCCGCATTGATAATGGTTGTTGCCGATGCCGCCAGTCTGGCGAGGTACGGTGCACCGCCAATTTCTTCGAGTGCTTCATCATTATCAAAATAGGTTTTGAGGGTAACCGGACTTGCCGGGCGTCCGGCCCTGATCAAGGCAGCGGCTGCCTCATACAGGCGCGCGTGCAGCGGATCGAAAAAATGTTCCGGTTTTAAAAATGCCGATACCCTGTCACAGGCCTCGTTGTTGACGAGGACAGCGCCAAGCAGAGCCTGCTCGGCTTCGATGTTGTGTGGTGCTGTGCGATAGGCGTCATCGTTATCGTCAGCGCTGTCGATATCAAAAGTTGCGGCAAGGGAAGTGTTGTTGTCCATGGTTTGACTTTACTTCAAACGTGGCAGAGATTTGAAAAAAATTCCAACAAAATTTAATTTTCAGGAGATACCCACACAATACATTTTTATACAGATTTGGTTTTATCCGTCGAAATTCGTGCTTGCATTTTGTGTCAGAAAAGAGACGACAGGTTTGAAAATTCCATTTTCAAATTTGACAAAACAAAAATTACTTTTGATTTAACAACATACGCGATTCTGCATCACTCATATAGGTGCGGGTGACCGGCAGAGTATCGACACTTTTGCTCAACTGAATTTGAAACACCATATGTTTGCCGTGGCGAAAAGACATTTCCGAGATAATCAGATAAAATTCCCACATGCGGCAGAAACGCTCATCGAGCAAATCGGTAATCTTCTGGCGGTTTTTCTGAAAACGCTGCTCCCAGGCCAAAAGGGTTTCGGCATAATGCAGACGCAGGATTTCGATGTCGCTCACCCACAGGCCGGCCTTTTCGATGGCTGAACAGGTTTCAGACAGGGCCGGAGAATATCCACCGGGAAAGATGTATTTTCTAATCCAGGCTCCTGTGGTTCCCGGCCCGCCTTTACGACCAATGGCATGAACAAGGGCAACACCGTCGGGTGCCAGCAGGCTGTTTATTTTGGCGAAATATTCCTGGTGGTGATTGATACCAACATGTTCAAACATGCCAATCGAGACGATGCGGTCAAATTGTCCCGAAACATCCCGGTAATCCGTGAGTTCAAAGCGCACACGATCCTGCAATCCGCGTTCTCTGGCGCGTTGTGTTGCCAGGGACTGCTGCTCTTTGGAAAGAGTGACGCCTAGCACTTCCACATCGCAATGTTCAGCCATAAACATCGCCATGCCGCCCCAGCCCGAACCGATATCGAGTACCTTCTGGCCGGGCTTGAGGTCGAGTTTAGCCGCGATATGGCGGATTTTATTCTGCTGGGCTACGTCAAGAGTGTCTTCGGGTGAAGAAAAATAAGCACAGGAATAATGCATGTCCTCGTCAAGGAACAACCGATAGAGATCGTTTGAGAGGTCATAGTGATGCGCCACATTGGCGCGTGCATTTGTTATTGAATTACGCTGATGAAAACTGCGCACACGCTTCAAAACCTTGCGTATGTATTTTTGCAGGGGCTGGTTGCGCAGGCTTGACCGGTTGAGGGCAAAAATCATCAAAAGGTCTCGAATGCTACCTTCTTCAAAGACCATCGTACCATCGACATAAGCTTCACCGGCGCGCAATTCCGGGTTCAGGGCCAGTCGCCTGCTAATTTTTTTATCAGTGAAGCGCAAAGTAACTTCAGGCCCCGGTCCACCTTTGTGCTCGTAGCGCCTGTTATCAGCGTCAACAATTCTAATGGTCCCCGTCTGGACGAATTTCTCCAGCATGGCATTTAGTAAACGCATTACGCAATCTCATTGGTTGTCGGACACAAAAAGGGCTCAACGTGCCGCTGCACAATGAGCCCTCCAATTTTAGCTTTCGTTTTTGACTTCTGCTTCATCATCAGTTGAGGTTTCGTCTGTCTCGGCGTCGTCAGATGCCGCTTCATCAACGACGGTTTCTTCCTCGCTGTCATCTGCTGCATCTTCAACAAGTTCTTCGGCAGCTTCTTTGGCCCGCTCCTCGTCTTCAAAGACCTCGCCGGTGGCCAGAGTGTTGTCATCTTCGTCAAAATTATCAACGGTCATATCTTCGCCGCGCGCCTGGCGTTCGGCTTCTTCTTCTGTCCGGGCCACATTAACAACCACGCCAAGCGACACTTCAGGATGAAGTACCACGCGCACATCATGCAGTCCCAGCAGTTTGATCGGCCGATCCAAAATCACCTGGCTGCGCGAGATACTGGCACCGCCATCTGTCATCAATGTGGCAATGTCACGTGTTGAGACAGACCCGTATAACTGTCCGCTTTCACCGGCCTGACGAATAATGACGTACTGACTGCCGTCAATTTTTTCAGCAACGGATTGCGCTTCCTTCTGATTTTCGAGGTTGGTTGCCTCCAGATGCGTGCGCTGTTCTTCAAATTGTGCCCGATTGGCCTTGTTGGCTCTGAGCGCTTTTTTCTGTGGCAGCAGGTAATTGCGGGCATATCCGTCTTTGACGGTAACAACGTCACCCATCTGTCCCAGTCTTTCGATGCGTTCCAGTAGTATGATTTCCATTTTCTCTTCCTTCAGTTTTTAAATTTCAATGTTGGTGCAGACTCGCAATTCTAACGCCCGCTTATTGTTGGCGGTGTCCCTGGTGTGTTGGGCGGTGGCGGTGTGGCAAATCTCTGCCTGATACCAAAAATCGTTTCTGCAATTCCAATCAAAGCCAGGGCGGCGTAGGCGTATTTGAACAATATGAAAACGGCTATATAAAACATGGCAAAAAACAACGGGCGTATCGGCACATTGGGCACGGTGGCGTGAACCACCAGCAGGCCCAGAAACATGAACGCCAGTGATAATGAGGCTGCACCGGCAAGGGCGATGGTATGAATGATGCCGGGAAGGAATGTCGCAATCAGGATACCGGCCAGCACCAGTGGCGCCAGGCGCGGGTAATGTAGCGTACTGATGTCAAAGGGTGGTCGAATAGCACGCCCGGATGCCGCAATGATTTTCGATGCCAGCCACAGGTTTGATGTCGCCATGACAAAAGTGTAGCTGGCTAGTGTTACCGGCAGCAGGGCAATAAACATTGCAACCATTTGCGGAACCGCATTTTCACCGCCAAGCCTGGTTTTAAGTTCGATATTCTGATCAAGCAATGCGCCAAAAAGAACCTCGAGTGAGTTCTTCAACTCCAGCGTCGACGGCAGCACAAACGCAATGAAAATCACGGTTAAAAGTGTGGCAAAACCGGCAATCAGTAAAATCAGATTGCCAAGGGGATACCAGTCCCGCGCACCGGTCGTCCGGGGAGATGTTTGCTCATCATCATCCGGAGCGCGCGACATTAATGCGTAATAGCACAGGACGACGGGAATAAACCCAACGCTGACCAGATAGACCAGACCACCGGTAAGCCCGGCGATAAAGGATGCGATAACAACACCGATGGCCGTACCCGCAACCGCAGATACAGCCCCCCAGCCCAATCCGGTTATGAACAGCGGAAGGGGGGCCAGAAAGTAGAGGAATATAGACAGGGACGTGCCAATCGAGCCCGATAAGTACAAAACGCTCGAGGCGACACCGGCAGCTATTCCAGTCAACAGATAATAGTACATTTTAATCGCTGTCCCGCTTGCGAGCGGTTAGAGGCCGACAATCGGCCCCAACCATTTATTGTTCTGCTATTTTACCAGATAAGGCAGCAGGCCTAAAAATCTCGCCCGTTTAATCGCCCGGGCCAGTTCGCGCTGTTTTTTTGCAGAGACAGCGGTAATCCGGCTGGGAACAATTTTGCCGCGCTCGGAAATAAACCGTTGCAGCAAACGAGTGTCTTTATAATCGATCTTGGGCGAGTTATCCCCGGAAAAGGGACAGGTCTTGCGGCGGCGAAAAAACGGCCGACGTTCGGGTTTACCTCCGGGTGCCATTATTCAGCCTCCTTCTTTTCAGGTGTGTCATTCTTCACCGGTGGGTTCGCGGGGCGATCACCTTGTGGCGGGCGACTGTCACGCCGCGGGCGGCGATCATCATCGCGGTTGGAGCGTGATTGCATCATCGCTGAGGGGCCTTCTTCAAGCTCGTCCATTTTCAGGGTGAGAAAACGCAAAACATCATCGCTCAAACTCATCTGCCGTTCCATTTCAGCAACAGCTGCGTGCGGTGCATCAATATTGAACAGGCTGAAATGTGCCTTGCGGTTCTTCTTGATGCGATATGTGAGTGTTCTCAAACCCCAATATTCGCTCTTGGCAAGCTTGCCTCCACCATCTTCAATTATCGTTTTAAATGTTGCTGTCATAGTCTCGACCTGCTGGGCAGATACATCCTGACGTGACAAAAACACATGCTCATACAATGGCATTGTTCATTAGCCTTTCTGGTCTCATTTATGCGCCGGCGCAAAGCCACTTTCGAGCCCGGACCGGATAACAGGTGCGGAAAGGCTCAAACGGACCAACAAAAGAGTGAAGACACGGGAAATGAACAAGCTTGCCTTGCATCACCGCACAAATTTGCATTAAAATTGCAAAAAAAAGCGCGGTTTTCCGTTCAGCCTCCAACCGGAGCGGTTACGTAATCGCGCTTCATAAACACAAAAACGCGAGTATTGCAAGAATAGTTTCTTGCATCCCTAATCCGTGACTGCTAGGCCCACGTGTCAGCAGACAGATACCGTACCATACAACCAGCGAGAAAACCATGGAAACAGCTTTCACATTTCCCGGTCAGGGCAGCCAGAAAATAGGTATGGGCAAGGCTTTGGCAGATACTTTTGCCAGCGCCCGCGAGATCTTTGAAGAGGTCGACGATGCCCTGGATGCCTCCCTGTCCGAAATTATGTGGGCCGGGGAGGATGAGGAGTTGCGCCTGACCCAGAATGCTCAACCGGCGTTGCTGGCCACAAGCCTTGCGGTTATCCGGGTTCTGGAAAAAGATTTTCACATTAATCTTAAAGATAAAGTTGGCTACGTTGCCGGTCATTCTTTGGGCGAATATTCGGCGCTCTGTGCCGCTGGAGTTTTCAGTCTCGCCGATGCCGTTCGATTGGTGCGCACGCGTGGATTGACCATGCAAAAAGCCGTCGGCGTTGGTGAAGGTGCCATGGCCGCGATACTGGGGCTGGAGATGGATGTGGTGCGCGACATCGCTGATGCCGCGGCGCAAGGACAGGTCTGTCAGGTTGCCAATGACAATTCGCCTGGACAGATTGTCGTTTCCGGTGCTGCTAAAGCAATTGATCGCGCCGTTGATATTGCCAAGGAAAAAGGTGCCCGCATGGCGGTTTTACTGCCCGTAAGCGCACCGTTTCATTGCGATATGATGCAGCCCGCAGCCGTAGTGATGCAGGCGGAACTCAATCGCATTGACGTATCACCCGCCACCATTCCCCTGGTGGCCAATGTTCTGGCTTCAGAAATTTTTCAACCCGAAGACATAAAAACCCGCCTGGTCGAACAGGTAACCGGTATGGTGCGATGGCGGGAATCAGTTGTATTTATGGCCGGTAATGGTATCAAAACATTCTATGAAATTGGCGCAGGCAAGGTGCTGACGGGTCTTGCCCGGCGTATTGACCGCTCGCTGCAGGGGCAAACTGTTGGTGAACCGGAAGAAGTGGAAACTCTGGCAAAAGCGCTTTGATCACAGACGATGTTTCGCTGGCAATTGTTAGAACACATATAAAGGCTGCTATAAATGTTTGATTTAACGGGTAAAACAGCATTGGTAACCGGAGCTACCGGAGGCATTGGCGGCGCCATTGCCCGCAGCTTTCATAAAGCTGGAGCCACAGTGGTTTTGTCTGGCACCCGGGCTGACGCTTTGGATGAACTAAATCAGGAACTTGGTGCAAACGCCCATGCGATTGCGTGCAATCTTGGCGATGCACAAGCTGTTGCAGCGTTGCCGGGGCAGGTGGAAGAACTCACCGGGCAGCTGGATATTCTGATTAACAATGCCGGTATTACCCGCGATGGTCTTTTGATGCGCATGAAGGACGAAGACTGGGATCTGGTTATGGACATAAATCTGAAAGCGGCTTTTCAATTATCACGCGCCGCCATAAAAGGCATGATGCGCCGCCGTTTGGGTCGCATTATTTCCATAACTTCAGTTGTTGGTGTTACCGGAAATCCGGGCCAGACCAACTATGCCGCCTCAAAAGCCGGCATGATCGGGTTTTCCAAAGCACTTGCCCGTGAAGTCGCCAGCCGCAATATCACGGTCAATTGTATCGCGCAGGGTTTTATCGAAACGGCAATGACGGATGCATTGAATGACAAGCAGAAACAGGCCATTTTAACGTCAATCCCTGCGGGCAGACTGGGTTCGGCAGGAGAGGTTGCCTCCGCTGCTGTATATCTTTCAAGTGAAGAAGCTGCCTATATGACCGGCCAGACCCTGCACGTGAATGGTGGAATGGCGATGATTTAACTTGAGCGCAATGAAACTTTGTCAACACAACCCAACTGGTCAAGGTCGAAAAAGTATGTTAGGAAGCGCGCCATTAATCAAAAGTCAGTCAAAAGCTGGCCT
>CAZVAZ010000008.1:0-31169 GCA_964625235.1 uncultured Hyphomicrobiales bacterium
CTGGGCAACTGAACAGAAGCTGTCTTGTGTGCGTTTTGATTATTCCGGCCATGGTGCTTCTTCCGGCCAGTTTGAAGATGCCACCATTGGGGACTGGGTGGAAGAATGCACCACCGTTTTCAATCAGCTGACATGCGGCCCCCAGGTTCTTGTGGGTTCCAGCATGGGCGGCTGGATTGTCCTGCTGGTGACATTGGCGCACCTCAAACAGGTGGGAGTTGAAAACAGCCGCATAAAAGGCCTGGTTTTAATCGCCCCGGCAGTGGATATGACCGAGGATTTGATGTGGCAGAAATTTCCCCCGGGCATTCGTCACGGATTAAAACAAACCGGCGTTTTCATGCGCCCGTCAGTCTATGATGATGAGCGCTATCCCATTACCTGGAAGCTCATTGAAGAAGGTAGGCGCCATCTTTTGTTTGGTGGTGAAAAGTTCAACACCCATTGCCCGGTACGCATTATCCACGGGCGCAGGGACGTTGATGTGCCATGGCAGCAATCGCAAAAGCTTGTGGCTCATCTTGCCAATGATGATGTGAGGCTGGAACTGATTGAAGATGGCGAACACCGCTTGTCGCGTGATGAAGATATTGAGCAGTTGATTGCGACAATTGCCGAACTCGCTTAAGGCTTGGGATTATTTTTCAGACCTGCGTTGCAGAAGACACAATTACATCCCAATTGATGGTCAAAAGATGGTTCAAACTTCCGGGAAACTCGCCAGATGTCACGTGAAAAACTTAAATATTTACTCCAGCAGCCTCGTTTTGAAGGCATTATTCTGGCAATCATTGTATTGAATGCAATTATTCTGGGGCTGGAAACCAGTCCTGCTGCCATGGCCGCAGCCGGCCCGCTGTTGCAGGCACTTGATAGAATAATTCTTATAATTTTTGTAGTTGAAATTGCCACTCGACTGATAGCGGATTTCAAAGGCTTCTGGCGTGATCCCTGGCGTATATTTGACTTTATAATCATTGCCATCGCCCTGATACCGGCAACCGGTGCATTGTCGGTTTTGCGCGCTTTTAGAATTCTGCGCGTGCTTCGCCTGATATCAACCGTCAAAGCCATGCGGCGTGTGGTAACCGGCCTGTTGTCTGCTTTGCCGGGCATGGGATCAATTGTGTTTCTTCTGGGTTTGATTTTCTACGTGTTTGCAGTGATTTCAACCAAGCTCTATGCCGAGGTCTTTCCGCAATGGTTTGGCTCCATAGGAGAATCATCCTTCACGCTTTTCCAGATTATGACGCTCGAGAGCTGGTCCATGGGTATCGTGCGTCCGGTGATGGATGAGTTTCCCTATGCGTGGATGTTATTCGTACCCTTCATAATAGCCACCGCTTTTACGGTCCTGAACCTCTTTATCGGGGTTATTGTAGATGCGATGCAATCGGAACATGAAGCCGAAGCCCGCGCCGAACGCGATGCGATGATGAGTGAAACCGAGATGATCCTGAGTGAAGTACGCGGACTTCGGAAAGAAATTTCTGATCTGAAATCAGGACTTTCGGTTTCAAGTTAAAGAGAAATCAATGAAGTTTAATTATTGGATTATATATGGTTAAATTATTACACAAAAACTTAATCGATATAAATGTGCAGGTTTTTAATTTGACCGGAGCGAAGCAAGCCATAGCGATTTCTGGTTTTCTGTGTCTGGCGGCGGCAAATACAGCCTTCGCTGAAGAAAAATTTGTTGACGTACAATTGAAAGCCACACCCTGGTCGCAAGGTTGGTCTGTGGGTGTGCATGTGGGTCGGGTTATTGATAAATCGGTACGCACCCTGGGGGCCTTTAACCCCTTTACGGTTGGATTTGATAATTACGGCCTGATCAGTCTGGGCGTTCGCAAAAAACTGGCCGACTATGGGCCTTATTTTTCACTATATTCGGAACTGAACATCTCGCGCATTTTTGGCGATGAAGATTACAGCGAGGTGTTCTTTACACCGACTGTAAGCTGGAATTATTTCCCCTGGGATAATATTGTAGACACATCTGCCTCAATTGGCGTCGGCCTTTCTTATACATCGATTGAATCCAATCTCGACAATTCCGGTACAAATCTGTTGGCTTCAATGATTTTTGAACTGGAATTTGAACTTCCGAAATATGAAAAAGTATCCCTGTTTACGCGTATCCACCATCGATCGACCGCAGGTATTTTTGCCGACAGCGGCGGAAGTAATTTTTACGCCGTCGGTTTACGGTATAATTTCAATTAGATATTGTATCATTTACAACGCCCTCAACGAGTGAGCGCATACCTTCACGGTAGGTTGGATATTTCAATTTCACACCCAGTTCGGTTTTAATTTTTTCATTGCTGACCTTTTTGCTCTCGGAATAAAAGCTGCGCGCCATATCACTCAATTCAGCCTGATCAAACGGCTCCGCCGGGGGCACATCGATACCCAGCAGACCGGCGGCATACTCGATAACATCCTGGGGCGGTGCTGCTTCATTGTCACATACATTGTAAACTGCACCAGGACTGGGGCGATGAATTGAAGCGCGCAATGTTGCAACTATATCGTCCACATGAATACGACTGAAAAGCTGGCCTTCTCTGATAATCCGGCGGGCCTTTTTTGCCAGCAGTTTTTTCAGCTGATTGCGTCCCGGCCCATATATCCCCGCCAGTCTGAAGATATGCACCGGCACATCGTTTGTATCATACAGGCGACACCATTGCTTTTCTGCTCTTGCGCGCCAGACCCCGCGTGGCATTTGCGGGTTTAGCTCGGACGTCTCCTCAACCCATCCCCCCTGCCGGTCGCCATAAACAGCCGTGGTTGAAAGATACCCCAGCCATTCAATTTGCGCTGTGTTTGCCACAATATCCGCGCCAAATGTATCAAACACCGCATCACCATCTTTAGCCGGTGCGATTGATTGTAAAATGTGAGTAGCTGAATTCAAAAGTGCGACAACCCCATCACTGTGGCTAACACCATCAAAAAGTACAGCATTAAACCCAAGGCTAGCCAGTTCCTGCCGCTTGTCCTCTGTTTGGCAGGTGCCACTGACCTTCCAGCCCTCTAGCAGCAACTTCTTGCCCAGGGCCGTTGCCGTATATCCCAGTCCAAAACAAAACAGATGTGACATTAAATCTCCCATTCAGCAGCAACATCGCTGTCTGTTTCAACGCTGGCATGGTTGTTTTTCAAGCGGGCAAAACCCTCTGCGTCGAGCAATTGGCTCAGCGCCCAAATGGCGGCTGCCCGGACCACCGGTGATCTATCGGCCAAAAGCTGTTTGATCTTTGGCACCAGTTCTACAGAGCCTGAATTTCCAGCGGCAATCAATACATTGCGTATGAAGCCATTGCGACCGGTGCGCTTAATAGGTGAGCCCGAAAATCGCGCCCGGAAGGCTGTATCATCAAGCTCGATCAAATCATCAAGCCCGGGCGCATTAAGTTCTGCACGTGCTTTGAGTTTTGCTTCGGCTCCCACTTTGGCAAATTTATTCCACGGACAAACTGCCAGACAATCATCGCAACCATAGATACGGTTGCCCATCGGTTTTCTGAATTCAACCGGTATGTGGCCCTTAAATTCAATGGTCAGATAGGATATGCACCGTCGCGCATCTATCTGATACGCGGCCGGAAAGGCTTGTGTGGGGCAGATATCAAGGCACGCACGGCAAGTACCACAATGATCAATCTCGGGCGCATCGGGTTCAATCTCCAGTGTGGTGAAAATACTGCCCAAAAACAACCATGATCCATGGGTTTTGGTCACCAGATTGGTGTGTTTTCCCATCCAGCCCAGACCCGCTGCCTGCGCCAGCGGTTTTTCCATTACCGGTGCCGTATCAACAAAGACCTTAACCTCTTTATCGTGCTCCCCATGTATCCAGCGGGCAACGCGTTTTAGGCGCTTTTTGACCAGATCGTGATAATCCCCGCCTCTGGCATAGACAGAGATAACCCCGTTTTCTGATGCCTTCAAATCTTCAAGGGGATCACATTCAGGGCCATAATTAAGCCCCAGCATAATAATTGAGCGCACATCACCCCACAGGTTGCGCGGTGCCGCCCGCCGTACCATGGTTGTCTCCATCCACTCCATATCGCCATGACGACCCGCGGCAACAAACTGTTTCAGCCGGGCGGCAGCGCGTGGAATGCTGTCAGGCGAGGTAAAATGGACCACATCAAATCCACATTCACGAGCTTTTTGCGAGATATCCTGCTTGTCGCCCACGCCAGACAATTAAAAATCCAGATCAGTATAATGCGCAGACGGGTTGAGCCCGCGAATATGGTCAGCCAGGATGGGTCTGAAGGAGGGGCGCGATTTAATCCGGGCATACCAGTCCTTGGCATTTTCATGGTATTGCCACGGCACATCGCCCAGATAATCAATGCACGACAGATGAGCTGCGGCACATAAATCTGCAGAGCTGATATTATCACCGGCAAGCCAGCTGCGTTCAGCCGCCAGCCAGTCGATATGCTGCATATAACCGGCAATGTTGGCCATGCTTTGCCGCACCCGCAACATATCAGGCGCACCGCCGCCCTGTTCCGGTGTCATAAAGCGTTTATATACTTTCTCGGTAATCAGGTTGCCGGTGACGGCTACATAAAAATGATGATCAAACCAGTCCACCAGACGCCGGACTTCTGCACGTTCGGCCAGCGAGCCCGGCAGCAGGGTAACGTCGGAATCAGCAGAATACAATTCATCAAGATATTCACTTACCGCATAAATTCCTGCGGCAATTGAGCCATCATTATCAACCAGTACCGGAATTTCTCCCGTCGGGTTCAGGATCATGAAATCAGCACGCTTGGCCCACGGCGCTTCTTCAATCAATTCAAACGACGCTCCATATTCGCCAAGAGCCAATCGGATACGGCGGGAAAACGGGCAAAACGGATAATGGTAGAGTTGAGGCA
This sequence comes from uncultured Hyphomicrobiales bacterium, assembly GCA_964625235.1. Taxonomy (GTDB): domain Bacteria; phylum Pseudomonadota; class Alphaproteobacteria; order Rhizobiales; family JAJFHR01; genus JAJFHR01. Next base: position 4,917 of record CAZVAZ010000008.1, read on the forward strand.
TGTTTATATTTTAAATCTTTTTTGTCGGCAGGTGAACATAAAAGCGCACGACCTTTCTTGCGCAATTATGAAATGGTTAACTGAAAACATATTTCAATAGGGTATAGAAACTGTTGCTGGCAACGACAACATATTTCGCAAATCTCTAAAATACAGGACAAACGCCTCTTGCCTCTCGAACAATTGATTGCTCTGGCCATTATCCAGGGTCTGACAGAATTTTTACCAATCAGTTCTTCAGGCCACCTGAATCTTCTGCACCTGCTTACCCAGTGGCAGGATCAGGGTCCATTGATGGACGTGTCGGTCCATGTGGGCTCTTTGTTTGCGGTGTTGTTATATTTCTGGCGCGATGTCAGCGGCCTGGGTTGCGGTTTTTTCGACCTGTGCCGGGGCCGTCTGTCGCACCAGGGCCGGTTTTTGCTGTATTTGATTGTCGCCACCATCCCGGTTTTCATCTTTGGTTTGATTTTGTTGAAAACCGGGTGGATAGAAAACCTGCGCACCTTAGTCGTGATTGCCTGGACAAATATTATTTTCGCCATCATCTTAGGGCTGAGTGATCGCATGGGAGCAACCACACGAGATATGTCATCTTTAACCCTGCGCGACGGTATTCTCATCGGAGCAATTCAAGCCTTTGCCCTAATCCCCGGTGCCAGCCGCTCCGGTGTTACTATTTCAATGGCACGCTTTCTTGGCTTCAACCGGGTTGATGCCGCCAGAGTGTCCATGCTGCTTTCAATCCCTACCTTATTGGGGCTTGGAGTGGCCACCGGCTTCGAACTCTATGGCAGTGGTGATCTAGGCCTGCAGAAGGACGCTGTGATTGCAGCGGCTCTGTCCTTCGTCTCGGCTTTCCTGTCAATCTGGTTCATGATGGCTCTGCTAAAAAGAATGACCCTGATGCCATTTGTCGCCTATCGCCTCATCGGCGGCACCGCACTGCTGGTGTATATTTACTGGTAAGGCGCAGGCATGAACGACGATGAAAAACCACCAATTCTTGCTGCCAAACACTATGATGAAAAATCAGTGTTTGCGCCCGAGGCTTTATTGCGGGAAGCGCAGCGGCAAAAATCCGGCACGCTTGAACCCGTGCCGGACATCTGCCTGCTTGATCCTGATGGTGATATCGTTCGGCGCTTAAAATCAGAAGGGCGCGCCAAACTCCATGGTGGCTGGATGTGTTATCACACTGAGCTTTTTACCTTCTCTCACGACGGTATGACATTTGGTATTATTGGCTGTGTGGTGGGGGCATCGTTTGCCGTACTTGTGGCAGAAGAACTCTTTGCCTGCGGCTGCAAACTGTTGATCAGCACCACATCGTCCGGCCAGATTTCACCGGCGCAATCTCCGCCCTATTTCATCCTGATCGAACGCGCCTTGCGTGATGAAGGCACCAGCTATCATTATCTGCCCCCCTCTCAATACAGCCACGCACCGCGCACTTTGATTGACAGCCTTGATGGTGCATTTGAGGGTCTGGGTGTTGAGGTTTTATCCGGCGCCACCTGGACCACGGATGCACCCTTTCGCGAGACTGAACAAGCCATCGCCACCATGCAGCAACGCGGTCTGCTGGCGGTTGAAATGGAAACCGCTGCTCTTTACGCTTTCGCCTCAGCCCGTAATAAACCCGTCATCTGTTTTGCCCATGTCACCAACCAGATGGGTCAGGTTGATGTTGATTTTGAAAAGGGTGATGCCGACGGTACCACCGATGCCCTGAGGGTGATAACGGTAGCGGCGCGGCGCATTTCAGCTATTCTGACGGACTAACTTGAGTAAATTGTCCGGCACGGCGGAAGCGCACCAGATAGGGTGGAACGATGGCTTCAACCGAACGGGGTTTGATGCCAAGGCTTTCCACGCTGCGGTTTTGCAACACAGCTTCATCGCTGACAATTGAATCCTGCTTCAGCATTTCAACCTGATCTGTCGTGAGGATGGGGTTTGGAAACAATTGTAGAATTTTTGCTTCAAACCGCGCCACGGCAAAGGGCAGAGGCACCGTCAAGCGTTTGCGATCTATGGCGGTAAAAATGAATTCCATAATCTCAGCAAGGCTCAAAACCTCGGGCCCGCCAAGTTCAAAGGCTCGCCCGGCAGCATCACTTTTTTCCAGACACGCAACAACCGCCTGCGCCAGGTCTCCGACAAACAACGGCTGAAATTTTGTCTGGCCACCACCTATCAACGGAAATACCGGCATCAATCTTGCCAGGCTGGCAAATTTGTTGAAAAAATTGTCCTCAGGCCCGAACAAAACCGAAGGCTCAAGAATGCTCGCACTCCGGAAGGTGGCATGCACGCGCGCAGCACCTTCTGCCTTGGAGCGTGAATATTGCGAACTTGCGTCCACACTCACTCCCAAAGCCGACATGTGAACAAGTTTTTTGATGTTCAGTTCAGCTGCGGCCGTGGCAATGGTCTGTGCCCCCGATACATGAACATCTTCAAATGTCTGATGCCTGCTTTCGTGCAAAATGCCAACCAGATTGATGACAGCATCGGCCCCTGCCATGGCATCCCTGATGGATTGTGGATAGCGTAAATTGGCTTGAACCGCATGAATTTGCCCGACGTCACCGATGGGCTGGAGATGATGGGCAAGGTCCGGCCTGCGCACGGCAACCCTGATTCTATACCCGCGCTGTGCCAAAGCGCGCACCACAGAGCGGCCAACAAAGCCCGAGCCGCCAAAAATACAGACAAGATCGCCAGAGTGCACTTTTCCGCCACCTTTACTTTAAAGTGAAGTCATGTCCCTGAATAACTGATTTGCCCTGCAATTGCCAATAATGATTATTAAATCCATCCGGGAAAACTATTATTCGCAATTCCATTGACAACATGCCAGCGGCATCCTAGTTGTTCGCCCCAATGCCCTGGTGGCGGAATTGGTAGACGCGCTAGCTTCAGGTGCTAGTTTCCGTATGGAAGTGGAAGTTCGAGTCTTCTCCAGGGCACCATCTCAAAATCACCACCTTCAATTCCAGCTAAGGCTTTGAATGGTAAGGTGATTTTTGGTGTTCGATAGCCTGTTTGGCGACAATAGGCAATGCGCTCGGAAAAGGCTAATCTGAGCACACATCTTTTGAGGGCGAAGTTGCCGGAAGCCCATAGATTCCAGGGGTTTGCGAGGAAGGCTAACGAGAGTTCGATAAAATCATCGAAGCTGCCTTTTGATGTGGGGTTTTTCAGCAGTTTTGCGGCTGTTTTCAAGCGTTTGTGCTCTAATTTTTCTATTTTTGCTTCGTACGCGGCAATTACTGTTGGGTTGGATGCATCCATAATGCGCTCCAGTACATCCTCAATTTGTTTTTCAATCACCTTCATATCCTGCTTGAGGGTATCTACTTGGGCTCTGGACTGCACGCCAAGCTGATTCCAGGCATTCTTGAACATGGCTTTGGCAATGTCGAACAAGCCTTTTGTGGGTTGCAGGGCGCGCACGATGTCAGCAAATTCTCCTTCTATCCTGTCGCGGGGGATGGATTTTCGGTAGCTGTCACAACCTTTGGTATCGCACAGATAATAGGGGTATTTTTTGTATTTTCCCTTTGACCAGCACGATGTGAAGGGATTCTGGCAATCATTGCACAGCACGAAGCCGCGCAAGGGGAAATCAAGATTGATATTTTTACGGATTGGCGCTTTGGTACCACTCGCGCGCCGCGTCTGTATCTTTTCGAATGTCTCCAGTGAAATCAAAGCATCATGTTTGGCGGCAACCCAGTTTACACCCCAATCCTTGTGGGCGATAAAACCCGCATAGATCGGGTGGGTCAGAATGTCGGTGACGCGCTGTTGTTTAACTTCACCATTCCTGCCTTTTGGAAAGGCAGGTTGGGCATCAAGGAAGCGTTTAACCTCGGCTTGAGAATCAAAGCGGCCACAGGCGTAGCCTTCAAGGGCTTCGGTGATGATAGAGGCAAGCGGCTCATCACGCACGAGGGTTTTGCCACCGTGACTGGATTTGGTGTAGCAATAGCCCACAGGGGTTTGGAATACCCAAAAACCCTGCTCCATACGCGCCTTCATTTTCTGAACGACTTGCCGTCCGTTCTGTTTGCGCTCCAATGCGCCATGGGCGGCAAAGACGGTTTCGATAAACTCGCCTTCGGGCGTATCGTCAAACTGGAAGTTCAGGCATTTGACGGTGGCATTGCGCCTTTTAAATTCCCGGCGCAATTTGAAGTGGAACTCTGTATCGCGGGCAAAACGCTTGAGATCATCAAATATGACGGCATAATTCTTGTCTACTTGCGCATCAAGATAAGCCAGAAGTGCCACCATGCCAGGGCGTTTCATAAAATCGCCACCACCAGTTACATCATCAGGAAACACGGCTTCTACATCGAGCCCGTGCAACTCCGCATATTCGCGGCAGCGATGTTCCTGAGAATCCAGACCGCTACCTTGTTCTTTTTGTTTCTTGCTGGAAACGCGGCAATAAATGACAGCATTGGTGATATTGGTCGACTTGTTGGTGTTTTGTGTTGCTATCATTTCTGACTCCTTGCCCCCGATGAGCCGGATTGCTCATCTGTTATTGCGTTAGCTTGTAATTTTGATTTGATATTGCATTCTACCATATCGTCAGAATTTGGTTTAAGAAATTCCGCCGGAATTTTCACTTGTTCACATGCGTCTGATGTGACCTGTTGCAGCGGGTGAACACCATAGCCGAGCTCGACGAAGGAGACGATGATCGACCACAGCCCATCAAGGAATTCGTGTTTCTGAGCCTTGTTAAGATCAGAACCCTCAAGATAATGCTCATAAAGCTCATAATCGAGTGTAAGTGCTTTAAAATGGGTGGTTTTGTCCTCATTTTGATTGGTTTTTGGTCTGTCTATGTCTTCGGTATCATTCTTCATATTTTACGTCTCCTTGATCGTTATATTACTCCTTTCGTTCACTTGAACAAAAAGAGAACATAATATGATAATATTCCTACTTATTCAAGAAAAACTAGCGTAATATTCTTGCGTATTTCTAATGTTCTTACTCATCATGTTCGCCTTAATCGGTAAAATTTGCGCATCTAAAAGGTAAAACGCGGGCAGGCTTATCGTGCACGGGTGTAAGAACGGGTCTGTTCACGTGCATCTTCACGTTGCTGCTTTTCAGCTTCAATTTGCGGGCGGTAATATTTTTCTTCCAGTTCCTTGCCGACCTCATAAAGCTCCTTGCCTTCGATATTTTTGAACTCTTCTTTCATCAGCTTTTTGGCACCGGTTTCGGTGATGTTGAGCTCAATCGCCAGCTCTTTGGCCTGGTGGGCATAGGCGCGGTGGAATGGCATCTTGTTGCCTTGTTCAATCATCCTGCCGACTTCGACCGCATGAATGTGCGCTCCGCGTTTTTGCGTATCTGTCAGCTCCTCTTCGCGTTTCACCAGAGCTTCACGCATCTGGTTCATGGTCATGCCGGTGCGCTCTTTAAAGAGATCGCGGATGATAGTCTCGGCTTTCATCACATCGAATTTTTCTGACCTGGCAAAAGCGTATGAATAATCGCCGAGTTTTTCTTTGAATTTACCGGTTTTATTAATCTCGCGCTCGATGATACCGGTGATGGCCATCGCCTCATCAAATTGAGGATCGGTCAGCATGCGACCAGAAAAACTTTCCCGAGATTTGGTAACATTTGCCATTTCTTTGGGGTCATAGGTGATGTTCATAAGAATTCTCCTTTTCGGGTTGAGTTAAATTAACGTGGTCGTTGTTGCCGCCGGTCTTTGGGCAGGCCATCACGGGCTCTGCGGTCAGTGGCCTGTTCAAAATCATGTTTGGGTTTATCGCGGAGCTGGTTGCGCTTTTCGCAAGTGTCCAAGAGCTTGGTGATGTCGCGGGCTTCCATCTTGTCGATGCCAGCCATGAGCTGGTGATGCTGCGCCCGCACGTTTCTATGCGCCTGTCTGTTTGTCGCCGATTTATCGAACTGGTCATTGCCGAACCAGCGGTGCTTGAAGTCTTTATTTTTAGCACCTGCCTTGTTGATGATGCGTTTTCTCGCGACTTCAACACGGGTTTTGTATTCCATCTCATGTGCGCGCTCTTCAAAACGCCGAAGGTCATCATATTTATCCGTGATTTTGGAGTAGGCTTTTCGTTCCTGCCTATTCAAATTCTTGGCAGCCAAATGTTTGAGGCTTGCCAGATCGAAGGTCCGTTTTAATTCTTCTGATATGTTGAAAGCCATGGCTACACTCGTTTTGCGTTCAGGATTTGTAATCGGGATTGCGGATTTGCTAATCTCAACCCATGAAAAAATTCAAATATGTTGAGGATGTTGAAGACTGGCTTGCCCCCATGGACTACCAGACCTTCTGGTTTGTAATTGCGCCCTATGATCTCGTGCTTCAGACGCGCGAGCATTGCGACCGCGAGATCGCTACGGATAATGCCGAAGCGGATATTGTTCTGGAGGTGCTGAAACACATGGCGCAGATGGAACTGAGACAAAAACTTGGTCTCAAGCGCCGTGAGGTAACACCGTGGTTGAAGCTGGTGGAAACGCATTAGCTGTTCCCCCGTTTTTTATGGAACTGGAACCAATCGCATTTGCCATCGCGCGGGAAGCGCTCGGTAAATTCACCGTATGAGCCGATATAGGTGCAGCTTGTGTAATAGCGATAAGCGAACGGGTCATACGTGCCATTGTCACGCCAGTCATACGACCAGATAAAATGCGGCAGGCCGATTGCCAAAAAAACCAGATAGAGGGCTACCGGCACAATGATCCAGACAAAATAGCTGAGGCGCAGGAAGGGTGTCCTCATGATTTTGCCCTCTTTGGCGTGGGCAAAGTTATTTTTGGCTCAGGCGGCAATCTGCTGCCCTCAAGCGGATTATCGCCGAGGTCATGGCAGAAAGGTGCAATCTCGTTTTGCTTGATTTTCCTGGCATGAATAAAACCGACATCCTTGACATGGATGATTTGCTCATCCGGCGGCAGACGCATCAACTCATCCGCCGTGAACAGCCGTTCCTTGCCGGTGCTAAAGTTGCTGGAAAAATCCAGTTTGTCTGAATTGGTGCCCAGATTACTGGAAACGTTTCTCGTTTCACCCATGGCGCGGGAAACACGTTCGGCTTCTTCGAACGAAGAAAAACCAAACCACTGTTTGATGACAGCGTTTTCTTCAATAGTGGCGGTTTCCTTGTCACCATATTTGCGCTGAATTTCCGAGCGCGATTGCGCAATCATATGGCAAGTGCCACCATATCCGCGCATGGTCGTAAGCTGGGAAATGAGTGCCTTCAAAGGCGCATTTGTGAACTCATCCAGTATAAAACTTACCGGCCCGCATTTGCCGCCAAGCACTACTTCCATGAAGGATTGCAGTTGCAGAGCATAGTCAGCGCCGAGGCGTTCTATATGACGCACCGGGCCAACAATAAAGACCACATAATGCTCTCGGATTAATTGTTCGTGGGTATGAGTAGCATCGACACCAGCCAGATTAAGTGCGCTGCCTGCGCCATAGATGCGCAGAGATTTTAGTGCGGTTGCCCTGTGCTGGGGAAAGTGTTCTTCATTTTTCTGCATGCCCAGCACATGGAGTGCCAGGGCTGCGAGCGCTTCATCGCCTTCATCGGTTTCAATCGTGGCGGCAGCAATTAAAATATCCGGCTTGGAGATTAGCGACCAGACACCGCCCGGTGTTGCCAGCCTTGGATTACGCGCCAGCAATGTATTGAGCACGAACTCGATTATTGTGCGCGGCTCATCACGCCAATAGGCATTGCGCTGATCTCTGGGCGGTTCTTCGATGAGGGCGTGGCAGGCATTTTCTGTTGAGAAAATCAACTCGCCATTATCCTTAGCAAAAGAACGAATGACGCCGCCGAAACGATTAATAGAAATCATGTGCGAATTGTCTTCACCCAGCACATTAAAATCATCAATGATTGCAACCTTGCGCCCATACTTAGCGCACATATCCGCACATTGGGCGGCAATTTCACCTTCCTTGGAATCGGCAATTATTATTGCGCGGGAATAATCAGCAATCATTGATTGCAACCATGGCACCGCCCCGCAGGTGGTCTTGCCGCCACCGGCAGCGGACAACAAAAGAGAATGCGCATGTTTGGGCGCATAGATCGGCTTGCCATCAAAGCCCATACCGATGACACGTCTTACAAATTGAGCCATTATCTCATCCCCGCATCTTTAAGAGCATCTTCAGAAGTAAGGTCAGAAGATTTTGGCTTGTTGCCTTGTGCCATATACTCTCCAACCATTTTGTCGCGGGTGAAGAGTTTCCCCATCGCCCGAATGGCTTCAATAATTAAGCCTAGGGATGCCAAGCCAGATGTGATGCTGACAAATCCAAAGCCCCACCACTTGGGGTTTGTTGGCCAGCTAAAATAAGCGAGCGCGGCAAGGAAGACCGCATAGAGCAGCTTGGCATTGATCTCGGGAAGTTTGCCATGGGTTGGCTTTTGATCCGGGGTCATGGAGTATCTCCCTCAGCGTTGGTATTCAGGCTTTGAACGATTTTGGTGCGGATATGGTTGAGGCTGGAATATTGCCCCCAGATGGCGTCAGCCAATTCACTGCCGCGCAAATCACGCGACAGCAGTTTCAACTGGCCGACCTGCACACCAGCAATGAGGGCAAAAGCCGATAGACCTAAAATGGTTGCGATCTCACCCGGATAAAGCAGGTCTCCAAAGGCGATTGAGAAACCACCAAAGGATAAGCCCAACAAAACCGCTCCGCCGAGGAAAGGCCGGCGCACCGAAACCACGCTCAAATTCTTCAGCAGGTAAGAATCACGGTGGGTTATGACCGCACCATTTTCTACATTTACAAAGCCGACAATCATGGCGTTATCCTCGCTACCGCACAGCGTGGTGAACGCAGCGCAGAAATGAGTTCTGATTTGAGGTTCTTAATTGCAGGTGGTGTGACCATACGGATTGATCCGGCATAGATTGCCAACGGCACTCTTTTTTGTTCCAGTGTCAGGGCAGCGGCACAGTCGCAGCGGTTCTTGCTTTGCGATATTGCCAAAGACATCCGCCTTTGCTGGAAAGCTTGTTTGCGAGTTTCAAGCTCTTGCAACTGGTTGGTGAATGGCAACAATCTGTCGCCATACTGGCGGCACAAGGCTTGCCCTTGAGCACCAAATAATCTCATCACAGCATTGCAATTAAGCCGTGGCGTGAAGGTTGGAGCCGGTGCCTGCGCCACAATTTCAGCTTTCAATGCCGCTTTACATTGTTGCTCCCAGCCCGATCTAGAAATTGTGCGTTCGCCTATAACCGGGCCAGTTAAAAACATCGAAACACCGGCATAAATCACCCCCGCAATAACGACACCGCCGCTAATGGGTAAGCCGTTTCCATTCTCAAACATCACTCACCCCGCTTGTGGTTATCGCGCCTGCGACGATTACGGTTGGGCTTCCTGTCGGGATTATTGTTCGAGCCGGGTTTGCCACCATTTTGTTGCGACCGATGCGGCGGGTCAGCCTGATACTTTGCCCAGACAATGCCCAGAAGCACATATGTCCACAGTGTCAGTGGGAAAATAAGCTCGATAGCCGCCGTCAAAATCGCAATTGGTAAAAAGTGACCAATATATTTAAAGGTGGAAGAAACCCCTGTACGAGGCGGAAATGAAGGCAGCGGCTGATTTGCTGTTACCAGAGTGGAAAGAACCGAATTCAGGCTTAGAGCATGTTTTGCCAGAATGGCGTTAATGGCTTTTGTGGCAACCGGACGCTCAGCGATTATGACCCCTGTTTCGAGTTCATTCGCGTAAGCGCGCAATAATGAAACTGGCAAGGCTTCATCTAAAGTGCTGAGCGTCTGGTCAATTTCAGCATTGATGCCGACAAGCTTCTGACGGCGTTCCTCAAGCGGCTTATCAGTTTGCCCTAAGATTTTCTGATACCTGGCCAGAAGCTTGTTGAGACTTGCCAGAGCGGACTGGCGAACAATCTCTCCCGCTTCCAGTTGTTTGACAATCGTATTGGCGCGACGAGCCTTTTGTTCCAGTGCGCGTGTAACCGTTCCACGTCCGCCATCGCCACGTCTTGATATGCAGGATTCGCTCTCTTCGCATTCTACATATTGGACAAGCTCGGCCTCATTGGCACGGACGACCGGAACCAGACGTCCGGCTTCTGCTGCGGTTCTATTACGCTGCCCAATGATACGGGCATATTTGCTGCCATGTTCCTGAAGTTGCAACTCACCAACGGAACTGATCGTCAGGCCGGAATAGGTGGCGGCGTAGAGCCCGATGCCGACAGTCAGCATGGAAAATACGCTAACCACACCGGCAAAGGTAAATCCTGTTGCAGTAAGTTCCGTGCCTTTTTCAATAGCAAAACGATTGACGGCATAGGAAACCAGCATGGCACTGCCTGCCATAACCGAGGCTTTAAGAACCGCGATTGCACCGGTGTCTGTCATTATATTCAATAGTGCTAATAATACCAAAGCGCCGGTGCCAAATGTAAAGACCACCAATGACCACTTTTCGAAGGGAATTTTTTCCCTTGGGGCAATCCGCTCCGGCCCTTTCGTTTTGTTATTTGATGTCATGAGGTTTTCCTTTCCAGTTAAGCAGCTAGTGACATGGGGATGCCGCAACCACCGCAAACAAGATTTGCCGATGGTTTTGCCCAGGCATTGAGCCCGCACTCATCACAGGTGAATTTCACCCGGTCTTTTTTCTTTTTGGATTTTGGAGTGGCGTCAGTTTCAGAGTCTTCGTCAGATTCATCATCAGACCTTGGGATGAGACGGTCGCACCAGTTGAGATTAAATCCCGAGGCCAGCAATTCCTTGCAATCAAGATCAAACTGACCGCCCTCAATTACGAGATGGGAAACTCGATACCCGGTCGTTTTTCCATCTGGCAGTCCTGTGTCGGTTGGAAGAAGGCCAACTTCCAGCATTTTCCCCGCCCACACCAAATCATGATAGCCACGGGCACCCTTGCCGCCACCGCGATTATCCGGTCCGAATTCATGCCGCCACAAGTGGCACAATTCGTGTACGAGGGTCGACAATGCGTTTGCCTCACCACACGGGCGCAGATAAACAGGGTTCATTGCTATCTCATGCGCCACTGTTCCTGACTGATTTTCAAAGCGGTCAACGCAAAAATAACCGAGCATGTTTTTGTGGCGCGCGAACGAAATAATGCAATCAGGCAATTCTCCGCCAAACAGGCGGTCATTGAAATAATCCATGGCCGAGTACCAATCAGCATAGGTTTCTGCTGTCAGGCTCTGATTGTCTGAGTTGGATCGTACGACCGAACTCATTCCTTCTGCGGGAAGGAATTTTGAAGCAGGTTCTGTGGAATTATTTTTTGCCATTTGATTTTTTACCGTTCCGGTTTTTCTAATGCCGGTTTGTGGTATTGATAAAAAACTCACGTGATCCGGCCTCCCATTGATGTCACAAGGGCGGCGAATTTTGTTCAGTCGAAATCCAGTTGGTAGCTGGAAAATGTTGGAGAAATGGTTTTGAAAGATAAGACAATCCCGCAACTCAGACGAAAGTTCCGGCTACTTGTGGATTACGGACATTTCAAAAATCTGGAAGCAATCGCTGATGCGCTTGGTAAAAAGCCTGGAACGATTAAAAGCTGGGCTGATGGCGGCGATAGGTGGGAGCCTGGGCGCATAGCTACAGCCAGTTATGATGATGTTATAGGTTTGTTTGAAAAGGCCATATCGCGTTATCACACCGTCAGCAATGTTGATGCTGCGGTAAAAGGACGGACGATAGATCTTGAAGCTTTGTTTAAACCGCCGCCTTCCTTCACTCTGACAAATTTAATTAAACAGGAAGCTGTGACGAACTGCGGCCATTTGATCAAAGTTGATAGGCCGATGGAAGTGGTGGAAACCAGCAATGCTCCATTCCCCCAAACTGATCATTCGGTTCGGCAAGATGCGAGCTTCAGAATTGTGTTTAACAATGCAGGCTCAGGTGCCCATGTTCTGGCGTTGCAAAATGCGCGGCAGGGTTGGGGGTTTGTTTCCGCAGCATTGAATGCGACAAAGCAGGAAATTCTTGTCCCTGGACTTAACGATGATGGCTCAATCGCCAATATGAGCGAGCATCACTGGATAGGTATAAACCGCTTCATTGCAATTCAGACAAGTGTGCAATTCCCCCGAAATATTCTTGTAGCAATTGACGACAAAATTCATCCAGACAGTATTCTTTTGCAGGAGTTGGTGGAATTTTATGCAGCCCAACCTTTTGGCAAGCGAAAGCTTTTTGTTCTGTCTGCACTGGTCGAAGGAAATGGTGGCGGCTAATTGAATGCTACCGGGCTCAGTGGCAGCACAAACAGATTAGTTCTTTTCGCTGAATTGAAATTCTTCCAGCATTTTCTTTTGCTGCGTTCTCGCATCGTCATATTTAGACAGGTCAGAGAAATCAGTATTACCTTGAATAATATCTTCGAGTTTTTTGGAATCGTAGATAGCTGGAATTCGCTTGCGGATAACATCAAATTGACCCAGTGCATTCTTGTTCAATGATGGCAAATCCTTATCAAGGAGAAGCACGTTCGAGCTTGCCGTTTGCAATAGGTTATACAGACGCAACATTGGATCGGGGTGAGTATGTCCATTTTGGCTATCGCGGTAGTTTTGAAATTGTTCAAACATCCATGTCATTGCGTATGATCCAAACAATGTAAGACGCAACCGCAATTGCTTGTCGAGATTATGGATGCCTTCAATATTTTCAAGATTACTCAACTGGATATTGCAACTTGCCCAAAAGGCCGATTGATCGGCATCAAATTCCAGGCATTTCAATGTTTCGCTGTTTGTTGGGTTTTTAAGGGTTTTTGTCACTTCCACCGCAGGAAGTTTTTCCGAAATTTCATAAAGGCGAAGCGCTATACAGCGATTTTGGACAAAAGCGATGTGTCCATTGAAGCAGTGCGCCAGTTCATGTAGCCAGACAAACCGGCTCATCAAAAAGGCCAGATATTGCGACATCACATAGCGCTCTGGGTTTTTAGGAATTAACTGCTGACTATGTTTCACTTCGACATGGCCACCTTGTGCGGTGTGATCGATAAGCCAAAGGCCGGGAACGCGATCATCCCAGGGTGTTGGCGATACTTCCTGATTGGCATCTCCAACATCTGGGAAGAAATCTTTTTGAGCAAAGCAGAACATCGAAAATTCGCTGATGGCAACGAACAAAGCAATGTGCATGGCAATAAAATGCCTGCCTTCAAAACGGTCTGCCAAAGCATTTGGTGAAAAGGTATCAAGGAATCCTGCCACAAGTTTGAACTCGTTTTGCAGGCGATTTTTTGTGCCTTGCGTCCAGCTAAACTGGTGGTAAGCACTTTCAAGCGACGTATGAAATAAGTGAGAGTTTTCTAAATCAAGACTCGTTTCAAACGCGGTTGTTTGCAGGCGTAATTCGGCAAATCGTTTGAACGATTTAAAATTATTTTCCATGCCTGTGCATATGGGGTTTGGGTATCGAAAATTCTAGTTTTAGAAATATTTATTGGCTGTCCGAGCGGGCTCTATTTTACCGAACCCGGTAATGCGGTTTCGGCCCAGTAGCCTGCCCCTGCGGAGGCAGGGGTGACGATCCCTGACAGATAGGTAGATATTGTGGCGGCAGATTTGCCGCCGCTTTTCTTAAGTATCGGGGAAGCCAAGCGGCTTTGCCTCTTTCTCCCCGCAAGTAAAATAGACACTGACCGAGGCTCGGCTACGCCTGCGCCCGCACCACTCAGCATCGATTTTTCTTGTCCCCTCCCATCTCCATCCTCGACCGGAAGCAGGGTTTCATGCGCAACCCAGTTTTTAGTTAAGAGGAGAAAAAAATGAAGAACAAGATTTATCAAATGGTCACAGACCAGATTATTGAGCAATTGGAACAGGTCAATTCCAAGGATTACAACACGCCGTGGTTTTGTGTTGGTCATTCGCCCATCAACTTAAGAGGCACAGCCTATCGCGGTATCAATCATGTTCTACTGTCTCATTCGGGATTTGATTCCAATATCTGGGCGACCTTCAAACAATGGAGTAGCCATGATTGCAAAATCAAAAAAGGCGAGCAATCGCGAGTCGTGGTCTTGTGGAAATTCTTCCGCGATACAGAGGAGGAAAGCGAAACTAACGGCAAAACCAAAGCGGTAATGACCCGCTATTTTAGGGTATTTAATTCTTGCCAAGTTGAAGGCGATTATGCACGCAATGCCGAGCAGAAATTCAAAGACAAGCTGAAATCTCATAACCCGATTGCTGAAGCAGAAAATTTTGTCACCAGCTATACGGAAGCCGAACGTCTTTCCGTTCGCCCATCCGACCGCGCTTATTATGCTGGCGGCATCCGTGAGCATTTTGGCATGCCTGAATTGGGGCAATTTCATTCACCTGAACATTACTACAGTATTTTTGCCCATGAGATTACCCACTCAACAGGCAATGCCAACCGCTTAAAGCGGGATATGACAGGCCGCTTTGGTGACAAAGCTTATGCCTTTGAGGAATTGGTTGCCGAGCTTGGCAGTGCAATGATTTGCGGAAGTCTTGGACTGGAAGCCAAACCACGAGAAGACCACGCCCAATATATCAAAGGCTGGCTGTCAGCGCTTCGCAATGACAACAGTTTTGTTATCAGCGCCGCCAGCAAAGCACAAAAGGCGGCTGATTATGCCCTGCAATATGTGGCGCAGGAAGAAGAACCCCTACAGGCGGCAGAGTGAACATTGCACCGCAGAGCGGCCTTTCTAGGCCGTTCGACGGTGCAATGACGCGCTGAATTAAAACCATTTTTAAAAGGACTAAAACAATGGAACTACAACATATTAAAATTGAAAACCTTAAAACCACCAATATCAATGTGCGTAAAATTGGCGCAAAGGATATTGCTGACCTACTGCCAAGCATTCGCTCACTTGGTATTTTACAACCTTTACTGGTGCGAAAAAACTGCGAGGGTTTCGAGATTGTCGCAGGGCAGCGGCGTTATCACGCTTTGGTGAAGTTATCCGAAGAAAGCGAGATTGAAGCCGTGCCTTGCATTGTCATGACAGAAGGTGACGATGCCAAAGCCATTGAAGCATCCTTGGCTGAAAATGTTGCGCGTCTGCCAATGGATGAAATTGACCAGTACAAGGCGTTTGCCGCGCTCATCAAGCAGGGCAAGAGCGCCAGCGATATTGCCAGTCAATTTGGCATTACCGAACGGCTGGTCGGGCAACGCTTGGCAATCGCCAATCTTATCAGTCCTATTCTAACACTCTATCGTAAGGACGACATTCGTGGTGAGACATTGCGGGCATTGACGCTTGCTACCAAACGCCAGCAAAAAGCGTGGCTGGTCTTGTTTAAATCGGAGGATGAATACGCACCCCAAGGACGTAGCCTAAAAGATTGGCTGTTCGGTGGTGCAAATATTCCGACATCAAATGCCCTGTTCGATATTACAGGTTACAAGGGTGCAATCGTTTCTGACCTGTTTGGTGATGATAGCTATTTTACCGATGTGCAAAAATTCTGGCCTTTGCAGAATGTAGCAATCGCGGAAGCCAAGGAGCGCTATCTGACCGATGGTTGGAAAGATGTCATCCTGTTTGAAATTGGTGAATATTGGTCATCATGGAAATATAGCCGAATAGCCAAGAAGGATGGCGGCAAGGTCTATATCGAAATCGCCAATGATGGTGAAGTCACTTTCCATGAGGGTTATCTGACCAGCAAAGAAGCCAAGCGGCTGGAAAAATCATCAAACGGAATTGATGCAGAAAAGCCAGCCGAGCGCCCAGAAGTAACAAAAGCAATGCAGAACTATCTCGACCTTCACCGTCATTCTGCCGTGCGCTCAGAACTGCTAAATCATGGTGATATTGCCTTGCGACTTGCTGTTGCTCAAATGATTGCTGGCTCGGAGCTTTGGACAGTCTATGCCGATGCGCAAAAAGCCAGTACAGATGCAATTCGCGATAGCCTTGCTACCAACAAGGCCGAAGATAAATTCGGCGATGAACGTCAGGTTGTCCGCGACTTGTTAGGCTGGTCAATCGATACCTCGGACACAATCACCCCTGCCAAGAATGACTGGCAACGGCGGGATGATGTCCATGAGATATTTGCCAAACTGATTGAACTGGATGATGGAAATATCACCCGCATTCTGACATTCATTGTCGCAGAAACACTCGCCAACGGTTCGGCAATGGTCGAAGTTCTTGGCAATATGTTGAGTGTTGATATGGCTGAAAGCTGGCAGGTTGATGAAACCTTCCTTGACCTTGCCCGTGACAAAGAAGCCATCAATGCCATGTTAAAACATATCGGTGGCAAGCGCGTTGCCGATGGTAATATTTCTGCTACTGCCAAGGTGCAAAAGAAAATCATCGCCGATTACCTTGATGGTACGCGCCAGCCGCACAAGGCAGACTGGCAACCGCGCTATATGGATTTTCCTATGCGTTCCTACACCAAGCGCGGCGGTATTGAAGCAGTTGACAACTGGAAGGCAGTCAAGAAACACTTTGCATAATTGAGCAAGGCATAAAAAATCGGCCAGCGGAAATTCGCTGGCCGGTCTTTGATTCTCAAAACCTATGTTTTACTAGGGTGTGGACTCAATTCAGCCAGCACCTGATTGCGAAGAGTTGTACCATAGATAAGAAGTTGATGGCCTTTTTTTCAAATCTTGTTGCCAGTCTTCGCATATCCTTCATCTTGCAGAAAAAGCGCTCGACGATATTGCGCATGGCGTAGAGTTTTTTGTCATGAGGTATCGGTGTTCGGGCGTTACTCTTTGACGGAATAACTGCCAACGCTCCTTCATCAGCAATCTTCTGCCTGATTTTATTGCTGCCATACGCCTTGTCGGCAACGATTGCGAGTGGCGGTATTTCCCAATCAAGGAAAGCATCCATCATCTGGCTGTCGTGAAGTTGACCACCGCTGATTTCCAGCCGAAACGGGCGTCCTTTGGCATCTACGCCCGCGTGAACCTTACTTGTGCGACCGCCGCGTGAGCGGCCAATACCTTCCGCCAGCTCCCCTTTTTTGACCCTGCCGCTGCGCGGTGAGCCTTAACAATGGAAGCATCAATAAAGATCAGAGCATCCTCGCATTCAACTGCGAGGGCTTCAAATATATCTCGCCAGACACCGCGCGCACCCCATCTCACATAGCGATTATAAACTGTCGTGCGCGGTCCATATCGTTCGGGCAAATCGCGCCATGGAGCGCCTGTACGCAAGATATAGAAAATTCCATTGAGGATTTTACGGTCGTCTTTGCGTTGCGGGCCGCGCCCCTGTTTGGGCAATAACCCAGAAATAGCTACCCACTCTTCATCGCTCAAATCAAATCTTGCCATCACAATCTCCTTTTCAGAAGCGTATGAATCTGATTTGCTATAATAAATCAATAATTTGAATTGGGTTCACATCCTAATCCAGATGCTGGTTAAAATCCATCATCAAATGGAGAATACGGACGATAAAGACACCTTGCTCGGATGGCCGGTAAAATAATGCATGGCGGCCAATATTATATTGCTGATATACACGACCCTTTTTAGTTGTGTAAGGCCTGCCAATAGAGGGAAAATTGCCGACCATTTTTGCTGAGGCCATGATATCATTGGGGTAATCAATAGCCTTGCGTTTGCCAAAATTCAATGCCGTATAACGAGTGATATTCTGAACATCGATTTCTGCTAATTCTGAAAGCTTATAAGAGGCCATCCGCCTCTAATTTGGCAAGCGTGCGCTCGGCAATCTCTTTTATAGTGTGTTTACTGACACCACTTTTTTCCCCTGCTTCCAAAGCAGAATCAAGCTCGTCACGGGTGCGAACGGTGTTTGGCCATTCCGGCAATTTAGTATCATCCGTTGTGTTCTTTGTTTTATCCATGATTCTATCATACCAAAATCCACCGCCAAATACCACAAAAATCATGATTTCTTTGAGGCTTCCAGCCGCTTTATCGAACGTGTGATGGTCATTGGATGCACTCCGTTTAATGCTGCCATTTCTGCAACGCTGGCCTCTTTGGTCTCGATTTTAAGCTTTGCTGCTCTAATTTGCGCATCGGTCATTTTTGGTGGCGGTCCAAGCCGCTGGCCACGTTTTACCGCAGCTCGCAAGCCCTCTTTCGTTCGCTCGGAAAGCCGGTTTCGCTCATGCTCGGCAAAAGCTGCTATGACCGTATAGACCAGCTTGCCATCGGCTGTAGAGGTATCAACCCCAAGTGTAACAATCTGAAACTCAATACCGCGTTCACGCAATTGCTCGGCCTGGGTGATGGCATCAACCGTTGAACGAAATGCCCTGTCTAAATCCCAAACCACAAGCGTATCGCCAGGCCCCAGTTCATCAAGGATTTTTTCGAATATTGGCCGTTTCCGATTTACAGCAGATACCTTCTCGATATACAGCGCATCACAAATAGGCTCCAGCCCGTCGATCTGCCGATCCGGGCGCTGTTCTTCTGTGCTGACACGTAAATATCCTATTTTCATGTTAAATCAGTGCCTTATCGCCAAATCATGACATGTCTGCCTTCGACATAATCGTTCCTTTCAGCAATATGGCCTTCTAACCGGCTTTAGCAGGATTATTCCTGCCCCATGCGTTGGTAAACTATTGTTATTCTATGATTATAGCAAAACCATGGTATATAAGTAAAATATAACACAAACGAACGAATATGTGGGTTAAAAATCTATTAAAATTAAGTAAATATAAACAATTATCCATAATAATACTTACAGGTGTATTTGTGAATATCGGAATCGCGGATGCACAAGAGCTGGATGCAGGTGCCGTAATGAACAAGATGAACTCAGACCAAAGAGTTGGTTATGTATCCGGTGTTATTGAAGGGTTGGCCTATTCGCGGTTCGTACGCGACAAGCCGAATGAAACAGGCATGAAGTGCATATATGACTGGTACTATAAGGATAATGCAAAACGCTGGAAAAATACGCTGTTTCCGGTATTTGAAAAGTACAAGGATAAACCTGTTGGCGTTATTCTGTATGTCCTGACAAAGAAAGCGTGCGGAGCGTAGATGATACAATTGGGTGAACATTTCAGAAGCGATGATCGGAGCCGCCATTCTGAGTGGCTCCGGCGGCGTCAATGGTTCATCAAAGCCCGTCGTGATAACGCACGTCAGGAACAAATTACCGATAAAATCGAAGACGAAATTCTTTCGCTTGCGACAGAAGCTACAATGGCAACAGAAATCCAAATTGAAGAATTCAAGGTCAAGCTTGATACTTATGACGAGGCTATTGTAATTTCTCTGATGGAAAATCAGGACAGGCTGGATGAGATAAGCCAGCGATTATCTGAGGTTGAGATGCGCATTCAGGATATACTTGATCGCGCTTATGTCATGGAAGATGGCCGCCGTGTCTTTTTAACCGAAGACCAAACTCAGGCTTTTGATGAGAATGGCACGGAAGTTACCCGCGACGAGTTTGACTTTGGCCTTGTCTCTAAAAACAGCCCGACCTGGGAAGGCATCTCAAGTGCTTTTTCTGAGCAGGACAACTTAATAGCCGATTACAAATCAGCAAATATGGAGCGCAAACAAATACTGGAATTTCAAGGAAAAGTTGATGCTGCGCGTGAGCGAGTAGCCGATGGAAAAATCTCCAATGATGAACTGGACGATCTTGGTGCCGACTTATCCGCAGCCACTCCCGCATCAGTAAAAAAACATATGCCAGGATATTCAACGGCAGATAATGCACCAAAAGCCAAAGCCGCTTTTGATTCCGTAAATCTAACAAATACCTCTCCCACTACCAAAACAGTTGCCCCTGCAGAACCAAGTCCTGCAAATTGAGCCAAAACCATGTTGGTATTGGACCGCTACCGGCCGATACTGTTGAAAAACTCCAATTTTCTGGGTAGTAAATTTTTCGGTTTAAATCGATATTTCTTTATAAGGCATCCATAGTGCCTGAGAGAACTTTTCAGGACGTCATACAGCGAAATTTCTTGGTAATGACTATCCCCCCAACATAATTTTTGGGAAACTCCGCCAAGGAGCTGGGATTTTCTAATCAACCTGCGAAAAAGAGTTTTTCAACAGTATCGGCCCGTTGCAGATGTTCGTCGTTCAGACAGGTCCGCATCGCATGAACACCAAAGCTGACATTCAGTTGGTATTGAGCTGGGCGCGCTCAAATGACTGAGATGCGAACTTTTCGGACATCATGATTTGATATTATTATCCTGCCTGCGACATCAAATGAATTGGAGAGATGTGCCAATAAGAGAAGTCTGATTTGCCCATATCACTCGATGTCAGACGGCAGCAATCTGGCAAACAATCCTACGAGGAAGGCTGTGCTCAAACCAAAATTGAGCAAACCCGTTACGGCGGTCATTGCCGCAAACACTCGAAATCCATCGCTCACCGTTATATCGCCGTAACCAAGTGTTGTGTATGAAACGAGAGAAAAGTATATCGCATCTGCCAGATTTGGCAGTGCTGAAAGCGCGACGAATGATATCGCCCAAATCCAAACCTGTATTGTATGAGCCAGCACCAGCGCGGCAAGTGTCACTGCTATCAAAATGCCCGAGCGGATTCCATGACTGGACCGCTTGAGGACATTTCCCAGTACCCGCAACTGTCCCACAGTACCCACCAGCAATCCAATATGAATAAATGAACACAGGCCGAGTACAAGGCTGCCCAGGATGATTTGAAATAATAAAGACACGAGTGCACTTTCATGTAGATCAGAGGACAAGATTGTTTATTATTGAATACTGGACTATTGTCCTTCATTGCCCGGATATCAAGCAAATTCAACGCCGTAATTGGCGAAAAACCTAATTAGCGAGAACAAATAGTGGAACAAATAGTGGAACAAATATCTTTATTTGCCGGGTACATTTTGTTGGTTGTGATGGGCATTGTGCCTATTGCCAACCCATTTAGCACTGCGCCTCTGTTCATATCAATGACAGCAAAATTTGATGCGCCGGAACGCCAAAAAACCGCATTGCTGGCCTGCCTTTATATGTGCGCATTGCTTCTGGTCTTCTTGTTTCTAGGTATGTTCATTTTACAATTTTTCGGGATTAGCCTGATTTCTTTACGGCTAGCCGGAGGTTTGGTAATTTTGTATATGGGCTTCAGGATGTTATTTCCTCCTGAAAGCGCAGGCTCGGAAACTCAAAATCAGGCTAATACCGATGCGGGCAGTGTTGCCTTCACGCCATTGGCGCTCCCCATGCTAAGCGGCCCCGGGTCAATTTCAGTTGTACTCGCTATGGCAGCCGAACTCTCGCAAAAAGAATTATTGACAACGAAAATTGCCGGTTACGCCGTTGTCTCAACAGGCATTGTCGTTTCAAGCCTGATCTGCTGGATGGTTCTATCTAGTTCAGGGGCCGTTGTACGTAAAATGGGGGAAAAAGGCATTGACGCCATGACAAAGCTAATGGGCTTTATTCTTATCTGCATTGGTGTAGAATTTTTGCTAAAAGGCTGGTTGATGGTTCAATCTTTAAGCTAACTACGGACTACAATGTGTGTAAAAAACACGCCTAAGTCGCGATTATCCGAACATCAAGTAAATTCAACGCTACAATTGGCGAAAAAGGAAACCAATGATGACTACCCGTCGCACACTGCTAACCATAGTTTCAATCCTCGCCGCCAGTATCCTTCTTTCCGCCTGCGATCCGGCCGAGGTGGTTGAAAACGAAAGTGAGCCGGTCCGTCCGGTAAAAACCCTGGTTGTTAAATCAAGTCCCACCATGTTCCAACGCACATATTCAGCCGTGGTGCTTCCCGCCCAGGAAGTTGAGTTATCTTTTCGGGTGTCCGGTCGAATTGTGGAGTTGCCCATTCGAGGCGGTGTGAATGTTAAAAAAGGCGACATCATTGCGCAACTGGACAAGCGCGACTTTGAAGCCGAGATCACGCGGGTGCAAAGTCAGATTGAACAGGCAGATGCGCAACTGACAGCGCTCACTTCCGGCGCCCGTGCGGAAGATATAGCCGTACTTGAGGCTGATGTAGAAGCGGCGCGAGCCCAAGTAAAGGCTGCAAAAGATCAGTTGGGGCGATCCAAAACACTGCTGGCGGATGGGTTCGTCACCAAGGTTAGAGTTGAAACGGACACCACAAGTTTGCGAGTGGCCGAGGCGGAACTGAAAGCCAAAAATCAGGCGTTGATCAAGGGACAGTCCGGCGCGCGGGTTGAAGATGTTGCAGCCCAGGAGGCAGCAATCAAAGGATTGAAGTCAAACCTGCAATCGTTAAATGACAATTTGTCAGATGCAACATTGAGGGCGCCATTTGACGGTATTATCGCCGTTCGAAAGGTCGAGAATTTTTCAAATATTCAGGCCAAAGAGGCGGTTGCCACACTCCAGGCAATTTCGACACCCAACCTTGTGTTTGATGTTCCTGCTTCCGATATACCGACGCTTGCAAAGGCTAAAGATATCGATCTGAAAGTGGTGCTGGACAGTATTCCAGGTCGTGAATTCGTCGCTAAAAGCAGTGAATTTTCAACCCAGGCCGATGCCGCGACGCAGACTTTTCGTGGCCGTGTTTCGATTAAAAACCCGGATGCGGAGCCGATTTTACCCGGCATGGCCGGATTGTTGATCATTACCGTTGATCTGCCCGATAATTCCGTACTAACCGTCCCCGTATCGGCGGTTGCTTCAAATGCCGATGGCAGCGCTTTTGTCTGGGTGGTCGCAGGCGGTGAAAACAAACTGGCAAAGCGGGCAATTACAACCGGGGAGGCTTCCGGTTCGACGATTACAGTAACCAAAGGTCTTGAAGAAGGTGACGTCGTTGTGACGGCAGGCCTTTCAGCCTTGCAGGAAAACATGGTGGTTAAACCAATTACTGCAGTCGGGAAATAATTGTCATGAACCTTGCAAAGTTTGCCATTGAAAAGCGCGTTGTCAGCGCGCTGTTAACCCTTTTGATACTTGCCGCCGGCTATTTCGCCTATAACAAGCTGCCGCGGTTTGAAGACCCTGAATTTGTAATCCGCCAGGCGCAAATCATCACACCCTATTCTGGTGCCAGTGCTTCTGAGGTGGAGCAGGAAGTGACCGACGTGATCGAAAATGCCTTGCAGCAATTGCAGGGTGTCAAAGAGATCAAGTCGGTCTCATCGCCGGGACTTTCGGAAGTCACCATCGAATTCACTATTGCGGCTGCAAAGACCCGTCGTGATCTCAATCAGAAGTTTGCGCAGCTTCGGGCCAAGATTACCGACAGTGCCAACCGCCTGCCACCGGGTGCCGGCCCGGCCACTGTTTATGATGATTTCGGCGATGTATTTGCGCTTTATTTTGCCATAGCCGGCGACGGCTATTCGCTTCCCGAAATCCACACCTACGCGAAATCTTTGCAAAAAGAACTGGTGCTGGTGCCGGGTGTTTCAAAAATACAACTGACTGGTGTGCCGCAAGAAGTCATCTACATCGAATACAAGCCCTCCAAACTGGTAACACTGGGGCTTTCTTCCGGGCAAATTGCTCAGGTCATTAAAGGGCAGAATCTGGTGACGTCGGCAGGTAGTGTGGACGCTGGTAGTACACGTTTAACCATTCTCCCAACAGCAGCAGTTTCGTCCTTAAAGTCAATTGAAGAACTGATCATCACTGACGCGAAAAGTGGAAGATCATTCCGCATCAAGGATATTGCCACCGTGCGGCGTGGCCTCAAAGAGCCATCGAGAAAATTGCTGTATCGCAATGGCAAGCCTGCCATTGGCCTTGGTATTTCAAACACAACCGGTGGCAATGTGGTGAACATGGGTGATGCGGTCAACAAACGCATCGTTGAGCTTGCCAGCCAACGGCCGCTCGGAATGGAGCTTGCAGCCATTTCCGATCAATCAGTTTCCGTGCGCGCAGCGGTAGCGGACTTTGTTGTCAATGTGATGCTTGCCCTGGCGATTGTGGTTGGCACGCTTCTTGTATTTATGGGTCTGCGCAGCGGAATTTTAATGGGCGCAATCCTGCTGATCACGGTCGCGGGTACATTGTTCGGCATGTACATTTACGGCCTTGACATGCAGCGTATTTCTCTTGGTGCCTTAATCATCGCTTTGGGCATGCTGGTCGATAACGCAATTGTTGTGGTTGACGGCACACTGGTGCGTGTTGAAGCAGGAGAAAACCCTGCTGAAGCTTCAATCGCCGTAGTTGAGAAAACCAAATGGCCGTTGCTTGGGGGCACTGTCGTTGGCTTTCTTGCGTTCTCCGCGATCGGCTTTTCACCGGACAATACCGGTGAATATGCAGGCTCGCTTTTCTGGACCATTACCATCGCCCTTTTGTTCAGCTGGCTGATCGCAATCTGGTTGACACCTTATCTGTGCACGCTGCTTCTAAAACCCGCCAAGGCGGGCAACGCAGACAAAAAAGAACACACCATCTTGAGGGCATACCGCAGTTTCCTGAAGCTGGCGCTCAAATTTCGCTGGATCACCGTTGGTCTGGTCGTCGCGCTTTTTGTCTCTGCGATCGCCAGCTTTTCGCTGGTAAAACCTGGGTTTTTCCCTGACTCAACCCGCAACCAATTTGTCATCGACTACTCCCTGCCGGAAGGCACGTCCATTGCGCAGACTGAAAAGGATATTCTGGCCATAAGCCAATGGGTGCGCAAACTTGATGGTGTTACCGGTTCGAACACTGCCGTTGGCAGTGGTCATGTGCGCTTTCAGCTGACCTATACAAGCGAAAGCGCAAGTGCCGCCTATAGCCAAATTCTGGTTGATGTGGATTCTTATCTGCAAATTGATGACATGCTGCCCGTTATACAATCGCACATTGAGCAAAACTATCCCAATGCGACATCGAAGGTTTGGAAATTTGTCAATGGCCCGGGTGGTGGCAGCAAGATTGAAGCCCGGTTTGCCGGTCCTGACCCGGTTATTCTGCGGCAATTGTCCGAACAGGCAAAGTCTGTTTATTTCGCTGCAGGTGCCGCCAGTGTGAAAGACAACTGGCGCGGTATGGTGAAAATTGTCCGCCCCAAAATAAACGAACAGAATGCGCGGCGCGCAGGCCTGTCCCAATCCGATATCTCAAAAGCCATTGCGGAACTTTTCCAGGGTTCCGCAATTGGTGTTTATCGGGAAAAGGACACTCTGCTGTCCATTATATTTCGACCTTACAAAGAAGATCGCAACGACATCTCCCGCATTCGCCAAGTACAGATATTCTCATCCATTTTGGGCCGCTATGTACCGATAACCCAGGTCGTGGACAGTTTTGACGTGGTTTTTGAAAATGCCAAACTTCACCGCTACAATCGTTCTCTCGCCATCATGGCGCAGGCTGATCCAGCACCAGGGACTGACCTCAATAAGCTGTTTGGAATTGTCAAACCAAAAATTGACGCAATTGAGTTGCCTAAAGGGTATTCGCTGGAATGGCGAGGTCAGTATGGCAACGCCCAGGACGGAAATGCAGGACTGGCATCCACCCTTCCATTTGGATTTGGCGCGATGATCATTATTGTTATTTTGTTGTTTAATGCGGTTCGCCAGCCGCTCATCATTTTCCTGACGGTACCGCTCGCTCTGATCGGCGTCATCTATGGTCTCATCGCGTTCCAAACACCCCTGGAATTCATGGCGATCCTTGGTATATTGGCCCTCACTGGCATGCTGATCAAGAACGCTATCGTTTTGATTGATCAATTCGATGACGAGATTAATGAGGGCAAACCACGCATGCAGGCGGTTATTGATGCAGCAGTCAGCCGGGTAAGGCCCGTCAGTCTTGGTGTGCTGACAACCGTACTCGGCGTCATTCCCCTCCTGTGGGACCCGTTCTTCAATAGTCTGGCTGTGGTCATCATCTGCGGACTGAGTTTTGCCACAATATTGACGCTGATTGTCGTACCGGCGCTATATGCAATCTTTTTCCGAATTCGTAGTGACGAAACAAATGAGCCATTGCCGGAACCAGAGGCAGAACCGACGGAACTTCAACCCGCTGAATGACTAAATTGGGTCAATTTCGCCCATACGAACGCCGGAAATTTACCGTTCAACTTGCGACGGATCGAGCGCAGTAGCAAAAGGCTGGGAGTTGCCGATCACCATCCTTTAAGCGCTGCAGGTTCCAATGTCCGCACAGATGCTTGCCGACGAAACATGCTGTAATTTGGCGAAAGGTGAGAACACCGGTGCAATAATCCACCACTGAAGTGGCCAGATTGTCTGGTCCAC
>CAZVAZ010000009.1:0-29185 GCA_964625235.1 uncultured Hyphomicrobiales bacterium
TGCGCGAGGAGATGCATTCTTCATGCATCGGGGAAAAAACTGCTCGCCGAATGATTGTTCCAGACCGGCAAGGGTCTTCACTCGCAGCAAGAAAGGCCAGGAAGACAGGTTGTCTGCGCAAATATCTGAAAGGATTGTTGGCTGCTATCTTGGTTTGTCACAGCTGGTAGGGGAATGGAAGTGGATTGAAAATCCTCGCTGTCTGTCTTGAAAATAGTGCCGCCATCAGCAAAATTGAGAACTCACAACTAGCCCGACTACCGGGTCTTTGCTGAATGCATTGAAATACGCAGCGCATTGCAACTAAAATCCATCTACAGGTAGGAAGTTTTCTCATGAAAACGCCCCGTAACCGCTTGGCCACGAGGCGATAAACCTTACAAATTGGTGAGTCCTGTCAGGTTGATTTACCAATCTTCTTGCCCTTGAACTCCGCTTTGACACGCAACCAACTCACCCCGATGCTGATGGTTTCGATGGGGGTATCTGTGTGGCCTTTGAACGGAAATCGCAAGCATTTTGGCAACCAATCCTTGTGTTTCTTGCGGCCATTCTCTCCCTTGATAAAATCGCTGATGATACTCTTTTGCACCTTACCGGTGGTTGAAGCATTGGCTTCGGCGATCTGTTTGGTGGCGACGTCTTCCAACACCGCATTGATGGTTTTCTTGTCTTTGAGCAGGTCGAGAAATACATCATCGGCCTGCCATTTGCCAGCCGCATCAATAGCAAAGTGATTGCCGACTGCTTCGACAAGACAGGAACCGGCCTCGAGACTTTCAGCCATGGCGAATGTCATGACGCGGAAAACATCGGCATCTTTCATGGTCAACAGCTTGGCAAACAGCATGGCGGTTGGGTAGCTGTCGCCATTGCAGCGAACGATATCGGCGCGGTCTTCGTTAAAACCGAGCAGGTCGAGAATGGCCATACGTTCTTTCTCGAAAGCTTTGTGGCTTGGTGAGTTCAATACCGATGCTTTGATTTCCGGTTTTGGCACCCGTTGTGGCTCCGGTCTGATTTGCCAGAGGAAAGAACCGGAGATCATGTGGGCGACAGTCAGGCGAAGCGCGATCTTGGGATGGGACAACAATTCCACCCTGACCAAGGCATGGCGGTGCAATTCTAGATAGGTTTGCATGGCCCTGGTGATTTCCGGTTTTTGCGGTTTATCCTGATCTGTTTCGCTTTTGCCGCTGGCCTTTCTTGTCCGCGCTTCCTTGAGCGTGATGAAGCCCTCATGGAAGGTAACATCACCGCGCTGGTTGATGGTGATATAAACACGTCCGCCATCTTCCCTGGCCGTCTTTTCATATTCCCATTCAGAGAAATAATGGCCCTGTTCAAACACTTCTACACCGGCCCAGCCTTCCTCCTTGAATGCTTGAACCCGTTGCTCAATGGCCTGCATTTGCAGCACCCAGAACTGTTCGGGGTCTGCAAAATAATCATCATCACCAAACAGATCGGTGACAATCACGCCTTTATACTCCACCAAATCAAACAAGGCCTGACTGGTTTTGATGTTATCGCCACCCAGAAGCCAGCGTTTGAGTTGAAGCCCAGTTGGCGCACGGGCCTTCTTATCATTGACAAGTGCCAGCCATTCTTTCTGTTGTGTTTTGGAAGCAAGGGTCAGAATGCGCAAGGTTTCTGCATCAATATCACCCATGCCATAAAGTGCTTTGATAGCTGGAAGCAATCCGGCAAGAGCCAAGGTACGCTTGACCGCCAGCTCGGTAATGCCGAATGTTTCTGCAATATTACCGATGCTGTCGCCCTGCTTGATCAGTCTGGCAAAGGCTTCATATTGCTGCATCGGGTCCATGGGCAGGCGGGCAATGTTCTCAAGCAGTGATGCTTCAATCGCTGCCGCATCATCGCCCTTGGCCATGATGGCACAGGGAATAGGTTCAACTTTTTCGCCATCTTTCTGCAAGGCCTTGGCAGCAAAGTAACGTCTTCGTCCTGCTACGACTTCAAAGCCTTTGCCGTTCGGGCGAACGAGCAAGGGCTGCAGAATACCGCGCTTTTTAATCGATGGCAGAATGTCGGATATATCAGGCGCTGCTTTGCCATGGCGTACATTGACGCTGGTTGGTTTGAGGTTTTCCAGTTTGATATGACGTAGTTCCATGAGATTACTCCTTTTGGGTGGTTTTGGTCAGGGTTTGACCCGTGATGGTTGTTGGGCGAGATAGTCGAGCAGATCGATCTGGTTGCGCGCGACATCGTCAAACAATCCGACATCGCAGGGTTTTTGCTGCGTGTTGGGATTGCACTTTGGTTGCAATGGGCGGTCTGCCATGACGATCAGTTGATCGCGCAGGGTGATCGAGCGAACGCCCGAAACGAGGGTTTGCTCTCCTGCTTCGGTGTGTTCGCTTTGCAGAGAAAGATTGCTGCTCATGCCGCTGCCTCCTGTTCTTGACTATCGAATGCCAGCAGGTATTCGGCTGCTTTTGAGGCCTGACTGGCGGCGCGGAAAATGGCGCGTTTGTCTTCCTTCAAAACTTCCAGCCAGCTTGCGAGATAATCCGCATGGCGAACGGTCGGGGTGATGTCGAGGGCCGCGCATGTGAAGGCGGCAGTCATTTCCGCTATCAGTTCTTCACGGGCATAGGACTTGGTTTTGAAGCGTGCTAACTGGTCGCGGTCCAGTCGTTTGGGGTGGCCGGTCCAATGGCCCAGTTCATGAAAGAATGTGCGATAATAATTGATCTGCTCGGTGAATGCCGGTTGTGGTGGCAATTGGACAAAATCGCGCAACGGGTCGTAAAAGGCTTTGTCTCCGCCATGACGAATGTCGGCACCACTGGCCTTTGCCAGTCGGTCGGCACGGGGAATGATTTCGCGCTCGGGCAAGGGTTGGGTGTTGATGGTCAAATTGTCAGGCAGGTTCTCGCATTGCTCAATATTGAACACGCGATAGCGTTTCAAGAATGGAATGGCCTGCGGATCGCGACCTTCTGATTTTGCCTGTTCGCGTTCCTTTTGTGGTGTGAAGCGGTCGGCATAACAGACCACCTGCCCCTTTTCGCCTTTACGTACCGAACCGCCAAGGGTCTTGGCCTGTTTGA
The DNA here is from genome assembly GCA_964625235.1 of uncultured Hyphomicrobiales bacterium. Taxonomy (GTDB): domain Bacteria; phylum Pseudomonadota; class Alphaproteobacteria; order Rhizobiales; family JAJFHR01; genus JAJFHR01. The sequence goes on from CAZVAZ010000009.1 coordinate 3,081, forward strand.
AGGTCAGCCAGTTTTGCGAAGTAAAACCATGGTCAAAAACCGCTCCCCACAATATCAATACATTGATGCCGGAATAGCGGCGCTGGGTTGTTGCATTAACTGGCAGGCCAACAGTGCAAGCGGCATGGGATGAATCCCAAGGCTGCACCCACGGAAATTTCCCCTGCTCCATCTGGGCAATAATCTTGTTGGTGATCTCCTGATAGAGGTCTTGGTGGGGTGCTATGCTGCGTTTCTTTCGATTGATCTTCGCCATATCGGTTTCTTTCCCTTACTTCCCGCACATCCACTCCGGAAGCGGAGTGGGCGGTGAACAACAAGGGGAAGGCTCGCTGTGGCGGGGTGCATCCCGCGACCACGGGAACCCTGACGAACAAAGAGAACATTGGACCGAAAGGAGGGACGACTGGAGGACTGGTGATGGTGAGGAAAGTTCACAGGCGCACAATAACCGGCTTTTCCAAACCGCAGGCCTCACCAGTTGCGGCCCGCCACAGCGGGACTACACCCGAGAGCCGCCCACACCGCGCCCGGTGTGGTCAAACAAAGCCGCGAATGAAATGAGCGCCCATACAGGCAAACGCAGTGCGCCCAGGCGCAAGGGATCAAAGTCGAAAGGCCGGGACAATTATGACTGAAAGGATTGATTGGCCCGGTTCACGCGAGCCCGGTCCACCGTTAGGTGGATGCGCATTAACCTACAATATTGTCAAGTATGGATTTCAGCTCTGATGCACTTTCCTGATCTGCTGTCCACGACATCCATTCATGCACCAATTGCGCAGTTGTAATTGGCACAATGCCAATTTGAACAAGACGGGACATGGCATCTGGATGGTCTTTTTCAATCCTGGAGAATACTAAGTCAGTTAAAACGTGCACATCAAATCCTTCGACATAGGCATCCATAGCAACCGGCCCAAGGTTCACATCAAGCCAGAAACCACAAATAAACAATCGGTCTCTTTTTTCAGACTTTATGGCAGTGACGAGATCGTTATTCTGCCAGAGGGACTTGGTTTCTGGATGACCAAACACACGGTTCCTGGTATTTTTGCATGGTTCCAACAACCAGCGAGTATGATCATCTGTATCTCCATCGGTTCCAAAATATCTGGGGACGCAGGCGATGTTTGCTGCCTGATCAAGAAATGAAAATTTCTGCCGCACTGATTCTCTTAGTTTCGATTTCAATAATAGTATGTTTTGTTCAACTGGCTCAAGTATCAGAAAACAGGAACGCCTGGGCAAAGATGTCGCTGACATTTGTATTTCCTCCCTTAGGTAGCCCCAAAAACAAAGCGCTGTCGGCCTTAATGTTGCTGGTACATTGGTGACCATCCATCGCACCGGAATTCAACATTTCAATTATTGAGTTTCCGAGGGGTTTCAAAAAACTTGCATCACTAAATGTCAATTAGTTTTTGCTTCAGTTTTGTAATTCAGCAACCATCCGAAAAACAAAGTAGCGACGATAGCGCCTGCTAATTCAGCAATTATGAAACCGGGTGCATGGGCGGGCATAATGCCTGTAAAAGTGTCTGTGAGGCTCCTGCCAATGGTGACTGCCGGATTAGCAAATGATCCCGAAGACGTGAACCAAAATCCGGCCATAATGTATAGTCCGACTGCATAAGCTACTGCTTCCGGTTTTGCGCGAAGGCAGCCAAGGATCGTTGCTATTAGACCAAAGGTCGCAACGAATTCACCAATCCATTGTTCCACTCCAGTGCGGGCGGTTGTTGATGCCGCAAACGCCGGTTCCTGAAACATGATATTGGCGATCAATACCCCTGCAATTCCACCCAGTATCTGGGCGACTATGTAGCCTGCAGCATCGCGGGAACTGATGTCTCGCCGCAAAAGGAATGCTATCGTCACTGCCGGATTGAAGTGTGCTCCGGATATATGGCCAAGCATCAAAATGGTGACTACGAGTATTGCCCCGCAGACCATTGATACGACCAGGAGTGCGATTGCAGTATTACCATTGGATAGTTGGTCGGCAAGGATGCCTGATCCAACTATTGCAGCTACAAGAAACATCGTACCGAGCCATTCGGCAGCAAGTTTTCGGGTCATTTGTCTTTCCTTTTATTGTTTAGGCGTTCAAATTGGGTGGTGAATATGGCGGGTATGTCGCTTTACCGGTCTGCTTTCGGCCAGTAATAAGCATCCGGTTTCGAGCGGGCGCCAAAAATGGCCTGCCCAACCCTAACGATGGTGGCGCCTTCCTGGGTGGCAAGCTCATAATCGTTAGACATTCCCATCGAGAGCTCATCAAAAGAAAAGTTTTCGGGTGATTCCTGACGCATCTTTTCGCGAAGCTCTCTCATTTTAACAAAACATTGACGCACGCGTTCTCGGTCTGATGAGAAGATGGCAAGTGTCATAAGTCCTTTGATCTTGAGGGCTGAAAAGGGGGTTAGCTGGTGAACGAATGCCGGAACACCTTCAGGTTGAAGGCCAAATTTTGTGGTTTCACCAGAGCTGTTGACCTGGATAAGAACCTCAAGACTGCGTCCTTGCCTCTGCAGGTGCTGGTCAAGCAATCTGGCAATTTTCAAACTGTCAAGCGCCTGAAACCCGTGAGCAATTTTTGCAACTAGTTTTGCCTTGTTGGATTGCAAGTGGCCAACCATATGCCAGCGAATTTTTAGATCCTTCATTAAATCGAATTTTGAGCGCAATTCCTGGATTTTGTTTTCACCAAAATGCTGGCAGCCTACATCATGGGCCCATCGGATCCGATACTGATCAACTGTCTTGCTAATGGGCAGGAGTGTAACCTCGGCTGTATCGCGACCCGAACGAGAGCATGCCGCAGCAATTCGATTTTGGACCTCTTCAATATTCATTCGAATATGGTCTTTAGTTTCTGCACGTGGATAGCTGGCTGCTTGCTTGGTGAGGGCCTTAGTTGCCATGAATCACCTGATGATGCTGCCGAGCAGAGCGGTAGCTTCCATTTAGGCTGTTTGTGCAAGCTGTCCGCTGTATGATTGGGCTATGGGGTATCTTAATATTTCGAAGACGGCGACCATCCACGAGAGAGAGCTCAGTCGCCGCCTTCATCGCATCAACCGTATGGGAGTTTGACGGTCGAATCCTTGCCGAAAAAGTATCACTGATGCAAATACTGGCAGCACATTCGCCCACAGATTCAAAGGTAATTGATGGTCGGTTGGTTGTTTCCTGTCCCGAGATATTCATGAGCGACACTCCCTAGCCGGCGATATGCCAAACGGTCGCCCCATCTGTCGGTTTGCCTGAGAGATTTACTCCGTCGGCGGGCGTGTATCGCCGCTTTCCAGATAGTTTATTGCGAAGCGGTCCTTGGGCCTGAGAGTTTTCGGGGCGGTTGCTCCTTCGGCGCCGGGGTGAACTCCGGACTCTCCCGCATGCAAAGTTATAAGGTATTAAATAATACCTTATGTCAATTCATTTCTTTTTGTTCATGAGGACAAATGGTGGGATAAGTAAAAAGAAGCTCACAATGAAAATAACAAACCCCAACGCATTTGCCGATGGAACTGGAGCAAGAACGCTCTTGGTATACATCCAGACCGGAACAGTCACATCGACCCCGGCAGTAAAATGGGAGATCGGAAAATTCACCCAGGAAAGCAGGAAGGCAAACAGGGCACCACTGAATATGCCCGGTGCCAGTAGCGGTAGCGTTATCCGCCGGAACACATAGAAAGGTTTTGCCCCAAGATCGCGTGCAGCCTTTTCCAAAGAACTATCGTAACCAAATACCTGAATGGAAATGATGAGAGTTACCACTGGTGCTATCCAGACAAGTTGCCCAAGAACAGTTGCGAACCAATTTGAACCGATGCCTATGTTGCTGAACCAGACAAGCAGCGCCAGACCAAGAACCGTTTGCGGAAAGAAAATTGGCAAGAGCAGAATGCGCTGAAATAGTTTTCTGCCGCGAAAATCGTATCGCACGAAGGCCAACGCCCCAAGGGTCGCCACAACAACCGTTATGGTTGTTACGCATATTGCAATGAGAAAACTCACCTTTAGAGCATCCTGAATTGCCAATGATGAAACCATTTCGTTATACCAGCGCAAGGTTGCCTCACGCGGAAATGGAAACTTCAAAAACCGGGTAGGCGCAAAAGAGATCACGCCTATGCTGATCATCGGTAGAACGACAAAGGCCAACAAACCGGCTGTATACAAATTCAGGGTAATTTTGCCCAACCCCTTACTTGCCGAGAGAGACCTTGGCATCACTGTTGCCTCCGGAAAAGTTTATCGAAATCTATGCGGGCCAGCAGCCATATCATCAGAGCAAGCGTGATCACGATCAAAAGCAGGGACAATGCAGCCCCAAGCGGCCAGTCTTGTTGCCAGGTAAATGCAAAGTCGATGCTATGAGCAATCATCATGACCTTTTGCCCACCCAATATCTGGGACTCTGACATCGAGCCCAGTGTCAAAACAAATGTAAGCATCACGCCAATCACAATTCCTGGCATTGCAAGCGGGAGTTCAATTTTCAAAAATGTACGCAAGCGACTTGCGCCCAGATCACGCGCAGCAGCAACAAGGGCGTTATCAACCAGTGAAATCCCAATGACCATGGGAAAAAGCATAAATGGAAAATAGATATTAACCAGGCCAAGAACAATAATTGACTTGGTGTACATCAATTCACCATAGGCCAGTCCAAGGACATCAAACAGACCATTGAGGATACCGCCCTTCAAAAAAAACAGACTTAAACCATAGAGTCGAATTGTCTCTGAAACAAAAAGAGGCATGAGGAACAGCATCGTAAACAGGGGGGCAAAACGACTGAATACTTTGGCCAGACCAAAAGCCAACGGATAACACAGTATGACGAGCAGTCCTGTGGACAGCACGGCAAGCTGTGCTGACACAATGAAGGGGCGGGAGTAACCTATTTCAAAGAGCCGCTCAAAACTGGCGAATGAGGGAAGAAATTCTCTAGCCGCACCGACTTTCTCGCCTGGTGAAACTTCAGCAAAAAGCTCAATGCTGGTCATACCAGATGGCATAAATGCAAGACCGGCAACATAAAACAAAGGCCCAAAAAAGAACAGTATCAAATAGAGCACTAGGGGAGCCGCAAAATAGATTCCCGTTGGTATTCTGCGAAAAAACCGGGAGATGTAAGTTGCCCAGCCTAATGGTCCAAAATGTGCTTTGTTTGATGTAATTGCCATATCTAATGCTCAACCAAAATTCCACCATCGGCACTCCAGCCGACTCGGACTTTCGCACCCGGTGTTACTTCTGTTGCTATGCTGTTGCTGCCAACCTTTGAAAGTTGTTCAATCAGAAACTTGCGGCCATTGTGTACGCCGTGGTATTGCACCCGCGAACCCAGCATCAGCCTATGGGTGATTTCGACTTCAATAACGTTGTCAGCCTTTTCTCCTTTGGACAAAATCGACATGTTCTCAGGCCGGACAACCAGGCGAGCGGACGTGGCTGTGCAGAAATTATCTGTTGTCCTCACCTTGAATTTGTCACCGGTCTCAGTGCTTTCCAATTTCAAAGTACCGCCGCTGTTTGCAACAACACGAACGGCAAAAACATTAACCTCACCTAGAAATTGTGCCACGAACTCATTTGCCGGGGAGGCATAGATTGTCTGTGCAGTACCGGTTTGAACAACCCGGCCATCGCGCATAATTGTTAATCGATCTGACATCGTCATGGCTTCTTCAAGCGAATGAGTGACATAGACAAAAGTCTTGCCTGTTGCGCGATGAATTTCCATCAATTCAACTTCAAGCGTTTTACGCAAACGGTAATCAATTGCTGACAGAGGTTCATCGAAAAAGAGAATTTCTGGATCATGGGCAAGCACCCGGGCGATAGCAACCCGCTGTTTCTCGCCACCGGAGCATTGGGAGATCTGTTTGTCTATGAAATTACGGGGCAGATGTAATTGGTCCATCAACTCCAGGACTCGCTGGTTCCGGATATCTTTCGGGACTTTTCGCACCTCGAGCGAAAATCCAATATTTTCACCAACCGACATATGCGGAAACAGAGCGAGCGATTGAAAAACCATCGCCGTCGGTCTTTTCTCTGGAGAAAGGTGGGTAACGTCCCGGTCATTAATGAGAATTTGACCGGAAGTCGGCTCAACCGTCCCGGTAAGCATACCGAGCAACGTGGATTTTCCACTACCTGATGGGCCCACGATAGTGAAAAACTCACCTTTGAAAATACTTAGTTCCGGAACATCAGCGGCAACAACCGAGCCGTACTTTTTGGTTAGCCCGGTTGCTGACAGTATCACTTCAGACATTTTTACTACCACACAATCTCATTATTAACTCAACTGCGCTGCTGAAGTGCTTTTTCCCAAACTTTTATGAGTTCATCATAATCAGGATTAGGTTCGAATTCCGCAGTAAGCGCCATGTGCTCTTCTAGGTCATCGTACTGGATGGCTATCAGTTCCTCCTTGCTGAGACGATCAACGATCTGGTCAATATTTGCCACAGGATTGAGTGATGTGCCTGAACGACAGACCGCCAGGGCACCTTCAGGTGTCTGCATGTAGTGCAAGAAATCATCGGCCAATGGCGACAGATTGGGATTATTTACAACCGAAGTTATTTCGACATATGCAGTTCCGCCCAGACCGTTGATTGGTCCTGAACTTGGGCTGACGGCCCGGAATTGAGGAAACCCATCCCGGCGCAATGACGACACCGTAAATGTGCCGCCAGCGACATACATATCGATCTCGTTATTGAGCAATGCATTGTTGAGCGCTGCAGGACTGGCAATGAGTTTTGCATTGATAATCAGGTAGCGGATTGCATCAGCACATCGTTTTAGTTCTTCTGGCGATTTTTTTGCATAGGGATTAACTCCCGCAACAACACACATCATATAAATGGTCTCATAAGGGAAATCGAGAACCCCATATTTCCCCTTCATACTGGCTTCCATGGCGATATTGGCGCCTTCATTGTTGGCGGTCGCTTTGGAAATTTTCTTGGTATTGACCACAAACGACATTGGCCCAAATCTCTGGACCATGCCCAGAAGCTTTCCGTCTTTGGCTGAATGAGCCCATTTGTAGGGCCATTTGAACCGATCGATCATTGCTTCGTAATAGGGCTTGAAGGTGTCGTTATCGAGGGGTTTCAGATACCCCGCATCGTAAAAAATGTTGGCCCAGGGATTGTTCAAGTTGACCAGATCGAACACCTTCGCCTGCCCAGAGCGGATTTTATTGAATGCATCGGCATCACCACTCACCAATTGAAAATTGATTTTTGCGTCATATTGCCTGGAAAACGGGTCAAGGACAGCCGGGCTATCATAACCTTCATAAGCAAAGATATTTAGTGTCGCACCTTTCTCATTCGGATCAACGACACTTATCTCGGCTCCGCCAACGATATCCTGGGCCTGAGCGAAAGCTGGTGATGAAAACGCCAATCCACCCACTAAACCACCCATGCCTTTCAGTAAATTCCTCCGGTCCATTTTTATACGATTTTTCATGATATCCTCCCTGTTGGTAATTTATAAGGTTTATAATAGTACCTTTTAGGTTTTTATGTCAAGAAATGGAATCCCCGTGGCTGATTCCGTCATAGCAAGACGCCTGTTTGCCAAACCTGATACGGTGCTTTTGCGCTCAGCCCGGCGAGGACGGTTAAGCAATTGCTTTGTAAGCAGGATGGGAACAACTGCTCTCAAGCCATTTACCTATGACGCCATCCAGCAACGGTTCCACCTTCGGTGCATACATCTCGCTGTCTTGCAATAATTGCTGTACACCCATAGCCGCTTTAACCCGCGCGGAATGACCGATGTACCAACGTTTCAGGCCGCGAGCGGTAACTTCGCCATGAAACTGAATTGCCAGATGGGGACCGTAAGAAAACGCCTGGCTCGAAAACAGGTCCGTAGATGCAAGGAGTTCTGCGCCGCGTGGAATGTCAAAAGTATCCCCGTGACAATGAAAAACCCTTACATTTTCTTCTCCGTAGGCCGCTAATGGTGATGTCATACCGGCTTTTGTCAGTTGAATGGGTTGCCATCCAAACTCAAAATTATCGCTTTTTCTAATCGTTGATCCGAGAACCTGGGCCAAAAGCTGTGCGCCAAAACAAATGCCCAATACAGGTTTGTTTGCTTTGAGGCGTTCTTCTATCAGTTTTAGTTCTGCATGTATGAAAGGGTATGTCTCATTTTCATAGACCCCGACAGGTGCGCCAAGAATGACAAGAACATCTGCAGCGCTTGCGTAGACCAGGTCATCATACCAGGCATCACGGTAGGAGATACGATACCCGCGTCGACGAAAAGAGGTTTCAAATCCGTCCAAATCCTCATAAGCGACGTGGCGAATTGCCATAACTTCAGCCATTACATCCTCACTTCATAGTTTCTGAGAAAGCATATAATGTATTATTTAATACCTTTTCAAGCTTTGATTTCACCGCTGTGGCAAAATAAGTTAAATGCCAAGGTGAAGTCGCTGAGAAGTAAAGGCGCCAGAACAGGTTATTCTTCTGGCAGCAACCCGTGCAGGAAGCGCACAGAGCCAGCAACATGTTCTGCCATTGCTTCGCGGGCGTTATCCGGTTCGGTCTTGGCGAGAAATGAGACGATTTTCGCATGCTGCATGTTTGAATTCGTCAAGGCTTCTTCACTTGGCGGGATCATTTCAATAAGTTCGCCAAGGATGGCCTGTATTTCAGCGGCCTGCTGAATGAGCCAGTCATTTTCTGTGGCTTCGGCAAGTGCTATGTGAAACTGAACATCGGTTTCTCTAAAGCGATTTCGATCACCAACCTGCTCGGCCATGGCACCCACAAGTTGCCTTAAGGTTGCCAGATTGGTCTGCGATATCCGTTGGGTGGCAAGCGCAACGATTCCAGCTTCAACAACCAGGCGACGATCAAAGAACTGATTGATCTCTTCAGCGCTGTGACCATAATCTGAGGATTCATCTTTTTGAATAGGAGGTGTTTCAGACACGAATGTTCCACCGCTGCGTCCCCTGCGTACTTCTAAAAAACCTGCAGTGACCAGAACCTTGATGGCCGATCGCACAGTTGTTCGGCTAACACCAATAAGCTCAGTCAGTTCCCTCTCAGTGGGTATTTGCTGCCCGGGACGGAATAGGCCAAGTTTGATAGATCGCCTCAAACGCTCGACAGTGGTTTCAAAAACGTTGCTGGATGGAACCGAGCCGCGCAGAAGAGCAACGGCTCGCCTGTTGGCTTCTTCCGGTTGACTTTGAACAGTTTTATTCATTTTACAGTTTCCACCTTCCGTTCCTCAGGTGGTTCCTGGAAGAATTGGGTTGACAGTTCTAAATGGTACAATATAATACCTTTAAATAATTTGCATCCACTTTCAGTAAAGTAAAGCAAGCCACATGGACCATAACGCACTTTCAGAGATGATAAAAGCCGAAGATGTGGAAACGGTCATTCTGGCCAGCCCGGACATGCAGGGGCGCCCTTTCGCAAAACGGCTGACGGCACATCATTTTCTTGATCAGGGTGTAAGTGGCGTAGGCACATGTTCGGTGGTACTGGGCTGGGGGCACGACCACTCTCTTGATCCCGGATACGCATTTACCGGCTGGGACAGCGGTTACCCGGATATAGTGGTTCAACCCGACATGCAGGCCATCCGGCGCTACCCATGGTTCGAAAAAACGCTGTTTGTTATCGGTGACCCGGTCACTGTTGATGGTGGTGATGTCAATATCGCACCAAGAACTATTCTCAAAACCATGATCGATCGTCTTGCTGAAAAAGGCCTGAAAGGTGCGTTTGCATCGGAGCTTGAATGCTATTTGCTGGATGAAACACCTGCATCAGCTTTTGACAAGGGGTTTGTTAATCTACAGACCAAGCATCGTACAATGCACCCTGAAACCCTGATGCGAACCTCTGAGGACGAAGCATTTCTCGGGCCACTGCGCCGTAATCTTGGAATAGCGGATATCCCGATTGAAATGGTCAAAGCAGAGTATGCACCGGGACAGGTGGAGATCAATTTAAATTATGCACCTGCTCTTAAGGCAGCTGATCATCATTTCGTCTTCAAGGCAGGCGTGAAAGAACAGGCATTACAACAAGAGCTTATTGCGACATTCATGGCCAAACCCTGGCATGAACTTGGCGGCAGCAGTTGCCATATACATCTGTCACTCACTGATGAAACCGGTACGAATGTCTTTGCCGCCGGTGACGGTGGCCGCGAAACATCAGATATTATGCGCCATTTTTTAGGGGGCATGACCACCTATCTGCGTGATATGTTTTTGTTTTTCGCCCCAACGGTCAATTCATATAAGCGACTACAGCCCAATACTTTTGCGCCCTCAAGAGTGACCTGGGGTGAAGACAACCGGACAGTAGCATTGCGTCTTGTTGGTAGAGGATCTTCAAGGCGGATTGAAAACCGGATACCGGGCGCTGATGTAAACCCCTATCTTGCCTATTCGGCAATGATTGCGGCGGGCCTGAAAGGGATTGAAGAAGAGCTCGATCCCGTCGGCCTGCAGGCACAGGGGAACGCCTATCAGGGCGATGAAGCACCATTGCTGCCCACCAGCCTGTCTGAAGCAACAGACGCATTCGCCAACTCTCAGTTTATTGCCGATACATTTGGGACAGAAATACGTGACCACTACACAAACTTTGGCATCCAGAGTGTTGATGCCGCAGCCCCAATCGTCTCTGATTATGAGCGCCGTATTTTACTTATGGATATTTAACATCAATCAAAAGAGGTTCTAATGACTAAGCACGATGAAACTTGCCACCTGCCTGCCGGTGACCCTGTTCAATGGGTTCGCAACCTGGAAACGGTTTGGCAGGCGATGGATGGAACAAAAGCAAAAGAAGGCTATTGTGAAGACGCCGTACTCATTTATGGTGCCAACCAGCGGCAATCTGGTCAACCTCTTAGCGAAAGACCGGCAAAGTGGTTTGCCCACGCCAGCGATCTTAAAATCAACAAGACCTATGTTGCCCACACCAACGATTGTATCGTTACGACCTGGGACAGCGTTTACACTGATCCCGCAACCAAGAAAAAAGTTTCTGAACGTGGTATTGAGTACTTTAAGTTCAGGAATGGGGAAATTTACGAACAACAGGCTTGGCAACACAGTTGGCCTACTGACGAGAAACCTGCCGACGAAGATTTTAGTGTCGACTGATCTTCTTCAAATTGAAATTAGAACTTGAATTTAATGCAAATGATACTGGCACCTTCGTGATGGCTGACGAATTTAATACTGATGAGATCGCTGAGCTTTCACGTCACTGGGTCAAGGCCGTCATTTCTGCTTACAAGCAGGAGCAGCCCATGCCAAATGCAGGGTTGCAGTTGCCTGAAATTCCGGCAATGGGATCGGGTTCAAAATCAGTACCTCAGTTGTGGCAAATGATTGTTGATGGTTCTGCCCACCTGGCAACGCCGCAGATGTCCGGGCACATGGATACAGCACCCCATCCAATAGCTGCCATGACCAACGGCCTTGTTTCAGCACTCAACAACAATATGCTGTTTCGCGAACTTTCTCCTATCGCCAGCGATATCGAAGAAGCGATGATCTCCTTCTTCACTGAACGGCTCAACGTTGATGACAACTGGAACGGGACCTTTGCAAGTGGTGGTTCGATTGCCAATCTGACAGCGCTGTTTACTGCAGTTGGCGGGTTCAAAAGTGTCGATGCCCGTGAGAATGTGCATTTACTGGTCCCGGCTTCGGCTCATCTTTCACTGGCTAAATCTGCAAAGATTTTGGGCATAGGCGAAAGCCGAATTCACCGAATAGATTGTGACGATGGCGGACGTATTGATATTGATAATCTGGCATCGGCATTAAAAGGGTTGCCAAAAGCTGCTAGGCCGATTGTTACCTGTGTGATTGGAACGACAATTCACGGATCAGTTGATAATTTTCCATCTGTTCTGGGGCTGTGTCGCAAGTATTCAGCCTGGTTGCACGTTGACCTGATCTATGGCGCGGGCGTGTTGTTCAGCACCACTCATCGCCACATTCTTGAGGGGCTGGATGGAGCGGATTCGATTGTGCTTGGTCCGCAAAAATGGATGTATGTCCCAAGGGTATCTGCTGTCGTTTTAATACGCGGGATTGAACGGTTCGAGGATGCGCTAGGCGTCGATCTGCCCTACTCATTATCGGGAGGCCAGCATCGCGGGCGCTGGGGTATTCAGGGGTCGCGCCCGACCGATGCCGTGGTTCTGTGGACAATGCTGCAGGCGATTGGCACCGATACGATTGGTCGCTGGGTAGATCAATCCATAGATGTCACTCGAAAATTTCATGACGCACTTTTGCAAACAGAGTTGATAAGACCAACGCATCAGCCGGACCTCAATCTTCAGACATTCCGCATTGGGGAACCGGATATTGGTGGTGAAAAGCTTGCCAAGATTCATCAGCGCCTCACCAAGCAGGGACGCAGTTGGTTTTCTCTTTCGCGGTGGAAAGATGAAACCCTGCTTCGGGCAGTGTTTCTCTCTCCTGAAATTAGTGAGCAACACATAAGCAGCTTTATAGGTGATATCGAAAACGTCATTTAAAAAATGGGGCAAGAGATGGTTGAAGTCAGTATAATTTCGCCCGTAGACGGTACAGTATATCGCAAACTCCCGGTTACTACGGATGCTCAAGCTGATGCCAGCCTCACTCATACGCAATCGGCACAGAAGGATTGGGCACGAACGTCTCTTAAGAAGCGCCTGGAAATCTGCAAGGGTTTTGTCCAGGCGCTGATCGATAATACAGAAACCATTTCCAAGGATTTGACTTGGCAAATGGGTCGCCCGATTGATTTTTCACCCAAAGAAATCGCTGGTGTTGTTGAGCGTTGCGAGGCGATGTTTAGTGCTGCACGGCAAGGATTAAAGGCACACGTCCTGGCTGAGCATCCAAATTCGCGCCGGATCGAGCGGGTGCCGCACGGAGTTGTTTTGGTTATTGCCCCTTGGAATTATCCTTTCCTCACAGCTATCAACACAATTATGCCTGCTTTGCTGGCTGGCAACACGGTCATTCTAAAACCAGCGGCGCAAACCGCGCTGACAGGCCAACAGTTTGCAGATGCGTTTGCGAAAGCCGGATTACCGGAAGGTGTTTTCTCAAATCTCCTGCTTTCACACGAGACAATTGCCAGGTGGTTGTCGAACCGCAAAGTCGATTTTGCATCCTTTACCGGCTCGGTTCGCGGTGGCGGGCAGATTGAAAAGGCGGCGGTGGGAAAGTTTTTGCCGATTTCACTTGAGCTCGGCGGTAAAGATCCCGCTTATGTCCGGGCGGACACCAATATTGAATATGCCGCGCGAGAACTCGTGGACGGTTCTTTTTTCAATAGCGGGCAGTCCTGTTGCGGCATAGAGCGAATTTACGTTGATCGCCAGATATACAAACAATTCGTCGACTGCTTTGTTGACATAACTGACGAAACACAAAAAGTCGGTGACCCGTTGCTACCCGGCACGACGCTTGGTCCCTTGGTCAGTACAGAAGCGGCAAATGACATACGCACCCAAATCAACAAGGCCATTGCCAATGGTGCAGGAGTGCTTCGGGGCGACACAAAGGATGCGTCAGACAGCGCCTATATGGAGGCTACGATTTTAGTCGATGTCGATCATTCCATGGAAATAATGACTGAGGAGACATTTGGTCCTGTCGTCGGCATAATGCCCGTCGATGGTGATGCCGCCGCAATAGGCCTCATGAATGATAGTAAATACGGATTATCTGCCTCTATCTGGTCGCAAGACCTTACTGCTGCAGAGGCTGTAGGGCATCAGATTCAAACCGGCACATTGTTTGTAAACCGGTGCGATTATCTCGACCCGCAACTCGCCTGGGTAGGCGTAAAAGATTCGGGCAAAGGTTGTTCATTATCTGAACTCGGTTTTCATCACGTAACGCGACCAAAATCATACAACATCAAAAATCAGTTATAGCTGCGGAACTACATCTGAGCCGTTCTTTTTTATGCTGGATCAGCGGAGAAGAAGCCTCTCGATTTGAGAATAAAAAAATCAAAAGTATGTGGTCACCCGAATACAACCTTAGGTAACCATGTCGCCAATTCAGGAAAGAACCAGAGGAAAAGAAGCAGCAAAATCTGAAGGCCAATGAACGGAGCAACACCGATATAAATATCGGTAGTCTTGAAATCAGCAGGTGCAGCTCCCTTCAAATAAAACAACGCAAAGCCAAAGGGAGGTGTCAAGAAACTTGTCTGCAAATTGAGACCGAACATAATGCCAAGCCAAACAGGGTTGGAAAAGGGTTCAACATCCATCTTAAAAAGTATGATCGAAACGATCGGTACGACGATAAAAATTATCTCAATGAAATCAAGAATGAACCCGAGAAAAAACATTACCAGCATGACGACAATCATGGCACCAGCAGCTCCACCTGGTACAGACGTCAGTATGCGATGTACGGCTTCTTCTCCACCAAAGCCTCGAAAAACGAGACTGAAGACTGCTGCCCCAAAGAAAATAACAAAGATTAGCGCGGTAACTTCCATCGTCGAGTTGACGACCGATTTCATGACCCCCGAGCTTATCGTTGCACGAATGCTGATGATCACGCCGTAAGACAGAAAGGAAGCGAGAAAAATACACAGCGAGATGCCGACCCAGTCACTTAAATCATAGGAAGTTTTAGTAATTCGTACATCCAAAACCTGAGAAATGACAATCATGGCTATCAGGCTAACTCCAGCGCCGTAGATTGACCAGTTTGCCACCTTATTGCTACGACTTCCGGCCAGTAGGATAGATCCAACCGCGCCAACTCCTGCCGCTTCAGTCGGTGTAGCAATACCCGCCAGAATGGACCCCAGAACAACTACAATGAGCAAGAGCGGAGGGATAAGCGCCTGGAATAATTCAAGGAAAAGATCGCGCCCTTCTAATTTACTTGTTGGCAATGCCGGGCAGGCGTCAGGTCGAATAATGGCGACGAATATTTGATAAGCAATATACAGCATGACAAGCAACAGGCCGGGCAAAAGAGCTCCTACGAAAAGATCGCCTACTGAAACGGGGTCTGGTGAAAAGTCTCCAATTTCCATACGCGCCTGCTGATAAACACTTGAAAGCTGATCGCCTAAAAGGATAAGAACAGTCGATGGTGGAATGATTTGTCCAAGAGTGCCAGCTGCGCAGATAGTGCCGGCTGCAAGCTTTGGATCGTAACCATTCTTCAACATTGTGGGAAGCGATAACATGGTCATTGTGACAATCGTGGCTCCAACGATGCCGGTTGAAGCAGCCAGGAACATTCCGACCACGGTCGTGGACATGCCAAGACCGCCGCGCAATGAACCAAACAGCCGGGCCATACTTTCCAACATGTCTTCCGCCACCTTTGAGCGCTCCAGCATCACACCCATGAACACAAACATGGGAACCGCCATAAGTAACTCATTTTGGATGGTACCGTTGATACGTTGAGCTATGAAAGATAAGTTGCTCCAGGCTCCCACTTCACCAAACATATACCCGATGCCCGCAAATATCAGAGAGACACCACCGATCGTGAATGCCACTGGGAAACCACGTAATAGCGCTACTACGAGTG
The DNA here is from genome assembly GCA_964625235.1 of uncultured Hyphomicrobiales bacterium. Classification (GTDB taxonomy): domain Bacteria; phylum Pseudomonadota; class Alphaproteobacteria; order Rhizobiales; family JAJFHR01; genus JAJFHR01. The sequence continues at coordinate 18,706 of CAZVAZ010000009.1, forward strand.
CTATTACCATTGCCAGATTAAGGGTATCTCCTAGACTCATTGCTTACATTCCCACACTGGAATCAGATTTAGTTCTCGGGCAACACTCAACAGGTTGTGTTAGCCGCCCTGAGAAAATCAGAAATGCCCGTAAAGCCATCGAAAATCCTTGGAGCAACAGCAGTGCCGCAAAAATGACTGGCAAGCTCTTCAAAATGAATACTGCCTGGATGCCACTGGTTTCTTTCGATCCTTCAAAAACGGCCCAGGAATTCATCATGATTGGCCACGAGGTTAAAAGTACAAGAATGCAGAAAGGGATCAAAAAAAGAAGACATCCGCCCAGATCTACTAGAGCCTGCTGTCGCGGGCTTTGGCTCGAATAAAAAATGTCCACTCGCACATGACCACCGCGCAGTAGAACGCAAGCTGCACCAACCATGAAAGTAGTTGCGTGCAGATAAACGATTGATTCCTGCAAAAAAATTGATCCGTAGGCGAATGTATACCGCAGTACGACAACAACGAATTGAACGATGACCATTAGCAGAGCTAGCCAAGCAGCTACTCCGCCAATGGTTTCTATGAACTGATCAATCGCAGTTATCAGCTTCACTACATTAGGCCCTATCAGTAGGGTTGATTTGCAGGCAGGATCGTCAAATATTGATCTGATCTACAAACAACGCACTTTGAGTTCCATTCTATTTCTCTGAATAAATGGCTTTGTATCGATTTTCCGTGTAAGCTTGCGATGAAAGCTTGGTCCAACCGGCCACATTATCTCTGAATGAGAGATAGCTTTTTGCAACCTTTCCAACTATGTCGCCTTCATTGGCCAATGACGACAAAAGGTCGCTGGACACTTTTGCAAGTTCATTCCAGACTTCATCCGGGTATGAGCGTAAGATAACGCCGTGTTTGTTAATCAGCGTGTCAAGCGCTCTGCCATTGTTGGCATTGAACTCTGCCAGCATATCGGAGTTTGTCGCCATGGCCGCATGTTTGAAAATCGCTTGTTCATCTTCTGTTAACGATTCCCATACCGCCTTATTGATGCCCAGTCCATTCGCTGTGCCCGGCTCTTGAAATCCGGGATAGTAGTAGTTTTTAGTAATTTTGTAGAAACCCAATGCCAGATCGTTCCAAGGCCCAACAAATTCAGTCGCATCAATTGCGCCCGACTGCAATGATGTAAAAATCTCTCCACCAGGCATTGATACAGCCGCTGCACCAATCCTGCGCATGACTTCCCCACCCAGACCTGGCATTCTTATTTTGAGGCCTTTCAAATCCTCAACGGAGTTGATCTCCTTCTTAAACCATCCTCCCATTTGCGGTCCGGTATTGCCACAAAGTAGAGTCTTAAGGTTAAACCCGGCAGATAGTTCGTCCCACAACGCCTGACCACCGCCGTAATAAATCCAGGCATCAAATTCAGGTGCAGTCATGCCCAGAGGGACACCGGCAAAAAAATTGAACGCCTTGGATTTGCCTTGCCAGTAATACTCGGCCGCATGATACATATCAGCTGATCCAGTAGAAACAGCATCAAACGCCTCAAATGCTGGCACAAGTTCACCAGATGCAAAGAGCTTAACTGTAATACGACCAGCCGTAGCCGCTGTTACCCTGTCAGCAAAACGTTGTGCTCCTGTGCCAAGCCCGGGGAAGTTCTTTGGCCAGGCCGTGACAAGTTTGAGTTCGCGTTTGCCTTGGGCAATCGCTGGTGCGGCTATAAAACCGCTCGCCACAACGGCCCCGGTCCCGGCCCCTACTAACTTTATTGCATTACGTCGGTTGATCATTGTCTTTCCTCCCTATTTGTTAATCCACCTCACCCCTTCAATCGAGGCGTATGGCTCTATTTCAATTCCATCATTTTTCAATGAATTCTCATATAGTATAATATTTTTCCAAAAATTCCAATACATGAAATATTAAATTTTATTTTTCTGTCGACCAAAAATTATCATTTTGTCTGAAATCAGGCGCGATATATTATGAATCTTTCTACTAGAAAGATATTTATGCTATAACTCGTTGTTTTATAAGATTTTAATTAACACCAATTCGGGCCCGTTAAAATCTCATCAATTTCCCTTCATAAAATCCAACCCAGTTACAATAAGAAGGTGGACAAGTTTTTTCTTTTATATTAGAAAAATACGGAACTAAGCGGAAAAATAAAATATAACTGGAGAGCAACTATGGATATTCGGGAAATCAACATAATTGAGCAGGAAATTCAGATGGAAGGCGGTAGCCGTTTGGATTCACCTGTTACCAGGGTGGCCGCCTGTGCGACACTCCGAAATCCACTTGCTGGCAGAATCGGGGTCGAAGATTTTTCTGAAATTATCGAGCTGTCCGTAAAGGTTGGTGAGATACTGACTGCACGTGCCCTAAAACGATTGGATGAGTCAAAACTGCGAGGTTACGGCAAAGCGGTTGTAGTCGGAACAGGCGGTGATCTTGAACATGGCGCAGCAATGATCCACGTCCGAATTGGGTTATCAATGCGCAAAGGTATTAAGCGCGGCAAGGCTCTCATTCCAGGCAACGGCAAGGTTGGCGCAACCGGAACCCAGGTCGATCTTATCCTCGGCGGTATTGATGACGGATGGGATTATGACGCCATGGATACCATGCCAATTGTCGTGCAGGGCTCGCCCAGACCGGATGAGATACTTTTAATTGTTGGTTTCTCAGGCATTAGGCCAAATGCACGAATAGCAGGTGCATCCGAAGACCAGGTCGCGGATCTGGTAAAATCACTGTCTTAATCAACAGTAATAGCAAAATATAGAACGGAGTTATTTCGCATGGAACGCATAGGATTCATTGGCCTCGGTATTATGGGAGCCCCGATGGCCGGCAATCTCATTGAAGCTGGTTATCCAGTTATGACGTCAACACATTTTGAACCTGCTCATGAAGGTTTGCTGAGGAAAGGGCTGACAACAGCACCTACCCCCAAAGCTGTTGCCGAACAATGTGATGTCATCATTATTATGGTGCCGGACACACCGCAAGTGGAAGATATTTTGTTCGGTGATGACAAGATCGCAGAAGGATTGTCAAAAGGTAAGATTGTTATCGACATGAGCTCCATCTCGCCATTGGAAACAAAGGACTTCGCAAGCCGCATCAATAAGCTTGATTGCGAATATCTCGATGCACCGGTGTCTGGAGGAGAAGTGGGCGCGAAAGCCGGGTCGCTGACCATCATGGTTGGCGGTTCGGAAAGAGGATTTAAGCGTGTGAGGCCAATACTGGATAAGTTGGGGCAAAACATTAACCTGATTGGCGGCAACGGAGATGGTCAGACGACCAAAGTGGCAAACCAGATTATCGTTGCAGCAACCATCCAGGCTGTAGGTGAAGCTTTGTTGTTCGCTTCAAAAGCTGGCGCTGATCCTGCAAAGGTCCAGCAAGCGCTATTGGGTGGTTTTGCGTCTTCAAAAATTTTAGAATTGCATGGCGAACGTATGGTCAATCGTACTTTTGAGCCCGGCTTCAGAATATCTCTGCACCAAAAGGATCTTAATCTGGCACTGTCAAATGCTCATAAACTTCAAATGAGCCTTCCAGCGACTGCTCTATGTCAACAGTTATTCAATGCATGCACTGCTCGCGGCGGCTCTGATTGGGACCATTCCGCAATGGTTAAGGCGCTGGAATGGCTGGCAGATCACAAAGTAGCCTCAAAAAAATAGCAGTTCGGCAAATATGATTATTGACCAAAAATTTATGGAATCGCTTTCATGATACAGTTCGGGGCTTTGTCCACGTCAAAAAAGTGGTGGTGGTTGAAATACCCGAACATTAAACGGAGAGACTGATACCAATGATCAAACCACCTTCAATCGTGCCAACTCATACGATGCGGTCGCAACAAGTTTTTCCGTAGACCTCATAGCGTCGCCCACTGTAATGGGGCCAGGCACTATCGAAAAGCAACCGCCTGAAAACATAGCCGCAAGATTGTCTCTAGAGCAAAGATCTACATTTCCTGACAAAATTGTAACTGGGGTTCGGTGTCCTGCAGCCAGTTGGGAAATGATCGCCGGCGCTTTTCCGTAACATGTTTGTATATCGGTACTACCTTCTCCTGTTATGATCCAGTCCACATTGGCAATAAGCCTTTCCAAATTTACAATGTCCGCCACCACATGAGCGCCCTGCCGGGCAGTACCCCCAAGCAAATAAAAGGCAAATCCTAATCCGCCCGCCGCGCCAGCGCCTGGAACGTTTTGAACGGATCGCTCAAATGCCTTCTCCAGGACGTTTGCTGTTTTTGATATGATACGGTCTATGCGTGGTATGTCCTTTGATGGTATCCCTTTTTGAGGCCCGAAAACTGCAGTTGCACCGTTGTTTCCTGTAAGTGGGTTGTCAACATCATTCATTACTTCAAATTGACACTCCAGAATACGGGTATCCAGGTGCGAAATATCCACTTTTGAAAGGGACTCCATAGCGCTTAGTGTTGGTGCAATGATATTACCTTTAGAGTTCAGAAACCGAACCCCAAGAGCGTGCAAAAAACCGACCCCGCAATCATTTGTGCTTGTACCGCCCAGCCCAACCAAAAAGGTACGATGGCCTTTTACCGCAATCTTTTGCACCATTTCACCTAAGCCAGCGGTTTGACGCTCCCAAATAGTTGTGGCGGCAGCGGCCCTGTTCCCCCAGCCAACAACCTGGGCCGCTTCTAGGATTATCGTTTCAGGTTCATCGCGATAAGCTACAGACCCATAGTCTGCAAGTGCAGGCAAGCCATCAACTCCTGGAACGGACATAGAAAACCGCTTTCCAGCTTTTTCCAAGATTGCATCCAGTGTCCCTTCCCCTCCATCTGCCATCGGCTGAATGAATATCTCTGCCCCGGTTAAAGCCTTGCGAATTCCAATACGCATGGCCTCGGCCACGCCACGCGCAGACAGCGCCCCTTTAAAGGAGTCTGGCGCCAACAAAATTCGCATTCTTACACTCTTTCCAAGTTGCACTCGTTACAATATTCCATTATATTAGATTTTTGTCCACCCGTTAAGGAGGCTCACTCATGGGCTCAGTCTCACCACGATGTTTAGTTCTTGGTTTAGGAGCAGTGGGAACCTATATCGGCGCTCAGATAGCTGCCACTGGGATGCCCGTCACTTTTCTGGTAAGATCAGGGAAGGCTGATATTGCAACCGGGGCCTGCATTAAAGTGACATGCCCGGATAGAACCTTCGATGTTACGAATATTGAGATCACTGACAATGTTGAGGGGCCTTTTGATATTGTTGTTCTCGCCTGCAAAACATTTCAACTCGTTGGTGCAATTGAGGCTGTGGAGCCCGTTGTAGCTGATAGCACCGTCCTTTTACCTTTACTCAACGGCACCACTCATCTTTCTCATCTCGACAAAGTGTTTTCGCCGGCTCAGGTCTGGGGCGGATTGGCGCATTTTTCCGTCATTAAGCAATCACCTACTCATGTGGAACGCTTGAGCTCCAATGATATCCTGGTTGCCGGACCAAGAAACAATAGCAAGAATCACAATTTGACTAAATTGTTTGAAGGAATTGCTGGTGGTGGAATGGCCGCACGCATCAGTACAAACATTTTATATGAAATGTGGGAAAAATGGGTTTTCATAGTCACCCTGGCTGGCATGACAGGTCTGATGAGGGGCGCCAGTGGGGAGATAGCCTCCCAGCTGGGCGGAAAAGAATTGGTAGAGAAGTTGTTTAACGAGGCTGTATCGATCGCTGCAGCTGCCGGTTATAATCCGACAGCAGAATTTGTGGCACAATCATTATCCCTTCTGACCAATGTCAAATTATCTTACAAAGCGTCATTACTTCGTGACATTGAGAGTGGAAATCGTACTGAAGTTGATGGTTTGATGGTTGAATTTATCAAACACGGTGAATTACACGGTATTAAATGCCCATACTTGGAACTTGCAACTCTTCACATAACGATCCATGAAGCACGCGTCGCTTCGGACACTTGACATATCGATTGACGCTTCGAGAATCGAAAAAGTGGTGTATTTGTTTCTTGCATTGTAGAATTAACTCAGCAAAGTCTATGTTACGTGAGAACTTTAAACTCGTATCCACCCGAAAGAAAGACCTCAAAAATGGGCTTAGAAAAGTTGCAACAGATCGTGGATAAAGGTCATAAGGACACAGGGGTTGCTGATCTTACTGGAAGCGAAAGCCCGACAAAATCAAAAGATAAACTGGCAGATATCGGCAGGCAGGTTAAAATAATACGCCGCGCAAAAAAATTGACTTTAGAAGAGTTGGCAGTAAAAAGCGGTGTATCGCGTGCGATGATCTCGAAGATTGAGCGTGGAGAATCCAGTCCCTCAGCGATTGTACTGGGCAAACTCGCAGAGGGGTTTCAGATAGGCATATCCGCACTGGTGGGCGGCACAGAAACGCAAAGCAGTGCACGGCTTTATCGGCCTCAGGAGCAACCAGTTTTTCGTGATGCTGAGACAGGTTTCGAAAGACGATCTTTGTCACCCATTTTTCCAATGCGCGGAGGTGTCGATGTCGTTGGGAATGTCATTCAGCCGGGCGGGACGTCCGGGACGTTTCCAGCTCATGATTCTGGCGTTACCGAAGTTCTTGTCGTGCTGCGCGGTAAACTTAAAGTCACCCTGGGTGAGGACGAATATATTATGGAACAGGGAGATTCACTATTTTTCCATGCTGACGTCTCACACCGCTTCGATAATATAGCAGAAATCGCGACCGAATTTATGATTACGATAGATGGAACCGCCTTGCGGTAATTTCGTGTTTGTTATTGATCATCGATGCAATTACCATCGTAAAAGGAAATTGCAGAAGGCAGTCTTATAGGTCTTCGACCATAGTACCTGCAGACCCACCCAAAGCCTTCACAATATCGACAAACTCAACAACATCCAACCGTCGCTCACCGCCCTCATATTTGGCGATGAATGATTGCGGCTTGCCGAGTTTCTTTGCAAGCTGGCTTTGTGTCATGCCGACTTCCTTTCGCAATTGGGCTAGTTTTGCCATAAGAGAGTTATATCGTGGTGTACCTAATGATCCGGGCATGAAATAAGTCGTTCAGAAGTTAAAAACGACTCTTCCATTAATCCCGTTTTCGGATTATCCCAGTATGGGATTAGTTTGAACGGATAGCAGTAGCGATGAATGACACTCAACAACTTCAATCTTTAGCACCGGTTGATGACAGTATAACACCCTATGACAGGGCCCACTTTAAGCTCTATCTGCAACTGCTTGATGCGGAGGAACGTGATGCCAGTTGGCAAAGCGTTGCCACTGACATCATGGGTCTCAACTTGGAAGAGGCATCTGCCAAGGCCTGCTGGCAGTCCCACCTTCAACGGGCAAAATGGATGAGTGTATCAGGATATAGGCAGATGCTCGATTCGCCGAAATAATCAGATTTCTCCAAATCCCGCATTGTGCTTGCTACCACTTTCACTACCCATACCAACACCATCAAAGCCAATCCAATTCCTCACAAAATCGTGATGGCATGGTTGTGGGTGGTGGGGGATTTCCGTATTTGGATGCGCCATCCAACCCGTTGATTTATATGCAGTAAATAAATTGACGCATGCTTTTTCGTGCTTGCCTACCTTCCCATTTATGAGCTTGTTTGAACCGTCTTTTAACACGAATGAGCGGTCTCAAATCTATGAACCCAACCAAACTATTGATCGGTCAGGCACTGGTGGTGGTGCTGACTATTGCGGGCACGTTATGGGCTTCAACCCAATGGGTGGCCTTCAGGCTTGGCTATCAGATCAGATTGGGAGAAGCCTGGTTTGAAATCGGTGGCTGGCCGGTGTTTTATCCCTGGCGGTTGTTTAACTGGTGGTATTCATTTGAGGCTTATGCACCTGAGATTTTCCATCAGGGTGGTATGCTGGCAGCAGCGGGCGGCATTCTTGGCACGATGACCGCAGTTGCCGGTTCGTTGTGGCGCGCGCGACAGGAAAAACATGTCACCACCTATGGCTCGGCTGAGTGGGCAAGTGAGCGACATATTCGCAATTCCGGCCTGCTCGCACCTGCTGGTGTATTCCTTGGCCGTCTTGGACAAAACTATCTGCGCCATGATGGCCCCGAACATGTGCTGGCCTTTGCGCCGACACGCTCGGGCAAAGGTGTTGGTCTTGTTATTCCAACACTGCTGTCATGGACAGGCTCATGCGTGGTGCACGATATCAAGGGCGAGAACTGGCAGTTGACGGCTGGCTGGCGCTCAAAGTTCTCTCACTGCCTGTTGTTCAATCCAACCGACCCACGTTCGGCCCGATACAATCCGCTGCTGGAGGTGCGCAAGGGCGACCATGAAATCCGCGATGTCCAGAACATTGCTGACATTCTGGTCGATCCCGAAGGCGCATTGGAAAAGCGCAATCACTGGGAGAAGACCGGGCATTCACTGCTGACCGGTGCCATCCTGCATGTACTCTATGCCGAACCGCAAAAGACGCTCTCAAGTGTAGCAATCTTCCTCGCCAATCCAAGACGCACCATTGAGGCAACTTTGCGCATTATGATGACCACCAATCATCTGGGCAGCAAGAAACAACCGAAGGTACATCCCGAAGTCGCCTCCATTGCCCGCGAGATGCTGAACAAGTCCGAGAATGAATTGTCCGGCGTTGTTTCCACCGCCATGTCGTTTCTGGAAATCTACCGCGATCCGATTATCGCCAAAACCACATCGGCCTGTGACTGGTGTATTGCCGATCTCAAACATGCCGAACGTCCGGTGTCGCTTTATCTGGTGGTACCACCCTCGGACATCTCCCGCACCAAGCCGCTCATTCGCCTGATCCTCAATCAAATCGGACGGCGGCTGACGGAAGAACTACCGACCGGAGAACCCGGCAAAACAGATCATGCATTGCTGCTGATGCTTGATGAGTTCCCCGCACTTGGACGGTTGGATTTCTTCGAAACCGCAATGGCCTTCATGGCGGGTTATGGCATCCGCGCCTATCTGATTGCGCAGTCACTCAACCAGATCGAAAAGGCCTATGGCCCGAATAATTCGATCCTCGATAATGCCCATGTGCGGGTGGCCTTTGCCACCAATGATGATCGCACCGCCAAGCGGATATCCGATACACTGGGCACGGCAACCGAATTACGCGCCCAGAAAAACTATGCCGGGCACCGCCTTGCGCCCTGGCTGGCCCATGTCATGGTTTCAAGACAGGAAACAGCACGTCCTCTGCTGACACCCGGCGAGGTGATGCAATTACCCCAGGATGAAGCGCTGGTGCTGGTATCCGGTACGCCGCCAATCCGGGCACAGAAACTGCGATACTTTGAAGATGGAAATTTTACCGATCGCTGTCTGCCTGCACCATTATTGTCCGACTCCGGAACCTATGCCGACAGACCAAAAGCCCGCAGCAATGATTGGCAGGACCAGTCCCGCCAGATATCGCGCCAACTGCAACGGCAGTTGAAAAGTACAATGACCTCCGGCGGCGATGAAGGTGGCCTGCGCCGGGAACCCGAACTGTTTGATACGGAAACTGATCAGAGCCAAAACAAACCCGTTATCGATACCGCCCTGCTGGATGATGAGTTCACCACAGACATCCAAAACATCGATCCGCTCTCACGCTCGCAATCCAGTTCTCTGGCTAACTCACAAGCCATTCAGCGCGCCCACGCCATCAACAATGGCGTCAACGAAGTTGATAATCGACGCACCGACATGCTGCCGGACTTTTGAGGAACCAGCCCATGAAACCACGCATCAACATCTATCTGGAGGATCATGTGGCAGCGCAATTGACATTACTGTCGCAACGACCGGGCCTCAACAAGTCACGCATTGTCAATGATGCTCTGGATAGGTTTCTCAATCCTGAGCGCGACGCGACGTTTGAAAAAGCCATGCTCAGGCGGCTGGATCAGATGTCTAAATCTCAGGCCAAAATTGAGCGCAATGAAAGCATCACCTCGGAAACCCTGGCACTGTTTGTGCGTTATTTTCTGACCATTACGCCGCCGCTTCCACAAGCCGAACAGGCCTCCGCCCATGCCTTGGGCAAGGAGCGGTTTGAAGTGTTCATCGCCCAGGTTGGCAGGCGGCTGGCTCAGGATCAAAACCTGATTGCCGAAGTGCTGGAGAGGATCGTCGAAAACCGGCTTGACCTGTTCACTGGAGCGGCGAGTGACATTGCCGGTGTTGCGGAACCAACCAAAAATTCAAATTTTGTCGATGATTCACTGCCGCCTCTGAGTCCTGTGGTGATCGAAGAAGATGCTGAAATCACCGACGATGACGATTTTGAAGGACTCGAAGAGTCTGAAGCGTTTCAGGAGGAAGAAGATGTCTGAACAGCTGATCGAAGAGGCACGTCAACGCCGCCGCCAGATGCTGCTGACGGCGTTTGGCCCGGTGATTGAAGCCGCATTGAATGATTCCTCCGTCATTGAGGTGATGGTCAATCCCGATGGCA
>CAZVAZ010000010.1:0-29063 GCA_964625235.1 uncultured Hyphomicrobiales bacterium
GTATGGGTGGCCGGATGTTATCGGAATCAGTGGCCGGATGACCCCGGAATACGCAGTTTTCGCAGCAGAAATAGCTGCAAGGACAGTCCCTGCTTTCATCTGGTTCATTGAGTGGTCCTGATCAACAATTGTTAACTCAAACAGGAATGGATCTTCAAGTTTAGCTTCCGCCTGTAATACGTCCATGAACCAGCTTGAGAGACTGTCGTCATTCACCAGGATTTTCAGAGTTCTCCTAGGTATCTGGTAAGATTGAAAATGGTGTTCATTTTCCTTGATAACACTCTCCTCAAGGATCATCACCCTTTCGGTATGTCGACAAAGACGTGTTCCAAATTCAGTCGGCGTGACCGGCACTTGCCTGTTCACAGTAATCGCGCCTATGCGTTGTTCCAGCAGTTTAATGCGTTGTGAAATCGCTGAAGACGTGACGCCAAGAAAACGCGCAGCGCCCTCAAAACTACCCTCACGTTCAACCGCAAGCAGGGCTTCCAAAAGTGCGTAATCCAGCATTCCATACCTCCTAAACTGACATAAGCACTTTGTGTTCTATTTGCATTCCTAATGTCCTTAAATCCCTAATGTCGTTAAATCTTCTAATGCGCGATTAGATATATTATTCACGTGCAATCAAATTGAGTGCTTTCAGAATAATCGGCATCGAATGAACAGTCACGTGAGAGTTCACCCCTAGCGATTAGTTGGCAAATGAATAATCTTTCGGGGGGTAATTCTTCCTGCCTTTTCGTACTCTGCAATCATCTCCGCCGAAACCTTCAGATCGTTTTCATCCAGATAACCACCAATAATCCCGAAAACCTTGTCAATTTCACGCGCAAACAAAGCTTTGGTAATAGCTACAACCAGTGCCCCTTCAATCGTTAGATTAGCCTTTTTTTCATCGCTTTTATTTTTCATCGCTCACCTCCCAATGCAATCATAGCATATGAGGTAACTGACGCGAACCTGGGTGTTCGTCACATGGTCACAGCTTGGCGCGCTCATCACCCGGCAAAGTGTGAGCCTTTAATTAACCCCGACAGAGAAGGGGGAATTTAGAGTTTTGGAAAACACATTCCTTTTGATGAGCTGTTTTCGCAAGATACTCAGGCGCCAATTATGTAATTTCAGATCATACCGATTAAGTCGGCGAAAACAGTTGCAGCAAAATGTCGCACTTTTTGTTCTATCCACATAATTCGATGCACCATGGCTGCTCAATTGACGTGATTGCAAATGCCTATCAAATCTCATCAAGGGGTTTAACCTTGAGCGTTTTCAAAGGCTTGCCAAGTGGCGTATTATTGACTACCCGTAGATTAAATATTTCTAATGTCGCATAAGCTATTGTTTGCATTGATTATTTTTCTATTTTCATCTCTACATGAAATCGAATTCAGACTTCAGAAAGTGTCGCTTAGCAAGCTGGCCGATGAAGCTATTGAGAAATTTGTATTGTGTCGACACTTAGAAGAAGCATCCGTAAAATGAGTATGGAAGGTAGAGTTCAAATAAACCTCTATGTTACGGTTCCAATAGCTTCAGTTTTATTATTAACTGCCTCTCATGCCTATTCGACGGTCTTTGAATATGGTGCTAACGATGATGTCGTGATCACTGAAAAATCTCAATTGGCAAAAGACCCGATAAAGCCTGAGAAAAACGCCTCCCAACCATCCGATATGACAGTAGATCAGGCGGCCTACCGAAAGCTCGCGCGCGATGTCGCGACTAAATATTCCGGATCAATTGAGGTCAGGGCTGCCGGTTTGGATGCCTTGGCATTCGTTGATGTTTTCGAAGCGCTTATACAGCGTGAAAGCGATTTCAATCCCCTAGCTGTTTCACCCAAGGGAGCTGCCGGTCTGGGCCAACTCATGCCCGGTACAGCGAGTGATTTGGGTGTCACAGACCCTTTTGATCCGGTGACCAATCTCCACGGATCGGCCAAATACTTCACCCGGCAGCTTGAACAATTTGGCTCGCTGGATCTGGCATTAGCAGCCTACAATGTCGGCCCCAAACGCGTTCGGGAATATGGTGGCATTCCGCCATTTGCCGAGACCAAAGCTTACATCCAATGGATTCTTGCCAAGGCTGGCTTGAAGCCGGGCAAGACCATCTTGCAACAATCTTTGCCGTCAAGAAACCAATCCCGCAATCGCGAAGCACCACTTAAAGGAAAAATATCCGTATGGGAGTTTTAAACACCAATCTCAGGCTTGGGTTGTTAACCGCACTTGCAGTCATCGTCATGACCTCACCGGCCGCAGCACAAGATTTGTCACCCATCACAGCCATGCTGATCACAATCGGCACTGCGTTGACCACGACGCTCGGCCGCGCGCTTGGATTGGTTGCTCTGGCCGGAGTCGGCATGTTGTTCCTCATGGGCCGAATGAACTGGCTGTATGCCGGATCTGTTGTTGTTGGTCTGGTCATTCTGTTTGGTGCAGCAACAATCCTGGCTGGGTTTTAAAAAAGATAATCTGGAAAGGATTGGATTGTTGACAACACCATTGTTCAAGGGACTGACCCGGCCTGTCTTACTGATGGGCCTGCCCATGACATATGTCATCATCTTGATGCTTATTGTTGTGGGTGGGTTCATTGCCACCCTTTCCCTAATCTACTTCCTTGTAAGTGCGTTCGTTGGCTACATCGCTCTTCGGCTTCTGGCTGCTCACGATGCCCGCATTTTCGATGTGATCTTCATCGCATTGCGGGCAACTCCTCTCACTGTGAGCTGGCTCAAGGGCAGGGGGGTGACCTATGGTGCTTGACAGCAGGACCACCCTTGCAGAACAGTCCCTACACGAATCTGCGAGAGAAACAGAAGAGCTGCTGGTTCGTGCCCTTCCTTATATTACCGCGGTTGATGATCAAACCATCTTACTGCGTGACGGCGACGTTATGGCCGCATTTGCAGTCGACGGGATTAGCGCCTCAACAAGTGATGATAGCGATGTAGACGGTATTGCTCAGGCATTCTCGGCTCTGGTCGCACAGCAAATGCCCGATGTTGGATTTTACATTCACCGTATCTCCACCAAAACCATACCTCATTTGGATCCGGTACCGGACACTCACGAATTTGCCAGTGCCATTGATAGCAGATGGCAATCCTATCTTGGCGTCTCGGGCCTGCGTTATCGTACCACTTTGGTGACAATCACGATTCGCCCATCAAAAGTTGTTGGCCTTTGGTCGCGTCTTGCAGGCGGTGGCAAGCATCTGCGTGAGGAAAACCTGCAACGGCGCGCAGTACGATTGAATCAGATTATCACTGGTTTCATGGAAACACTCAGTGGAACAAAACCCCGTCGAATGACGGTCTCGGGAGGAGAATGGTTGGGACTGCTGCGAGCCACTATTACCGGCGAGTTCGTGTCCGTGGCTCCGGGCAGGCGGTTTACACCCTTGAATGACCTCATTGCCAATGCGTCTGTCTCATTTCAGGGCGATACTTTTACTGTGTTTGGCTCTTATTCTGGAAACACCAAATACGGCTCAATCATCACGCTGAAAGATTATCCTTCCCATACCCATGCGGGCATTCTCGATGGCCTGGATCTAGCTGTCGACATGGTGGTAACAAATTCATTCACGCCCAGTGATCGTGTTGATGCCCTGCAAAAAATTCAACGGGTATCGCGTCAAATGGCTGCGGCTGAAGATGCCGCACGCTCATTGCAAATGCAACTGGAAGAGGCCGCAGACGATCAAGCCTCCGGCCGGGTTGCCTTTGGTTTTCATCATTGCACAATTGCAGTCTTTGCTGAATCCGAAGCGGGACTGGATGAAACGCTCGGCATTATTACGCGTGCAGTGACGAGTATGGGCGGTTCCATGATCCGTGAGAACTTTGCTGCACGAGCTGCCTTCTTCGCTCAACAACCGGGTAATTATTCATACCGCACCCGTGCATCCATGATCTCCTCAAAGAACTTTGCGGAACTGGGCGCCCTGCATGGCGCAGCACGTGGTCGCAATAAGACACAGTCTCCCTGGGGGGAGGCGATCACCATTTTGCCAACCGGTAATGGCGAACCCTATCGGCTGAATTTCCATCTACCAGGCCAAAGCGGTGAACGAACCGTGGGTCATACATTGATTCTTGGCCAAACGGGATCGGGTAAAACGCTTGGGTTAGCATTTCTTATGTCACAAGCCCTGCGCTTGAATCCTCGCATCATTGTCTTTGACAAGGATCAAGGCCTCGAAATGCCCGTTCGGGCGCTTGGTGGTGATTACACGCCGGTCAGGATGGGGGTCTCTACAGGTTTCAATCCATTTGACTCAGAGTCCGATGAACGTGGGGCAGCCTGGCTAACGGACTGGCTGGAGGCCATGTTGAAACCCAGGCAAGGTGAACTCACACCTGTTCAAATAGCAGCACTTGCAAAAGCTGCACGGGACAATCAAGCGGCCCCTAAAAACCTGCAGACGATTTCACATTTTCGTTCCCAGTTGCGCGCTGTTGACGACAGACAAGACCTTCACACAAGGATTGGCCGCTGGGACGAAGGTGGGCAATTCTCATGGCTTTTCGATGGAAAGGGTCAAGACAGTCTCACATTTGAAAACGATATTGTAGGTTTTGATCTTACCGAGATTTTCGATAATGACGATGTTCGCACCGCCTGGCTGTCTTATGTTTTCCGACGAATCGAGCGGACTGTTGAAGATGAACGTCCGACTTTGCTGATAATGGATGAAGCTTGGAAGCTTCTGGATGATCCGTATTTCCAGACCCGGTTGAAGGACTGGATGTTGACCATGCGCAAGAAAAACGTGGTGGTCATATTACTCACTCAGCGCGTCTCGCACATCTCAGAGAGTGCTGCCGGCGGCGCAATCATCGAAAGTGTGGCTACCAAGCTGATTTATCCATCAAACCGAAACACCCTTGCTGAACTTGCCCCGCTGAATCTTACAGATTGTGAACGCGATTTTCTCACACAATCCAATGTTGGCCACCGATTAGCTCTTATGCAATCCGGTGACGACAGCACAATCATTGATATGGATCTTCATGCTCTTGGCGGTTTTCTCAAAATACTGGGCGGCGGCAAGGGTGAAAGCGCACCGGCAGGGTGGCGCGAACACAAAGATTTCTGGAAGGAATAAAACAGTATGTGGAAGTTTCTCGTAATAATATTTACTGCCCTCACATTGGGCAGCTGCGCTTCAATTCCCATTGAGTATACATCTCCATGCGCATGCAAATACAAGCCTCTCAATAACAGCTCCGATGAAAAGGCCCTTACATGAAGAGTATTCTTGTGCGGACGTCACTCGTCATATTTTTATTTTTTGTGCCGCTCCATAGTGCCATTTCTCAAGGCATCCCGGTTATTGATGCCTCACAACTGGCGCAAGTAATTGCTCAGCTCCAGCAGCAAGTTCGCGATTACGAAGAACAGGTCAAACAATTGGCCACCCTCAAAAATCAATTTGAAAACATGAAGCAACGCCTTCAGGCAATCACTGGTGCCAAGGGTATTTCGAACATCCTGAATGGTTCTGCGGAAAAACTTACAAGAACCGCTGCAAGCGACCTTCAGTCTATTGTCGACAACGCTATAAGCGGGGGAGAAATTAGCGGCAATGCCGGTGACATGAACACGTTGATTTCCAGTCTCCGTACCCGCTTTGATCTCGGCGATCTGGCAACATTTGATACCTCTCCCGTTGCCTCCGACAAGGCAATTGCTTCTCTGGCCGGATCAGGACTTGCAGCCGTTGCAACCGCCGATGACAGTTACAAACGAGCCGGCGCTGCTGTCACCCGGATCAATACGCTCGTTGACCGGATTGATTCCTCAACAGACTTAAAGGCCAGCGTAGACTTCAACACTCGCGTCACAGCCGAGGTTGCAATCCTGATACTGGAACTGGTTCGGGTACAATCGGCCGCGGCAAATACAGCCGGCATGCAAGCCATTTACACAGCACGCGATGGTACGGCTTCACGGAAATTCATGAAGGCAGGGAACTAAAACCATGATTAAAGCGACATTGACGGGCTTGGCACTTCTGACGTTTCCCTTATCAGGAGCTCAATCAGCAGATGGGAATAATTTTCATTGTAGCGCTTATCCATTCAAGAGTAGCCAGGCAATAGCGGGCATCAAACAAATGGCCCACAATATCACCATGCGAAGGATTGTCGAATATCAGGCTTTCAATTGGGAAGACGCTGAAATACGCAGAATTTGCAAAGCAGCTTTTGAAGGCAAACTGGTAGATTTTTCCTGCATGGATGGACGACGAAACTGGAGCGCCATCAAAACTACAATTCCAAAGGAGTGGTTTGCACGGGGCAATCTCGAACTTAGGCCTGACATGCTCGCCTTGCAAGAAAAGCGGGTAAAACAAAACCCGCGGGAACAATCACTTTCTTATTGTGAGAATCTGGGTGTGATTTCCCGCAAGGTGAGGGGATAGGGGATGGCAACGTATATTAATGATACACTTTCCCAGATTGATTCAGCCATAGCAAATTATGCTCAAACCGTTTTCACCGGTTTTGCCGGACCGGTCACAACCATGATTCAAGCAAGCGGTATTCTTGGATTGGCCCTGATTGCCGCCAATGCCCTTTTTCAATTCACACCCGTTCGCATGTCCAACTACACAACCTGGGGCGTTCGCTATGTGATTATTCTGTCCGTTGCTACGACCTGGTCTCAGTTCGAACCCATCTATAATATTCTTACCAATACCCCGGGATCTATCGGCGCGGCTCTGCTGGGTGCAACCGGTGCACCCAACCTAAATCTGGCACTCGATCAGATGGTCACCGAAATATTCAACTTCTCTGATCGTGCCAATGAAGCAAGCGGTTGGCTGGGGATCAGCCTGACATCGGTTGTTCTGATCGTTCTGGGTTCTTTGATGGCCTGTGTTGCAATCCTGGTATCGGCGTTAGCAAAGGTTGGCCTCGCCATGGCCATCTCGTTTGCGCCCATTTTTATTGCGTGTTTGATGTTTACGGCAACCAGGAGCCTGTTTGAATCATGGGCAAGGTTCACCATTGGCTTCGCACTTATACCGCTGGTTCTGGCTGGGGTTATGGGGGCAGTTGTGGGCGTTGGTCAAAACATGATTGGTATTGCCGCAAGCGCCAACACGATTTCAGCTGCCGCAGGATTTATTATCGTGATATTTGCTGCAATCTTCATGATGTTCAACATACCATCTATGGTCACCGGGCTTGCCGGTACAATCGTAACTACCGGCACTGGTCTCGCTGAAGCGCGCGCAGTTGGTCGCATCAACCGGGATATTGCGACAGCTCCGTTAAGAACAGCCTACAGCTCCGTCGCACGCTACGATGCTGGTAAACAGGCCGCTGACAACATCCGTGATAATGGCGGTGGAAAAACCGCTCAAGCCGCTGCTTTTGTCACCCAGGCTGCTCGAATGAGTCGAGACCGGCAACGCTTCAGTGACCCTGCTTTCTTCCAAAATAACGGAAACAGGGCAGCTCAACAAGAGAATAAGAGAGCGGCAGCAGATGGTATCTAAATCATCTGATGAAATTGCCTATTCATTTGAAGACGAGGTCTTCTTCCAACTCCAGACACAGCGAAACCGGTGGATGATAGTGGCAATTATCGCATTGATGCTTGCTGTTGGTTGTGTAGGAGTTGTGTTGGCGCTTATGCCATTAAAGGAAATTCGACCCTATGTAGTGATGGTCGACAAGACCACTGGAGAAGCTGAAAAAATCGTCCAGGTTCAGCCTCTAAATCTGTCGGAACGCGAAGCCGTCAGGCAGGCAGAACTTGTTGCCTATGTTTCTGATCGGGAAACTTATGATGCTTTTGACAATGAAACACGCATTCCCGATGTTCTGACACGTTCACGCGATCAGGCACGGAATTCTTTGGTGGCGCTGTGGACCCGAGGCTCTGAAAGCTATCCGCCAACAATTTATGCCGCACGATCCCGGGTTCGGGTAACGATTGTATCGATCACCCTTCTTACCGGCAAAACGGCGCAGGTCCGATTTCGAAAAACACTTGAAACCGAAGGCGAAAAGCCAGTTGAGCGGGATTTTGTCGCAACTGTCGGGTTCGCGTTCAACCCACGTGTTGAACGCAACCTTGAAGCTGTCTGGAGCAATCCCCTCGGCTTTCTTGTCACCAATTACCGTGTTGATGCAGAAACACTCACTAACAGGAAATCCTCCAAATGAAAACCACAATTATCGCCATGACATTAGGTGCAACAATCTTAGGCGCAACATCCGTTTTGGCGGATCAATCACCGGTATCCCTGACTGCAGACAAGCGCATCAAGCAGTTCGTCTACAATGAAAACACCGTCTACCGCCTGGACATGTACACCAATTTCATCTCGACGGTGCAGTTTGGAAAGAACGAAATCGTCGAATCCATTCAAGTTGGCGATAGCGCCTCCTGGCAGATCATTCGCCTGAAGCGCGGCGATGTTGTTTCCATAAAACCGCTCAACGGCGACGCCATTACAAATATGACAATCTATACGGATCGTCGCGTCTATACATTCGAATTACGGGCTCACCGGGGCCGGGCTGGGCGTCGGCAGAATTATAATTTTCGCACAACGTTCAAATACCCCACTGGTGTCATTGCCCAGTATAATGGCAGCCAAAGCAAGCGTGGCCGTAATTTTGATTACCAACTCGCAGGCGAGGCACCATTCGCTCCTTACGAAGTATTTGACAACGGAAAGCAGACCTTTTTCACTTTCCCGGAAAACGTTTCCCTTCCCGCAATCTTCCGCGTTGGCAAAGGTGGTAAAGAATTTCTGGTAAATTCTCGGACATCCGGTCGGCAGATCATCGTTGATGGCATCGCACCACAATGGACAATCCGCATAGGGGAGGAGGCCTTATGTGTGGCTAATGGCAGCACCTTAAGGAAAAAAGGATTGTTGGGATAAGCGCATGTCCGAAAATAATACCAACAGGCAAGAGAATGATCAGCTTCGCACCAGGCGCGAACGCATGAGCGGTGGGCCCAAACGCAGAGGATCTCCATGGCTACTATTCCTCTTCATCATTGCAATCATTCTATTAGGTGCATTCATCGTTTTCCCGGAACAAACGCGTCGGCTGCTGGGACTGGGAACATCGTCTTCTGAAGATATTCAACGCACGTCGCGAACCGACAATAGCGGAATATCCACACAGCTTGAACGCGAACCCACGCTTGATATTGAAACCTTCAAACCCTCTGCACCTGTTATTGCTCCTCCTGCGCAAACAGCAAAGCTTGATCACGAAGCTGATGCCCGCATTGCCGCACTGGAAAAAGCCCTGACAGAAATAGCCAACCGGCCGGCCAATGCCCCGGGACCAACAGTGGCCGATATCAAGAAGCTGCTTGATCAACAAGCTGCAGGACTTCGCTTAGAAGCTGAAGCACGTGAGCAATTGTTAAAGGCACAGCTTGATGCGCTTCGAGCCCGGCAAAAAATCCCGAGCGGCCCGAACGCAGAGGATCTGGCCAGAGCCGAGCGGAACCGGCGCGAGGCTGGGGAGCGGGCTAGATTGCGCGCACTCCTGGAGAAGAGGCGCGCAGATCGTGAGGCTGAGCTGCAGGCGCGGCGCATATCAGATGGTAACGTCTTTGATGCTAGCGATGAGGGCAAAGCCACATCGGGGACCGCAGAAGACAACACCGGTGTGCGAGAATTGAGCGGTAATGAAAAATTCTTGCGATCAGCAGCAAAGGCAGGGTTTGAAACGGCCAGGGCTGCTGATTTGGGAGATATCTCAAAACTTATTGTCCAGGGCACCGTAATCTCGGCAATTCTGGAAACCGCCATCGACACAGAACTTCCCGGGAATATTAGAGCGCAAGTGACAACACCGGTCTATTCATATGACGGGCAACGCGTTTTAATACCGGCCGGAACACGTTTGATCGGAACCTATAATTCGAAAATTTCCATTGCACAACAAAGAGTACTCATAACCTGGAACAGAGCAATTACACCTGATGGAAAATCCGTCAAACTGGCTGCAACCGGTACTGATCGCCTTGGGAAAGCCGGCCAAAGCGGCAATGTTGACACGCGTTTTTTCGAACGCTTCGGTACTGCGGTCCTGATCACGAGTATCACTGCAATTCCTTCCTTTCTGGCCAATGATGACGCGACAGGCAACAGTACCGTGGGTGTTGCAAATAATGTGGCGCAAGATGCTTCCGACGATCTGAAAAACGCAACAGAGGATGTCCTGGAAGAATATCTCCGCTTACCCCCCGTTATTCGAATACCGCAAGGCACGGTGTTGAATGTTTTGGTAAACCAGGATCTGGATTTCTCTTGAGATGGATATTGCAAGTTATGCCGAACAAGGTCTGACATCGCTCCGAGACCTTCTAACTTCCAATGATGTGAACGAAGTCGTTATCAATCCAGATGGCAGGATTTTTGTCGAATACGCCGATGCTTCCCACATGCAGGAAGTTACAGACACACAAATGTCCGAACAGGAAATTCACTCGCTTGGCAGCAATCTGGCCGGCGAGACCGGCAATGCATTGGGCGAAGAACATCCTATTGTTTCTGGACGTGTTTTGGTTTTTGGGAGTGACGTCCGCGTTCAGGTCGTGGTACCACCCGCAATTGAGGGTGGTGTATCTTTGTCGATACGAAAGTACATTTCTCACGTTCTGCAACCAGCAGATATCAAGTTTATTGCCGGCAGTCTGATGGATGTTGAAGCCGAGCGGCAAACACGGCAACAGCAACTTCAAGGTTTAGCAAACAACGGTGACCTCCCACAGTTGTTTCAATCTGCTATCGATAATCGGTTGAACATTCTTATTTCCGGCGGTACTTCATCAGGCAAAACGACTATCGCACGCGCGCTGCTTGCAATGGCTCATCCAGATGAACGTCTTATCACCATTGAAGATGCGGTAGAGTTGCGACCCACGCACAAGAACGTTGTAGCATTGGTTGCAGATCGCCGGAAAAATTCCGCCCGAACCACTGCCAGGCTTTTGGAAAGCTCGCTGCGCATGCGCCCGGATCGCCTCATTTTAGGAGAAATCCGGGGAGCTGAAGCCTATAATTTTCTGGAAGCCATCAACACGGGTCATCCCGGATCGATCTCAACAATACATGCCGATAGTCCAACACTGGCATTAGAGCGCCTGGCACTCATGGTGATGCAAACCGGGATCCGTCTGACACGGCAGGATGTAATTGATTACGCCACCCAAACAATAGATATGATTGTACAGGTGGGACGCCGGAGCGGGAAAAGAGGCGTTCTCGACATCCGAATGCTATCAGACTCGTGATTACCATTTTCCTATCATTCGTCCCTGCAGGCAGCACCGATTGATGGCTTCATATACGCTTTGCGAAACCAGTTCGAAAGATACTTCAACAAACACAAATGTTTACGAAGGCTGGCAGCAAGCTACGACAAAACAGCCGAAAGCTACCTCGGGTACAATTCATATCGTCTCAGCAAGACTGTGTTTCAGAAGTTTGTCAACATGACCTAAGCCTGAGGAACAGGTCAGGTGTGGTCACGATCTACGGCGTTTCATTGCGTATATTTCGTTCATATATGTCGGAATATAAATAGTGGCTCCATCCGGAGAAACCGCTACTTTGTTTGTAATGGAGTCAGGGAACACAACGGCATGCTCAGTTGCTAGATTGTGCCCATTTAATTCCTCAAGAACCCCAGCGCTGTTGCCGAAAATTACATTACCATCCACTAGAGCTGGAGAGCTATAAATTCTTCCTTTTGTAGGGATTTTCTTTTCGAGCTCTTGTTTTTCTATATTGATTATATACAAAAATTTATCGCCAGAGCCACAAAACAAAAAATTTTCGTAAATAAGCGGTGTTGTATAACAGATATCTGAGGTCTCAATTTCAAATAGCAATTTTCCACTGTCGAGCGATGCCACACGGATTTTTCTATCGTGCGAAGCGCTAGCAACAATACGGCGCTTTGTGCAAATCGAAGGTGGGTATTTTGTAGGGCCGATTGCTTTTAACTCCCATACAACCTTTCCGTCACTAGCATCCAAAGCCAATAAGGTTCCGTTGTTACTGCCAGTTATAATGAGATTTTTTTCGGCCCAATAAACTGCCGACCCATGTTGTGGTCGATCTAATTGATGTTCCCAAATTTTATCACCGGTTGCTATGTCCAGAGCCGCGATACCCCCTTGCCCATTTTCCCGTGTGTATTCTAGCCCAATAACAACAATTCCTTGTGATGGAACCACCAGCGGGGACGATCGGGTATATTCACACGCGGGAGAAATCCATACCACGTCACCTGTTTCGCTTTCTAGGCAATAAATATTGCCATTGTAGGCTCCAAAAAATATATTATTGTTATAATAAGCTGGACTTGACCAAATTCCTTTCTCATCAAGCACTTGGGCATCATACTGCCAAACAACTTCTCCTGAATTTGCATCCAAGGCCCAGAAAACACCAGAGTCGCTCCCGAAAAATAGTTTATTTTTCTCAAGCAATGGCGCAGATTTAGGAACTACATAGGTAGGTAAGGGGTCAGGAGATGCAAAGTGCCATAGAGGTTCATAAACAATCTGGGCTGTGTTGCGGCGATCAAGAATAGACGCATCGGAATTTAGTGTGGCATCAAGTCCAAACTCTGAGAGGTCGAAAAAAGTTTCGACCGAAATGTTCTTGTTCCGCGCCCATTCTTTTCCTTCGTCTTTTTCGAAGTCAACCATCGTACACGCGTACTTTAATTCTTTTCCAACACTATTCAGAGAAACGCGTACTTTCTCCATTGTACGCCCTGACTTAAAGACATCATCCACAATAACGATTGGTTGATCGTTTAAGTCACCCCCAATAATTCGCGTGAACCCCCCAGTTTTTCGCTCCTTTCTAACAAAAAAACCTGTGGCCTCAATACCGAGTTCTTTTGCCTTTTGGACGACAGCAATTACAAGCGGAACGCCAGAAATCTCCATTCCACCAACTTGTAATGGCGCATGTTCGCTAAATCGATTCCAGAATTCTGTTGCAAAAGCATCGAGCGCATCTGGATCAACAAAAAAATCGTGAAAGCTAAATAACCACTCAAACCGACCATAGGTACCCCTGTACAAGGGGCCGTCATTTTTTTCAAACTTGATAGCTTTATCGCGAATTTTCTCATATAGAAATTCTATGCGATTTAAACTCATGACATTATACTATTCCAGAATGACATACGAACTTCATCTGAATCAGCAATATGCACATTTTTCATTTTAATTGATATCAACAACTGGGGCAGAAACATGACTACCCTTCCACTCCAGGTGTTCACATTTTAAGCAGAGCAAAATTCCGGGTCATTCAATCAGAATGCAAGCAACTCAAACTCAAGCACGCTGTTCATGCAAATGATCAACGTGTTGAGTTTCTGAGATGTTGCATGAAATGACTTTATTTTTCACACAAACTATTGAGTACAGCTAATTTTAACGGATACTTCAAAAGGAGTTAAAGAAACATCATTCGCCGCCGCCGCCGCCGCCGCCGCCGCCTTCCATCGAAGCACCGCCATCACCGTCGCCGTTGCCTTTACCGCCTGAAACTATACGTAACTCTTCCCAAGTTAACTCTCTTCTCAAAAAACCAAATTTCTTTTTAGACATTTCCTTTTTAGACATAATCTTGCTCCATATTTGTCTGTTTGCTTCAGTATAGTTTAATTTCGAACGAATATATTTGGTAACTTAGTTTCGTACAATTGCATAATTATGTTAAGAATACAATATGCAAAATTGTTGTAATAATGTAAAGATAACACAGTGAATGAAGAACTTCAATTAGGTTTATTTTCACGCAAACGTATTCCACTTATCCGTCAAGCAGAACGGTCTGAATGTGGACTTACGTGCTTGGCAATGATTCTTGGGTACCATGGAAATAAGATCGACATGGCATCATTGCGTACGAAAGTAGGTCCTACACCGAGGGGCGCTTCAGCAGCTAAACTAATTCAGATTGCCGATGAACTGAAGTTTAATGCACGCGCGTTTCGAATAGAACTTGACGACCTCACTCAAGTTCAATGTCCGGCTATTCTTCATTGGGATCTTAAGCATTTCGTCGTTCTTTCCAAAGCCACCAAAAAAGGGATTACCATCGTCGATCCAGCTCGTGGCCGCCGGTGGTTGACGAATGCTGAAGCCTCAGACCATTTCACAGGCGTTGTGTTAGAACTAACACCAGGTGCCGGATTTGAAAGGCGTGACGAACGACGTACAGTACACTTGAGATCTCTATGGAGCGGAACGAAAGGTTTGTATGGTTCTCTTGGCCACCTACTTCTTTTGTCATTATTGGTTCAGGGACTTCTTGTTATTACGCCACTTTTCGCGAAGATCGCTATTGATGAGATCATTCCTGTTGCTAGATTGGAATCGCTTCAAGTCCTGTTTCTGGGATTTCTCATCTTGTCAATTTTTCATATTTTGTTCAATTTTGTTAGAGATTACCTTGTTATTTACGTCTCAAATACGATAAATTTTCAACTTGCATCAAATATTGTAAAACATCTTATCAGTCTTCCACCATTTTTTTTCCAACAACGGCATCTTGGCGACATCATGTCGCGTTTAGTTTCAGGCAGGTATATCGAAATATTCCTTACCAATGGTGCTGTTTCGATAATAGTTGATAGCGTATTAGGTTTATTATCGCTGATAATATTGTTCCTTATCAGCCCAACTTTTGGTTTTATTGTTTTAGGCGTAACTTCAGCACATTTACTTATAGTATTTTTAACATCCCCATCTGTTCGCCGGGTTAACGAAGAAATGACTGCCACGTCTGCTACAGAATATTCATATTTAATGGAAACAGCACGAGCGATTACCACCATAAAATCAGCCGATGGCGGAGCAGACCGCGCCGCCACATGGAGGAATATCTACATTGATGTGGTTAATCTTAATGCGAAAGAGAGACATATACAAAATTGGCTAAAGCTCAGCGAGAGAATCTTTTACAATTTGGACGTTTTGTTAATTATCTATTTCGGAGTTGCCGCGGTCATCAACAATAAATTGACGATTGGAACGCTTTTGGCTGTTTTGTCATATCGCAGCCTTTTTTCAAATCGTGCTATTGCTCTTTTTAATCAGCTTATTCAGTTAAGCATTCTACGCGTCCATTTGAACCGCTTGGCAGAGATTGTCTTCGCGGAACCTGAAATTGATGATCAAACACTATCGGAGCCGATAATCATAAACCGGGGTGATGTTGAGGTTCGCCGACTTCTTTTCCGCTATTCGAAGCGCGATAATGCCATAATTGAAAATGTAAATTTCCGAATTGATTCCGGTGATTTTGTAGTACTCACTGGCCCATCAGGCACGGGAAAAACAACTCTTCTCAAAATTCTTGCCGGTCTACTTCAAGCGGAAGATGGTGATCTTTTGGTAGATGGCACTCCTGTCATACCTACACGCTTATCTTCCTATCGCCGCCAAATTGGTATTGTGCTTCAAGACGACAAACTATTACGCGGCTCGATTGGTGAGAACATCGCAATGTTTCCTCAACAGATGGATTTCGACCGTGTAGTGGAATGCGCCCAGATAGCGTGTATTGCAGAAGATATCGAACACATGCCGATGCGTTATAATACATCGGTTGGTGATCTCGGATCAACATTGTCAGGTGGCCAGTTACAGCGTTTGTTTCTTGCCCGGGCACTTTATCGATCACCACGTATCCTATTTCTGGATGAAGCAACTTCGAACCTGGATGTCGTGCTCGAGAGAAGAATTATCAACAACCTGCGCCAACTTCCGTTAACTTGCATACAAGCTGCGCATAGGCCCCAAACAATAGATGCCGCCGACTACATTATTCATATCGACATTTCTGGACAAGTATCTGTTGGAGACAAGGCCGTAAGCTCACTGGTTTCCGGTGGAGCCAATAATGAATAAGAAACCCTCGCCTGAGAGTCCAGAAGACAACATATCAGCACAACCCTCGTTACAAAAAGATGTGGCCTTGTTTCGCCCAACAGCGGTTACGGCACGTACACAACGTCTTAAGGGAGACGTTCTTATTGCCCAACCGATGTCAATGAAACTCACCATATGGTTGTGTATGGGGATGGCCTTCGCAGCCGTAGCATATGCCAGTCAGGTTAACTGGAAAACGCGCCAAACAGTCTTTGGGCAATTAATGCCACCGGGTGGGTTAGTTGGTGTTTTTCCTCTTCAAGCAGGTGTCATCTCAGAAGTATTCGTCGAACTTGGTGATCACGTAAATAAGGGTGATCCGCTTGCTTCGGTCATAGCACCTACTATTGAGACAGAGAATGTCGAGCTTGTTACTGAAAAAATAGCAGCTCTAAATCGGGAAATTGAATTGATAAGGGAAGGTATTCGCACTCAAGAGAAACTTATTTTGACTACGCGCAGCGATTTAGACTCCAGGTCTACGATCCTCCGCCAGCGACTGAAATTGATTCAAGAACAGATCGTTATCCAGAAAAGTCGATATAAGAAGTCAACTGAATTCCTAGAGTTAGCTCTTTCAGGTGGTGAATTCATCTCTATTGCTGAACAGCGCCGGCGTGAAATTGTGGCAATGACAGACAATCAATCACTCCTTTCGCTTTTTGATCAAAAACAAGTTTTGATTGAAGCCCAAGGAACTCTTGACACCGAGGTATCGCGGCGAATTCTGGAAAGTCAACAGCGTATAGTCGATCTCCGACGAAACTTATCCCAATCTAAACGACAGCGGATCACGGTTAGTCTTGATCAAGGATATATCATTCGCTCGCCGTCGACCGGTCAAGTTACAACCCTAAATCTTGCGACGGGAAACTATATGGAGACAAATCAGCGATTGCTCACAATCTTACCGGATGGCCAAGAACTATTTGCCAAACTGTTTATTCCAAGTAGAGCCGCCGGCTTTGTCGAGACCGGACAGTCTGTTCAGATTCAATATTTAGCTTTTCCGTATGAGAGATATGGTTTTCATATTGGTTCCATTGGAAAAATATCTCAGTCCATAGTCGGATCAGCCAATATCCCGGATTTCATTTTGGAACGAAACGAGTCGTTCTTTACTGCTGAGATTAAACTTCCACAGCAGTACTTCGCGGTCAAAAATGAAAAGGTACCCCTCAAACCAGGAATGGAAGTACGTGGTGAAATCCTGTTTGATGAACGTCCACTTCTCACTTGGCTGTTTGCAGATGTTCTAAAACTATCAAATTGAAAATCGAAATTTTCCAGAGATTTAATACTGAAGGGCGAGCAAGAAACTTATATGTACAGTGTAGCAAAAAATAGGTGGTGGTGTGTCAGACGACCTTGATAAGCTTCGCACACTTATACAAACGCTTGGAATTAAAACAAGAAAGCATCATGGTCATCTTTTTTCACGTGCAGAAGATCTTGACTGGTTAGTCCATCTGAGGGATGTCTTTTTGTGTGCGGAGGGTTTGCGGCTATTTGCCGAGGCCTTTTGGGATAAGTTTGCTGATCATGCTCCCCTGCAAATTGGTGGCGTGGAAACCTCAGGTATACCGCTTGTAGCCGCTATTCTTCTTGTTGGTGACCAGCGTAGTCTGTGTTCAAACGGATTTATTGTCCGGAAGGAACGCAAAGTTGATGGTTTAGAGAGAACGATTGAGGGAGTGCTCAATGACGATCCAATAATCATCATTGATGATTCTCTCAACTCCGGTCGCACGCTCGAGCGCGCCAGAGTTTGTCTTAAGAAGGTCCATAAATCGGTCGAAAGCATTTTTGTTGCTGTCGATTTTCAGTCTGCAAAAGGCATGCAGTGGCGTGAATCTGAAGGTCTGAAAGTCCATAGCCTTTTCAACCTACAGGATTTCGGCCTGTATATGCGGCCCCCTGGGAAATTTGCCCTGGACCAACGTTCGTCAGACACCCTTCGTTATGAACCAATTTGGGAATTTACAGCACCGGGCGGAGTTGCTTTGAACGTAGTCCCAAAATCTGCGCCTTGTCTGGCAAATGGATCGATCTATTTTGGCTCTGAGGCTGGCGTCATGTGGGGGCTTGATGCAAAAACAGGAAAACCTGTTTGGAATTTTGAAGTACCCGTAAATCATACCAAGGGAATTTGGTCGAGCCCGTGTGTTCATATGGGACGGATATATTTTGGAGCTTACAATGGAAATGTTTATTGCCTGGATGCCGAGTCAGGGGAATTGATTTGGGCGAGCCCTGTCTGTGAATGGATTGGCTCATCTCCACTCGTCGTTGAGCGTCACGGGCTACTCGTCATTGGGCTGGAGTATGAACGACCAGAATGGAAGGGCAGCAATGTTGCACTTGATCTTGAAACCGGCGAAAAGGTCTGGGAGCATTGGATGGCCAAATACCAGCATGGGTCCCCTGCCTATTGGGAAGAGGGGGATTTAATTATCTCCGGGAGTAGTGACCATGCAATTTTAGCGCAAAAGGCTGATAGTGGTGAAGTTGTCTGGTCGATAGAGACCAAAAGGTCAATTAAATATGCCCCGATAATTGATAAAAAACGGAAAATTGCTGCGTGTGCATCTTTCGACGGTTCAATCCGCATCGTAAGCCTCGAGAAAGGAGAGCTGCTCGCTGAGTTTCCAACGGATGATATTTGCTACACCACACCACTCCTGACTAAAGATCGGTTGTTTTGCGGTTCAGGCGACCGCTGTATGTATGTGGTCGATCTCGATAGCTTGGAATTATTGAAAAAGATAGAAACTCGTGGTCGAATTTATTCTTCGCCAAAATTGGTTGGAAACAATGTCATTTTCGGAAATTCGGCTGGAATACTGGAGGAAATAGATCAGCATTCGCTTGCTACTAAACAGGCAGTAATGTTTCCAGAAGCAATAACCAATGCCGTAGCAGTTTCGCCTGACGAGAAAACCATCTACGTTCCTACATTTATGAATGAAATTTATGCTATCTCGCGTGTTGTAGATGGTGAATAGTTGGGATCTATCCAAGCGTAATCATCAATGGACTTTCAACACCATGTTTTTAGGACATTCTGGGAGGATACAGGAATTTGAATATTTTAAGAGATCGCACACGCCAGCCGCCGGATAATCGTGTTCTTGAAGCGTTTTTTGTTCTTTGGAACTGCCCGGCGATACAGCATGTAACTTTGAATGAAATGTTTACTGCATTGAGTGAAGCAGTGACAGATGAGCGGATTGTTATAGAACATGGTCGAGATGGCTGGCCCATAGGTTTTGTAATTTGGGAATCGGAGAATGAAACCAATACCGGACAGGTCAAGCTTTCTTGGTTTGTTGCATTACCAGGTCGACACATTGGAATGATGCGTGCTCTCCGCCATATACATTTTACCGACAGAGGGATAAGCAGTTATCGACGCCTTAGATTAAACCGACAATCCGTAGTTTGTCGTTGGCAGTCAAAACTATTGGCAAAACCTGACGCCACACCGTCATCTGATCCGGCAATGACAAAGGAGGGCCTTCTATTCAAGCTTTGGGGCGTCGAGCACTGGCCTGGCCCTCTGCGCGATAAGATCACTAACATTAGACATGCAGTGCGAGAAACCCGACAGAGCCTCATTGAACGCCTAGGGCCAATTGCAGGACAACGCTATGTAGTGTATGGCGCAGGTAAGGGTAGTGTTGTGGAGGAAATGTCCAAATTTTCTCCAGAGTTAATTCTTGATCTGCATGCTGATGCTCAGGCAATGGATTATGCGGCCCATAAGTGCAAAGAATTGGCCGGGGTTCGACAGTTTCACGGCGATCCTCGCAAGCTTGAAAAAGAACGGGAAACTTTCGACGGCGCCCTCCTCATTCTACCATCAGAAAGCGCAGATAGCCTGGATACTCATGTGCATGCTATTTCAAGCTTAGTGCGCATTGGGGGCAAAATCGTTATTGCGGATTGCTTTGCAAAGAAACAGACCATGTCACACGTATTTCCAGATACCGAGTCAATACCATCCTCTAAAGCATGGAATAACACATTTGAAGAAGCCGGGCTTGAAGTCGAAAGCTCTGATGATTTGTCGGTTGATGCTATCGGCACTATTGAACATATTATAGCCAAACTTGACCATCTGGATTCAGATCAAAAAGGAATTTCAGAGCTGAGAAACTGTCTTGCCCAAGACCTTAAAATGTTTGAGGCCCGCGAAAAGTCATGGTGTATCTGGACACTCAAAAAATCTAAACCACCCGTGCCGGTAAAACCTTCTGCACGCCCTGCAACAACTCTGGTCATGCTAAGTGGCGGGATCGACAGTGTGTATGTACTGTGGGATAGTCTGACGAATAGCGATCATAGAGTTATTTCCCATCACATTCACTTTTTAAATGCTGAGCGTAGAGAGTTGCCAGAGGCTCGTGCCTGCAAAAATATCGTACGTTGGTTAAGCGAAAATCTGCGAGCTTTCGACTATACAGAATCTACAATTGATCGCCGGGGGTTGAGGTTCTTCGGATACGATATGATTGCCGTTGGCTATGAAGCAGGCCTTGCTGCACAAGCCTCTCGGTTCGGAACGAACAAACCTGTAGATTTCTGGCGGGTTGGTTCTTGTCTGGAAGAAGGTGGTTGGAGTAGTCGATGGCCTTATGTTTTGGATTGTTGTGCCGCTTCCAGCCATCCTTTCGACCCACCTTCTTATCTCAATCTGCCACTTGTAACAAAGCAACAGCAAGTGGATGAGATGCCGGGAGAGTTAGTAGCACTTACTTGGGGGTGCCGCCGACCGATCTGGCACGATGACTTTGCGAAACCTTGCGGCAAATGTCATACTTGCCGTGACAGGCTAAATTTGGGGTTGTCATAATTGCATCAGAAGCATTACCCTAGTCACCTGGAACTGTAATACGTATCATTGTATAATCTTTTTTATTTGGAGGTTTTGCGATGGTGGGTCGATTGGCTGATGTTATTATCCTGAGTGACGATGAGCGTTGTTTTCTGGAGAGTCAGGTCAGGAGGCACCGGGCCCCACGATCATTATCGGATCGCTGCGGAATGATCTTGCTTTGCGCTGAAGAACTTGAGAACAAGGAAGTTGCGCGCCGGCTGGGCGTTCATGAGCATATCCATCCACCTGCAGGATACCGCTGAAGTCTTTAAGAATGTTTTCGGCATATTGATTTAAAACAGCGGATCAGGGGGATTGCCGCGTATCTGATCGAAAATTTATTCGGCAAATTCAAACGCATAGCCATGAGAAGCGACGAGACAGACCAAAGTTTCTCCGCTATGATCTACGCAGCATCAGCAATCATAAATGCACGCTGATACTCAACAAACCCTAAAACAGGCAGAAAATAACTTCTCTGCTGGACAATCATCATAGGAGGAGTGAAGAATGACTAATAGTGCCTGTGCAGATCGAGACTTGTTAAGCGCTGCTGTCGAGGAGGCGGGAATTTTGGCCCTTAAGTTTTGGCGACTCAAGCCGAAGAGTTGGGGCAAAGGCGAGACCAAGGAACCAGTTTCGGAGGCTGATCTCGCTGTAGATGCTCTGCTGAGGAAAAATTTACTTAAGGCAAGGCCAAACTATGGCTGGTTGTCAGAAGAAAGCCCTCCCGATCATACACGTATAGAGAAGACCCACGCGTTCATTATCGACCCGATTGACGGAACTCGCCAATTTCTAAACGGTGAACAAAACTTCTCCATTTGCGCAGCTGTTTCTATTAACGGGAGTATTTCGGCAGCGGCCATTAGCGTTCCCGCGCACGGGCTTATCTACAAGGCTGCAAGAGGTTATGGAGCAAGCAGGGACGGATTGGCGTTGCGCGTTTCACAAACCTTGTCGCTTGATAAGGCAAATGGGTTGATCAGTTTAAGGGAATTGTCGAGTAGGTACTGGAAAGCTAAGCCCAAGATATGTGCCCACGATTTAGAACCGATTTCGCTCAGGTTTTGTGAATTGGCATCCGGCAAATTTGACTGTTTGATTTCGCTCAAAGCAACCAAAGAGTGGGATGCGGCTGCCGGAGAGCTCATTGCTATTGAGGCGGGTGCAACGGTGACCAATGCCAATGGTTTGCCTAACCTTTACAATAAAGAAGATTCGAGGCTATTGGGTTATATTGCTGCTAATCCTATTCTTCATCGCAAACTGCTGAAACTGTCAATAATAACTTAATATTACCGGGAGTCGAGATAAGGAATTTGTTAAGCAATCGGTTCACAGATATTGTCGATGGGAGTAGGCTCGTGACTCAGTCCACAGGCCCTAGAGCATTTCCGGTTTAACAAGGTTCATACCCATCTGCTTTGAAGAAGTTTGTGCATTCCTTTGGAGTGAACAGATCGCATATTTTTCCTGCGGCTTTCCATAGCTCTGTAACTGTCCTGGGTGCCATGCGTTTGAGGTGTGCCTTGAGTTTAGAGAAGGCTTTTTCGATCGGGTTGAAGTCTGGCGAGTAGGCAGGCAGGAATAACAGCCAAGCGCCACGCTGTTTGACGGCAATTTCTGCCTCTTTTCTTTTGTGAGCAGGCAGATTGTCAAGGATCGCCACATCGCCCTTACTAAGCGTTGGGGCGAGCTGTGTTGTGATGTATTTGACGAATGTGTCGCCATCCATCGGCCCGTCAATCACCCAGGGGGCTGTGAGACGGTCATGGCGCAGACCGGCAATGAATGTCAGGGTTTTCCAATGACCATGGGGGATACTGGCGACCAGCCTTTCTCCTCTTTTTGCCCGTCCGCGCAGGCGGGCCATTTTAGTGTTCAGGCCGGTTTCATCAATGAAGACGATCTTGCTTAAATGACCGGGATGAGCATGCAGCCACGCCTGTCGCTTGCGCCAGACGGCGCGTGCGGCCTGCACATCACTGCGGCATTGTTCACTGGCGTGTGCGGTTTTTTTTATATGTTATCTTGGCGCGCTCTAAGCCAGTCATCAAGGGTGGAAACGGGAACGCGCAGTAAGCGTCCTGCTGATCACTCGCCTGCAAGGTAATTCCAAGGCAACAGTTCGTCAATTCGGTTGATCTTGTGATCTGCGATACGGCCGAGAACATCAGTGAGCCAAGCCTGTGGATCGACGCCGTTGAGCTTGGCGGTCTCAATCAGGGTGAAGGCGATTGCCATGGCTTTACCACCACGCTGAGAACCGGCAAACATCCAGTTCTTTCGCCCCAGTGCTACAGGCTTTACTGCTCGCTCCACTGTGTTGTTATCCAACTCCAGAAAACCATTGTCGAGATAGGACCGTGTTTTTGGCATCCGGCTCAGCGCATAGCGAATGGCTTTTGCCAGCGGCGACTTGCCGGAGATTTTGGGCAACTGGGCACAAAGCCATGTTTCCAGATCATCAAAGATTGGCTTGGCATTCTCGTTGCGTAGTGCAGCTTGTTCATCTGGCGGTAACCCTCGAGCTTCCTTCTCGATGCCATAGAGTTTTGCAATCCGCTTTATGGCCTCTTCGGCAATAGCTGAACCTTGAGATTGCTGAACATCGACGAACTTGCGCCGAATATGAGCCATGCAAGCAACCTCTGAGGCTTTGTCCTCACCAAAAAGACCATTGAACCCTGCATATCCATCGGCATGCACCCAACCTTTGTACTCTGATAAATGGCGGAGAGGATGTTCACCTTTACGATCAATCGTGAACTGATACCACGCACCAGGCGGGGCCTGACCATCCCATGGTCGTTCATCGCGCACATAGGCCCAGATACGGGCTGTTTTGGTGCGTTTATTCCCCGGTACCAGCATCTTCACCGGCGTATCATCCCCAAACAGGGCCGCGCCTTGCCTTACATGGTTGCCGATTGCATCTGCCAGTGGTTCCAGTAGAGCGGTAGATTTACCCACCCAATCGGCCATTGTCGAGCGATCCAGATCGATGCCGTCACGCTTGTAAATCTGAGATTGGCGATATAACGGAAGGTGGTCAGCAAACTTCGAGACCAGCACATGAGCCAAAAGACCCGGCCCAGGACGACCCCGTTCAATCGGACGAGATGGCATTGGCGCTTGCAATATGGCTTCACAATAAGAGCAGGCCATACGGGGACGGATAATCTTGTTCACAATAAACCGGCCTGGCACATATTCCAGTTCTTCGGTGACATCTTCACCTAACCGCTTCAGGTCACCGCCGCACTCGCTGCAATCTTCACCCGGTGACAACACCTGTTCCTTGCGTTCCAGATGTTCAGGCAAAGGTTTGCGGCGTGGCTTGTTCTTCGGCTCGCTAACTTCCGGTTCCGGGGTGTCGCTCGTCTCCACCGCCACCGCGATCTCTTCATTCTCCAATGACAGTTGAAGCTGATCAAGGGCTTCTGATGTACTGCCGAAGCGGTGGCGATTATGACCTGCGAGTTGGTGTTTGAGATCGGCAATCTTCAGATCCCGGTTCTTCAACTCCGAGGCCAGAAGCGTCACCAATCCCTTCAACTTGGAAGGGTCATCGGGCAGAGATTCGAGGTCATTCAACATTGCGTATTCTATATCAGAAACGCCCCGATACGGGAATCCCAAATCTGCTGAAACGCGGCGTATTTATCGAAAAAAAGGCCACACTCATCCCACCCGCAATGGTCGCCATGTCTTTTGTGTAATGCGCCAGTCAATGCCTTCAAGTAGCATTGCCAATTGTGCCGCTGTTAAACAGACCTTGCCGTCTCTGGCAGCAGGCCAGACAAACCGCCCGCGCTCTAATCGCTTGGAGAACAAACAGGCCCCCTGGCTATCCCACCAGATGATCTTCAATAAATCACCACGTCGGCCACGGAAGACAAATAAATGACCGCAAAATGGATCTTCGGCCAAAGTCTTCTCAGCCTGAGCCGCCAGTGTATTGAAACCCCGCCGCATGTCCGTCACCCCAGCTGCCAGCCAAACCTTTGTGTTGCTTGGAACCGGGATCACAAAATCAAACCCTTCAGCAATCGTGCCAGCTCATCACCGTCAAAACGACCCTCGACTGTCAACCGGTGACCACCAGTCAGCATAATCTCCAGCCGCGATGTTGAGGCACTTACGCTACCGCGCTCCGCTGGTTGCAAAGGTTCAGGATCATTCGAAATCGTGACAGGCAGAAACACTTCATCTTCAACCTCTGCCTCAATGTCAGTTGGCGCAAAGCGCTCATCCTTCAGCCAGTTGAATATCTGGTTGCCACTCATCGCATACCGACGGGCAACCTGAGAGACAGAAACCCCCGGCGCATTCGTTTGCAAACAAATTGAAATCTTCTCCTCATCGCTCCATTTGCGACGCTTTCGACGTGCCATCCAAACCCCGTAGTGTCCACTAAACTAAGTGGACATTAGCGTAACAAAATAGCCCGCGTTAGGTGGGAGAGACCGGACGCTCACAACGCGCATACCATGTTCATCGGCAAACCGGGCCGACATCTCTGCAAGAGTCAGATCAGGCTGGACCGCGATCCAGGCCAGAATAACATCATGAAACGCATCAAGGCGGCTCTGGCGAGGCTTGCGCGGCGCAATTTCCACATGTCCGGTTTCTTTCGCCTGCCGGGCAAATCTAATCGCCGAACTCACACTCAACCATCAATCGGTTCTGGATTATTCCGGTTTTCCAAATCGTCAAGCCCGGTGTATAAGAAGCCACTGCCATGCTGTGTCTATAATCAACGGGAGTTCGCCTATTTCAAGTGACCAGCCGAGTTCTCTTTTTGCGTTTGTTGCTTCGGCTACGAGACGAGGAGGATCACCTCGTCGTCGTGCACTCTCTTGAACGCCGATTGTTTTCCCTGAAATTTGTTGCGCTATATCAATCACTTGTTTGACGGAATATCCCGTGC
Source organism: uncultured Hyphomicrobiales bacterium (assembly GCA_964625235.1). GTDB lineage: Bacteria > Pseudomonadota > Alphaproteobacteria > Rhizobiales > JAJFHR01 > JAJFHR01. Next base: position 25,796 of record CAZVAZ010000010.1, read on the forward strand.
CATTTCCAAGGTTATAGGAGGATGATCGGCTGCCATCTTCGAGGGCCTTTAGGGACAAGACATGGGCATTGGCGAGATCGCTAACGTGGATATAGTCCCGGATACAAGTCCCGTCGGGTGTTTTATAATCGGTGCCAAAAACGGTGATATGTTGTCTAAGTCCCAACGCCGCCTCCAAAACCAATGGGATAAGGTGCGTCTCCGGGGTATGATCCTCCCCGATTTCTCCATCACGATCGGCACCGGCCGCATTAAAATAGCGCAGGGAAATGCAGCGTATCCCATGAGCTGAGGCAAAATCAGAAATCATGCGCTCGACCATCAGTTTGGAAGCGCCGTAAGGATTGATAGGATTTTGAGGATGTTTTTCATGAATCGGGATTGTGTCCGGTGTGCCATAGATGGCGCATGTACTGGAGAAGACTAATTTATCGATATGATGATCCCGCATTACTTCAAGCACGGTTAGACTTCCCAGAACATTGTTACGAAAGTACTTTCCCGGATTCTGAACGGATTCCCCAACATGGGTAAAAGCGGCAAAGTGAAACACTGCATGTGGTTTATAACGCTGAAAAATTTCATTTAACCGGTCCTTGTCGCAAATATCCCCATACTCGAACGGACCCCATTTTACAGCCCATTCATGGCCATAAGCCAAATTGTCATAAGCAATAGGGGTGTATCCTGCCGCGGCAAGTACTTTGCAGGTATGACTGCCAATATATCCGGCACCACCGGTTACAAGGACATTGGGCATAATCTTTCCTTAGGCCTGTTGAACAGGTATAATCATGAGGGCTCTTGCGATGCAGGGGAAGCGGTCAGCAATTGATCAAAGTACTCAATTGTCATTTTTAGACCATTGCTGAGTTGAACCTGTGGCTCCCAGTCAAGAACTGATTGGGCCAGAGCTATATCAGGTTGGCGTTGCAGAGGGTCATCTTGCGGCAATGTTTTATAGGTAATACTTGAGCTTGAGTTGGTCATCTTAACAATGATTTCTGCCAGTTCCGCAACCGAAGTCTCTATAGGGTTTCCCAGGTTCATAGGCCCTGTGACAGTTTTTTGAGTACCCATGAGGCGGGTAAAACCATCGATCATGTCATCCACATAACAAAATGATCTGGTTTGAGTGCCATCGCCGTAAATAGTGATAGGTTCGTCCTTGAGGGCTTGAACGATAAAATTTGATACGACACGACCATCGTTAGAGTCCATGCGCGGACCAAAAGTATTAAAAATGCGCGCTACTTTAATCTGCAGTCCGTGTTGACGAAAATAGTCAAAAAATAATGTCTCTGCACAGCGCTTCCCTTCATCATAACAAGACCGCAAACCAATCGGATTAACGTTCCCCCAATAACTTTCTATCTGCGGATGCTGCAAAGGATCGCCATAAACTTCGCTGGTAGAAGCTTGAAATATCTTAGCTTTCAACCGCTTCGCAAGCCCAAGCATATTAATCGCGCCACTTACCGAAGTTTTCGTTGTCTGCACGGGGTCTCTTTGGTAATGGATTGGCGAGGCTGGACAAGCCAGATTGTAAATCTCATCCACCTCCACATAAAGCGGAAAGGTCACATCGTGGCGCAGAATTTCAAACCGTGAATACTGGGCCAAATGTTCGATATTGTTTTTACTTCCAGTGAAATAATTGTCTACACATAGGACTTCGTGTCCTGATGCCAGTAATTTTTCACACAGGTGTGAACCGAGAAATCCCGCACCGCCAGTTACCAGAATTCGCACTATTTACTCCTCTACAGTTATCCATTCAAATCGAACCACGATATTGCCGAACGTTTTCGCCTTTGTTGCTGCGGGCCTGACTTCTATAGTGGCAGGCTATGGCGCATAGAACGAGTCGTATTGGTTTATCTATGACCATAATTGAGCTGGCCAGAAGAATCTATTGATAATTAGTGGTCTGTAATTTAGCTTGGGATTGGAGCATATTTTCGTGGAACACAACCAACAAGAAAAACGTTCCAAGCAAAGGCCGCATCATTGTAAGGATAATGCAGGTAGCATAATTGCAACGCGATCATGGAAAACCGCTCTGGCCTAAAGCGTGTCGCATTTTATCGGCCTCATATCCTGCAGCTTTGAAGTAATTTCTGCATTCCTTTATCGAATAGAGCTCACAGATTTGTCCGAGAGCCTCGGTGATCTCATCATATGTTCGCGCTGCCTGCGCAGCAAGGATTTGAGTTTGGAGAACGCCAGTTCAATCGGATTGAGGTCTGGTGAATACGGCGGCAGGGAGCCGGTATCATGCTTCAGGATCACCATATTATTCACGAAGCGAGGCGAGACGCAAGAATGCTCCGCGGCGTAGCGGTGTGTATGGCCTTGCTCAACAAAGGCAACAACACGTTCACGTAACTCTATCGGATGAGGCTTGCCCATTATCATTCTCCTTCAATTTTGAAAGAGAATTACAAATCAAACGATTTGGGAATCCTGAATCAGATCAAACGCGACACGCTTTAGTCGTCAGCGCTTGCGTCACTATAGCGAGCAGGCTTGCTGAGCGTGAAGCGACGCTTTCCATGCTCGAATATCGACCTGTGACACCCGGCTTCACACTTGGGGCCGAAAAGGCTTTTGATGTCTGGCGCTTTAAGCAAGAGCTGAAAGAGCGAAGCCTTGTGCCACATATGGCCCGGCAACGGGAACACGCAGACCATGTTCATCGGCAAAACGGGCCGACATTTCTGCAAGCGTCAGGTCAGGCTGGACCGCTATCCAGGACAGAATAATATCATGAAACGCATCAAGGCGGCTCTTTGCGAGGCTTGCGCGGCGCAACTTCAACATGCCCGGTTTCTTTCGCCTGCCGGACAAACCTGATCGCCGAACTCACACTCACCTGAAAGTGCCTTGCGGCCTGACGCCGTGACGTGCCTGAATTCACCAGATCAACAATCCGGCAACGTAAATCTTGAGATAATGCCATCAATTTTCCTCCTGATATCTTGAATCAGAAGAAATCTGCTTCGTAAACAATAAAATGAGTCTCAAAAAACCGGATCCGCTCTAGTAAAAAATGATTAGTCTAAAAAATGAAAGAATTCTATGATTGGAATTATTGGTGGATCAAGTTTCATTGGTCAAAGCCTTTCTCACGGCCTGGTAAATTTACAAACCGATCATGTTACTTATTTTCGTAATGAGCAGCTCTCCAAAGAATTTTCAGATAAGATTACCATCCGTAAATTCGTGAAGTGGTCCTGCTTTTCTGGACAGGTTTGCGGCTGAGTTA
>CAZVAZ010000011.1:0-28688 GCA_964625235.1 uncultured Hyphomicrobiales bacterium
ATGGGTGGCCGGATACTCCGGAATGCGCAATTTGTTCCAGCTTTATTGCTCGAGGTATGAAAGTCGCTCTCATCGATGCAGATGAAAACAGCCCCCTTTCAGACTGGCAAGAAGCTGCCGAACGATCCGGAGCATGGTCGACGGATTGCAAAGTCTATCAGGCTGATGATTTGCGATCATTCGAGATGGCTTATGAAGACGCTGACAATGCCGACTTTGACATAGCAATCATTGATACACGTGGCGGCGGGTCGGAACTCAACAATGCCTGCGTGGTAAACACCAATACAGTCATAATTCCTTCGGCGCTCACCACGCTGGATATGACAGCCGCGCTGACAACATTTGAACACACAGTTCAATTGCTCCAGGACATGAAACTGGATATTCCCGTTTCCTTGTTGATTCAGCGAGTGCCGGTCGGCAAATTGACGGTTTCCCAGCAAGACGATTTGGAGCGCCTGTCGAGCCTCCCACGCTGCGAGACCATTCTGCACGCAAGAGATGCTTTTGCGGCGATTGGCAAGCGGGGTCTGCTGCATAAAACTCATGTGCAGTTCATCAAGAATCCGATGAAACGGATTTCTGCTTCCCATATTGCAACCGCAATATTGGAGGCTAATGCATTAGCTGATGAGCTATTGGTAACAATAGGGACTGAGTGAGATGGTGATCAAAAAAGTGCCGTTTGGCTATGTTCATCCAAGAAAAAAACAGTCGGAAAACAGCTCCGAAAAACTTCCCATTCCAGATCGAGCTGAACGTATGCAGCTAAAAACCGCATCAATTCTGCCTACATTCGCTGCCCTTCCCGATGAAACCGTTTCTGTTCGCTTGCTCGCGTCATTTCCAAAGTCGGGAGTTTCAGCTGAATTCGATGAAATGATTAGGGACAATATCAGCCATAAAGTTGCCACGCTGGCTCTTCTGAAAAGGGGCTTGTCCATGTTGGGCGCCGAGGGTGGCACAAATTCAATATTGGCTAAAAACGCCAATTACCCAATTGAAGATGACTATGCCGAGACTATTCGTTCAATTCGGCGGTCGACCTACGATTGGGCAAAAAGCCAATATGACCCTCATGATATTCTGTCTGCTCGCGCTCTCGGAGCAAAATTGGGTACTGCCATATTGGGATTTTATTTTGCATCAAATAAGTTATAATAGCCTCTGATGTGGCTCCCAGTTACTGACACTTAACGCGCAGACATTGAAGTAAATGGGTTTAGTTTCGGGTTGCCTCGCTCAATTTTTGATATTTTTCAACACTTCTACAATTTTGCTTCCACCACACATCGCCAGAACAACGGGAGTCGCCCACGCCATGTTTGCTCCTGCTAATCCGAGTAATCCCAAGAATGCAGTGGCGGGCGTCAGCCTCATTACAACATCAACAATTTCAGGTTTGTTGGCAAGCATCCACGATCGAAACTCTTCTGATATCGTATGCAACATATTTTCGTCCAGAACCCCAGAGGCCGCACTCTCAATATTCAAAGATGCAGAAATACTTTTGTCCATTATTAACAGGCTCTGACGTGTAATTTCTATTAGTTCGAGAGATTTATTCCTGATTAATAACGCATCGTCCGAGTTAGGCCTTTCTTCCTCCAGTTCGTCTTCAACAGCACGTAGTTGTTCTAGCAATCCTGCGCTGACCAATTTTATGTCCAACAAACGAATATAATTTTTGTTGGTCCACTTATCGTGTGCTTGATATACAGTGGGGTCCAAGTTTTCAGTGCTTTCAATTCGTCTTTTCAACAATTTGTTAATCTGGTGAAAAACCTTCTTCCTTTCTGGAGTAAGCCTTGGATATCTATCGACTTGAGAAAACATTTCCTCTATCAAAAATTCAAAAAATTTGTAGTGACTGAGCTTGTCAATCGGACGTCCTTGAAACCACTGCTCAATTTGGTTTTCGGAAGGGTGCGCTGTTCTTTTTGGAACCAAATTTTTCGATGTTTTCTGAAACTCTTCCTGAAGACTGTGCAACGACTCGGCAGAAGCGTCTCCATAAACGACAAATGAGAGCTTTGAAATTAAAGTGTGTTCATTAATGCTCATATTTTCCCTGCATAAGTTGTTGCGGCGGTATCAAATTAGAAGTCTAACTTAGATATGCAAATTTATGATATGCAAATTTATTCGAAAATTTATTTCGTATGACAAGTATAGACATCAATAAAACACTTTACTCGCACGGAATTCAGATATTTGGATGCCCACGCTCCTTTTCAGAGCGAGGGCTTTGGTTTGTTAGTTTATCGGGTTCCAGAGGATTGCCATGACTTCTTCATCATCTTGTCCGGCTGCGGCTCCCAGATTTGCGTAGATTTTCTGAGGGCCAAATTCTGGTGCTGCAAAGGTTAGCGATACATATGGGTTACCTGATACTTTTCCGGTTCGGTTCCAGCCGCCGCCGATTTCTACGCGATCTTCTGTGAAGATTCGGAAGTCTGGCTGTGCATCTGTTTCCTTTGCTGTGTTGGGCAGAATGCTGATGCGTTTCTTGAGGCTCATCATGGCGAGTGTGCCTTCGTATCCGTTGTTGTTTGACTTTGTTACATATCCAATTGCTTGTGCCATTTTACTGTCTCCATTTATCTGTTGCGAAGGCGCCTATCGCCTTGCTAACGCGTGACCGGCCATGCCGGGTAGTGGCGGCATGAACCTGTAAAGGCCGTAACGAAGTGAAGGACCGCTGGAAGGTGCTTTTTTGGACACGTAGTGTCATGCGCGAGGAAGGCCGCAGGCCGGGGAAAAAGTTCCTGCCAGCGGTTTCGTGCCGACGCTGTTCGGCATAGGTCAAATAGCCAAAAGCAGGGCTATGGGTGTTTTCGCAACTCAATGTTTGAGAGACGGTTGGCAGAAGAAATTGGGTATGTAACAAAGTCTGATACGGATGATAGTTGGTGCCATCTGGATGAGGTTCTCTTTCGCAACTCCACCTGTCCTGCTCACTGGTCAGATTTGCATCACGCTTTTCCCAGGACTATCTTCATGATCGTGTCGAAATCGGGGCGGCTGGAATCGGGGTGGATCGGCTGGTGAGTTTCCCAATTGCATAACTGTCGACACATCGTGTTTTCGCCAAATCGTTGCTAATCTAGGAGCCGCAGCCGGATAGGATGATGCCATTTAAGCAAGTACTTCTACCGGTGAAACAAAAACCCTCGCTCCGAAAAGGAGCGGGGGCATTTTTTCGCGGGGAGTATTTTGCTTGGCTTTAATTTTTCTCCGCGCGATAGGTTTGATAGGCAAGCCCGTCAAACTGGACAAAATCCAATTGATGCTTGTCGCAAAGATGACGCAGATCGCACAAGGTGTTTGTTATCAGAGAGAGGATGTCGTCGGCATCGTCTTCATACTCGCTGGCAATCGCGACCAGAATCCGGTCGGCCTGAATAGCTGGTATATTTCCCTGACCTGAAATGCTGTCCTGCAATAAAGGATTGGGGGCCTCATCCAATTTTCTGATAGTATAAATCATGGTGTCCTCCATGGGGAAAATGCCTCGCGGGTTTCCGCGTGTCTGCTCCCCGACCCATTTGTTTGGAGCAAGTGGGTCGGGTCAGACCGGGCATGCGGGTTATGAGATCAGTGACTTAATTCTGGCAAAATTGCTGCTAAGTGGTCCTCCCCTGCCCTTGATGTAAGCTTTGAAGGGGAATTGCATATAGTGAGGTAACCAGTTCTCGGCTTTCTTGCGGCCTTCGCCATTGAGAAAATCTTGGATAATTTTCTTTTGGGCCTTGGCGGTAATAGCAACGTTGCCATCGGCAACCTGTTTGCCGCCAATATGGCGCAACATTGCGTTGATCGAGGCCTTATCGCGTAACAGAGAAAAGAAAGTTTCATCTGGTTGCCAATAGGTAGTCATATCCACTTTCAGGTGACACCCAAGAGCTTCAACGACACTGGTGCCGCATTGCAGGGTTGCTGCCATGACGTAGGTCAGCACCTGAATGACGTCTTCGTCGGACAGTTTGAGTAAAGTGACAAACAGCCTGACGACATTATAATCATCGCTGTTTGAGCGCACCACCGTGCGCCGGTCAACGGCCAAACCGAGCAATTTCAAGGTCGGCTTGAGCTGCTCTGCGAAAGCAGAAACCGCCTTTGAACTGCCAACACTTTCCGCAATTTCTTGCCTGTCAGCCCGGTGCGGGTCTGGCTCGGTGCGCCAGAGGCCAGAGCCACCGATTGCGTGGGCAACCAATAGCCGAAGGGCCGCGCCCTGATCATTCAGGAGCGCATGACGCACAGCGGCATGGCGATGCAATTCGAAATAATTCTGCGCTGCCTTGGTGAGTTCGGGACGAACTTCTGTTGTCCCGCTGCCTTCCTCACCGCTTGCCGTTTTTCTCTGGCGGCGATCGTATTCTTTGCGGGTAATCAGACCTTCATGTATATCGACCTCGCCATCGGTTGAGGCAACGATAAAGACATACCCGCCTTCTTTTTTGGATACCTTTACATAGTCCCATGTGGCAAAGTGCTGGCCAATATCCCAGATGATCACATCATCCCAGCCAGCTTTCAGGAATTCGTCGCGCTTTTCTGCGATGCTTTGATTTTGCAACTTCCAAAACTTTTCGGCATCATCAAAATAGCCATCATCACCGAAAAGGTCGGCAACGATGCTGCCTTTGTAGTTCTCGAGAGGGAACAGGGCTGAACTGGTTTTAATCTCCGCACCAAAAAGCCACTGTTTTAGTTGCCACGCTTGCGGCGCGCGTTCTTCTGGGTCCTCGTACAGTTTGAACCATTCGGCTTGCTGCTTCTTGCTGGCCAGTGTCAGGTGACGAATTGTTTCGTCGTTGATTTCTTCATCGCGGTAGGCGTTGCGAATGGCGGGGGTGAGATTGCCAAGGGCAAGCGAACGCTTGACCATGATTTCTGTCACGCCGAAAGTTATGGCGATATTTGCGGGGGTCTTCCCCTCTTTGACCAGTCGGGCAAAGGTTTCATAGCGGGTCATTTCATCGGGGTCACATCTTGCAATGTTCTCAATGAGAGAGGCTTCCAATGCAGTAGCGTCATCGCCATCGACCATTATGGCACAGGGTACTGGGTCGGGTTTTTGGCCTTGCTGCTCGATCTCTTTGAGTGAGAAATAACGCCGCCGCCCTGCTATGATTTCGTAGTCTTTGGCGTTTTTACGAACCAATAGAGGTTGCTGAATACCGCGCTCCTGAATGCTCGGCATGATGTCGGAAACGTCTGGAGCCTTTCGACTGTGACGCATATTGAGTGGTGAAATTGTCAGTTGATCTAGGGGGATATGTTGTAATTGCATTGTTCTTAGCTCCTTGGGGTTGGTTGATTTAATTGTTTGGGGGTGGGGTTAGTGCGTCCAGAAAATATGGACGCTCTCAAAACCAAGTTCGATGGTAAACACATCGCCATTGAGTTCCATGTCACGAGCAATCGCAGCATAGTCGATGTAGTTGACAAGGTTTTCAGGGATTTCCGTCGATTGCTCGGTTATTTCCTGAGCAAAATCGGCAAGGCTTTTATATTCCCCAGCGTGATGCTCATAGGCTGTTTCGGCATCCTCAAGATCGCCATGGAAATTAGACAGTAGTTTGCCGCCAAGTTCTCCATGTTCGCCAACAAAAGCTGCCAGTTTTACCACTGTCTCGATGCTGGAATATTCCTGAATATCCGCACCTTCAAAGCCTTCATAGTCGTGAATTGCGAATTCCTCGGCATTGGGAATGGGTGACTTTTTAAGCATTGCCGAAATTGCGGCGTGTATTTCGTCAGCGTCTTGGTTTGCCTCTATCCACTCGCCATGAAGGTGGCCGTTATTGTAGGCTGCAAGGCAAGCCACATAGATGCGGGGGCCATCGGGCAGGGTTGATGGCGGGGTTTGGTTTGACTGTTTGGTCATATGAATTCTCCTCTTCTCCGAATTCCCCGGAGGATGGGGGGCGGTGAAAAGACCCGTCAGCCCCGAGCTTTCAGGGCGCAGCGCAATGGTTTTGGTAGGAGAATTAAAACGACATATACGGATATAAAGCCAAAGCCGTTGCGCTGTGACCGCTCGGGGCTATAAGGGTCGTCCGCCCACCAGCCGCAGGGGATTGCACTTCGCAACCAATGTCACCCGCGCGCGGGTGCCCATTGTCCGAAGCAGCGCTTCGGGTGCGTCAAGGATGGACGCCGAACGGCCAAGGCTGCTTTAGCTGACTTGGTGCACGACAGCCTGATGGCTGATCACAGATCAGGTAGATGCCCTCGCTCACCTTTAGTATAAGCCTTGTGTGAAGATGATGATCTGAAGTTTCCAATTTTAATTTCTGCAAATCGGATACTAAATGTACGGACAACACGACCACCGGATGAACTGCGCATTCTCCGGGCAGGCGATGATTTATTGCGAGGTGGCTGGCTCTTTCGCGTTGGCGTCCTGATTATGGTGATACCTTTGCGGATTTCGTCAAAGGCGCTCAATAATTTGCTGTGGTAAGATCCCTTCATTCTCTCATCAATAAACTGAAAAACATTTTGACGCTATTTATTGCAAGCCGATATTGTTCAATTAAAATTTTCATGTAAGCGTTAGAATTTCATAAATACAAGTCCGCGTTACTTCGGTATAATCATTGAATGACTCGCTTCATTCATACTTCTGATCTTCACCTGGGAAAACGCTTTGGGCAGTTTCCGGAAGAACTGCGTGGAAGACTGACTGAGGCGCGGCATCAATCTATTGATCGCCTGGTCAAGCTTGCCCAATCGCAACAGGTCGAATTTATTCTTGTTGCCGGCGATGTTTTTGACACCGGAACCCCCTCACCTGCCATTGTTAGACAATCCCTGCGCGCCATGGGAAGTGATCCTTCGGTCAAATGGATATTGCTGCCGGGCAACCATGATTCTCTCACATCAGATGAACTCTGGAATCAGGTTGAACGCGACCGACCAGACAACATTATTCTGGCTCAGGAAAATGTGCCGATTGAGATCACTGCATCCATTTTCATCCTGCCTGCTCCGTGTATCAATCGCAGACCCGGGCGTGATTTGACCGAATGGATGACAGATGCCGATATCCCCGCCAATGCCCTTCGCATCGGGCTGGCCCACGGCGCGGTTCAAAGTTTCGGCGAGGATGGCACCTCTGAGATCATAGCACCAGATCGCGCACAAAAGGCCAGCCTTGATTATCTGGCGCTGGGTGACTGGCATGGTCAAATTCAGATCAATGACCGCACATGGTATTCAGGCACCCCGGAAGCTGACCGCTTCAAACATGATGGCCCTGGTAAAGCTCTTGTCGTTTCAATTGAGACAAAGGGGGCAAAACCCGAAGTGAAATCGCTCGAAACGGGAAGTTTTAACTGGCTGATTTCAACACTCTCCCTCTTGCCGGGCGAGGACACAGCGGAGCGACTTTCTGCGATTTTACCGGAAGTTTCTCATCGTCGCGAAACCCTGTTGCGGATTACATTGGACGGACGTATTCGCCTTCCTGACCGTTTGATACTGGAAGAGGTAATCGAAAACCTAGCGCCTGATTTTGCGTGGATGGAAACGTTAGTCGAAACGCTGGAAAACGAATATGTGGTCGAAGATCTGGATATAATCGATCAGGAAGGCGCACTCAGACAAGCGGCCGAAACTTTGCTTGCCAAAGCTCGGCTGGACAGCAATCCGCGCGGACCCTCCGCCACAGCTCTTTCTTTGCTTTATTCCTTTGCGGCGGAAAAGACATGAAGCTTCGCGCCTTACGTCTTTGGAACGTCCGCAAATTCGCGGACCGTGGCATCGCCATCGAAGGAATTGGCGATGGCGTAAACGTGCTCTCAGCGGAAAATGAGTTTGGCAAGTCCACTAGTTTCGATGCACTGCATGCCTTGTTCTTCCAACCCCATTCCGGCACACCCAAAGCAGTCCAAATGTTGCGGCCCTATAGCGGCGGCAGCCCGCGAATTGAGGTTGATGTGGAGACGGACGACGGGCTGTTCAGAATTCACAAGCAATATTACAAAGGCAAACAAGCCATCGTCACAGAACTGAGCACGGGCAGAATTATCGCTCAAGCTGATGCAGCGGAAACCTGGATTTCAAAACTCGTCCACGGCGGCTCTTCCGGCCCGGCGGGATTGCTGTGGGTGCAACAGGGTAACACCGAAATTGACGGGGGCTCATCCCGAGAAAGAGATGGGGAGCGAAAAGCTCGCGAGGATGTTTTAACCTCTATTACCGGTGACGAAGTTGAACTGCTCACCGGTGGCCGCCGAATGGTGCGGGTGTTTGACAAGACCCTCTCCAGTCTGGAGAAACTCACCACCACTTCAGGCAAGGCCAAAACTGGCGGCCCTTATGCCTTGGCAATCGACGAGCATCAAATGCTGCAGGAAAAGGAAAAGGAACTCTCCATACAAATTGATGAATTGCGGAGTGCTCTGGACGATCGCAAAACGAAATTGAAACGCCTGTCAATGCTAAATGATCCCATTGCCATTTCCCGCCGTCAACAGGATTTGAAACAGGCAGTTGAAGCGTTGGAGAAAGCAAAAGCTCATACGGATAAACTGAAGCTGGCAGAGGCTGCGGAAAAACTTGCGCATGAGAAGCTATTAACGGCGCAATTAGCAGTGGATGATCACACCAACAAAATAGGCCTTGTCGTTCAATTGGCCAAAAAATTGGCAGATGATGAGAAGCTTCATACAGAAGCAAAAGACAGCCTGAACAAAGCCACAAAAGCCGATCGCCAAGCCAGACAGGCATTACAGGAAGCAGAACAAAACCTCGATAATGCCCGTAAAGAACTGGACTCTGCACGACAGGCAGAAGCCGCATTGCAAGCAGCATCACAGGTAGCAGAAATAAAGCAACGGCTGAAAAATGCGGAAAGCATTCGCAGCGATATTGAAAAACTGAGTGCCGAACAAAAGGCGCTTTCGTTCGCTGACAGCAATATGCTGCATTTGGAAAATCTGGAACAGAAAATCGCCATTCTGACGGCCACCGTTCGAGCGGAATCAATCACGGTTCAAATTGAGTATCTCGATGACGCCAGGCAGATCAGTCGTCAAGATGGTGAACCTGTAAGCGGGTCTGAAGCCATCAGAATTTCTGCCGCCGAGGCTTTTGACATTCCCAACATCGGCCGTCTGACCATCTCACCGGGCGTACATGACAGTGCTGACACTTCGCAAACAGCCCTGAAGGACGCCGATAACGACTTGAAACAATATCTGGAAACTCTTGGCTTGGGAAATATTGCTGCAGCGCGCGAACAACAGATTGTCGCCAAAATCAGAGCTTCTACATTGCTGGTGAAACAAAGTGAGTTTGATATACTGGCCCCTGAGGGCCTTGAAGCTCTCCGTCAACATTTTGCCGAAGTCGACGCAAAATCGGCACCAGCTTCCGCTGACGTGATGGATCCCGATGATGCTGAAGCAAAGCTGGATACTACACGCGCGTCCCAACAAGCTGCAGACAGCACGCGAGAAATAGCCCGGTCAACATTGCAGGATGCAAAAGAAACTCATCTACGCAGTGATATCAAGCTGACGAGCACGCGCGAGGAATATGAGCGCGCTGAAACTGAACTCGGATCGAAAGACGAGCGTAATCGTCTTAAATCTTTGCAAAAAGTGCTGGAAAGCGAAACCGGCAACTCCAACAGTGCAACCGCCGAAACTAGGTCATTACGTACAGACGCACCTGATCTTGAAACCATAACAGCCTCCTGTGCCCGTTTTTCTTCCGTGGTGGAAAGCGCCCAAAAGGAAACTCAAATCCTTGGCCATGAAGTGGCTGAACTCAATGGCCGCATTGCCACTTCTGCGAATTATGGCATTGAAGAAGTTTACGAAGAAACCAAAGACAAATGTATTGCCGCAGGGGCACGTGTATCTGTGCTGGAACGGGAAGTCGCTGCATTAGAGCAATTGAGGCAAGCACTGGAAGAAGCGCGGGCGTCTGCCAAAGAGCAATATTTCGGACCGGTGATGGCTGAGCTAAAACCCTTGCTGACATTACTTCTTGATGAAGCATCCATTACCTTTGATGATACAACGCTTTTGCCCAAAACTTTGGGCCGCAATGGTCTGGATGAGGACATTGCGCTTTTAAGCGGTGGCATGCGCGAGCAGCTGGCAATCCTTACCCGTTTAGCCTTCGCCCGCCTGCTGGCAAAAGGTGGCAACACCGTGCCTGTCATTCTTGATGATGCCCTCGTCTACTCTGATGATGACCGCATAGAACGCATGTTCAATGCCCTGCACCGACAGGCAAAAGATATCCAGATCTTAGTTCTGACTTGCAGACAACGAGCTTTCGAACGGCTCGGCGGCAACGGGCTTCAGATGGTTGACTGGACACCTGATTGATAAATTAATGCAGTGAGAAGAGTTGTAATGATATGAAGGTATTTTTGGGGATGAAGAAGTGTATCTAGCACAAATTACGATCATTAATTTTCGTCTTTTCAAGCGACTTGATTTGAAATTAAATCAAGGGCTGAACGTGTTGGTAGGTGAGAACGATTCAGGAAAGACAACTCTCATCGATGCAATCAGATATACACTCGGCACCAACTCATCAGAGCGTGCCTATATTACTGAGTCCGATTTTCATGAAAATGAAAATACTCTTTCAATTCAATTGACATTTTCCGATATCGATAAACATGCCCACCGATTCGTTGAGCACCTTTCACATGAGAAGTACACCGATGATCAAGATGAGGAAAAGCGTAGGTCCGTCTTGCACGTGCAGTTAACCGCCGAGAAGACAGGGGTTGAGCGTCGAGGTTATCCATACATCAAAACTGAAATTCGCTCTGGAGTAGACAGAAATGGCTTGTCCATTGAAGCTGAAATTCGCGATTTTCTGGCAACAACGTATCTTAAGCCATTACGGGATGCCGCCGCCGAACTTTCTTCTGGTCGCGCATCCCGACTTTCACAAATATTGAGTTCTTCCAAAGATATCCGAGACGGTGCGGATGAGATATTAGCGATCATCGCTGAGGCGAATGATAAACTTTTAGCAGATGGCACTGGACTCAAAAATTCGGCGGAAAATATCAAAGAACATTACCTTCATGAACTTATCTTTGACGAAGATAAAACCAACCTAGGGGCTTTCATCAATATTGCCGGGGTGAAAAGTGATGGCCTGGGTGAGTTGCCTGCGAACGCAAAGCGTCGACATCTTCGGACAATTCTTGAAGGGCTCAGCTTGGCTTTAACCGATGATCGTAAATTACACGGTCTCGGTTATCACAATTTGCTCTTCATGGCGGCTGAGTTGCTTTTGTTGGAGCAAGAAGTGGCCAATGAATTTTCCCTCCTCCTTATAGAAGAGCCAGAAGCACACCTTCATCCCCAGCTTCAGATGAAGTTGCTTCAATTTATCAGTGACAAGGTGAAATCCGAAGCAAATCCTGAGGGCATTCAATGTATCATCACAACCCACAGTCCAAATTTATCATCCAAGGCCGACCCTTCGGAAATTATAGTGCTGGGCGGCGGGTACGTGTGGGCGTTGAGACCGGAGGAAACAGAACTGAAGCCAGACGACTATAAGTACCTCCGGAAGTTTCTGGATGTGACCAAGGCGAACGTGTTTTTCGCAAAAAGGCTGTTATTTGTTGAGGGGGATGCTGAAAATATATTGCTTCCTGAAATCGCTAGACTACTTGACAGATCGCTTGAAAATTATGGCGTTTCCATCGTCAAGTATGACAACAGCGGGTCATGGAAGCGGTTTGCTCGGTTGTTTCTTCGGAAAAATAAAGACGATGAGCCAGAAGCCTGGCCTTCTACACGGGTTTGCGTTCTTCGTGACCTTGATCTGTGGCCAGAATCCGCGGAGAAAAAGGAAGACGGTAGCAATCCGTATGGTTTTATTGAAAGAAAAGTACCCGGTGACAATGGGCGAGGAGGAAACCTTGCGTATTGGGAAATAACAAATGAAGGCGAACGGGCAACGCAAATTGATGCGCGCAAAATGAAACACAAGATGGAAGACAATACCTCTTTGGAGAGACAGTCTGTGAAAGTTTGTGTTTCGGATCGCTGGACATTTGAATTTTGTCTGGCGAAGTTTGGATTGTTCGACGAATGCTATGAAGCACTTCATGGGTCTAAGAATAATATTGAAAACGTTGCCGGCACCGATGATGACAAGGCAACCTATGTTCAGAACAAGGTATCCAAAACCGACTTTGCTTATGACCTATCTGAAATTTTAGCCAAGCAGCTGGACACCAAAATTGAGGAATCTATTGAAGCTCTCTCTGACGACCAGAAAGCAACGCCGGATGTATGTGAAAAAGCCATCATATCCGCGAAGGCCGCTTTCGCCGTGTCCCTTAAGGAAAAATTGCCCCTTTATATTGTTGAAGCAATAGAATACGTGACAGCGCCTATCATTGTAGAGGCTTCAAATGCGGGGGAGGCAAGAGATGCCGAATCCGCTTGATGGACTGATCACGAGAGATGATATTGCCAACATTGCCTTGAGCGAAGAATTGATTCTTGATGACGAAGCCCGGAATTCTATTCTTGAGACAATGCACTCAATTGACGTTCAAGCTTGCCCCGGTAGCGGCAAAACAACCCTGATAGCTACTAAACTTATTTTACTCGCGAAAAATTGGCCACTACAACACCAAGGTATTTGCGTCCTTTCTCATACAAATGTTGCTAAGGATGAGATCATTGATCGGTTACAAAAATCAAAAAATCTTGAAGCTCAACGCCTGTTGTCTTACCCTCATTTCATCGGGACAATCCAAGAGTTTGTTGGCAAATTTTTAGCTTTCCCCCTCATTCGTTCAGATGGAATTCGAGTAAAGCTCGTTGATACTGAAAATTGTGTGAACCAAATTTATGCAAATCTTCAGCATGGAACACGGACGTATATCGATAACAGAAACCAGTATTCCAATGTTTTGTTTGACTTTGATTTAAGGCTGGATGGATCGGTGATCTCAATTAATGTGCCTACATTCCCAAATGGCTCTAATTCTGATTCCTATCACGATCTATTAAGCGTTAGAGAGCGCATGATCACCGAAGGGTATTTCTTTTACAGAGACATTTTCACCTTTGCTGAGAAAGCATTAATTGAAAATAGAAATGTGCAAGGTGCTCTCCAGAAACGTTTTGCCTGTATCTTCCTCGACGAAATGCAAGATACTCAAAAGTATCAGGACGAAGTACTACTTCAAATTTTTCCACTCGATAAGCCCGCGCTGATTGTTCAAAGATTTGGTGATCCGGATCAAGCAATATTTCACGGGATTGGAGGGGAAAAACCAAATGAGAGCTTCAACAACAAATCCATAGCTGACATGCACTGCGTGATTTGTAGGTCGCATCGGTTTGATGGTGATCTTGCTAATAGAATTAAGCCTCTTAGTTTCAATGCAATACTTTTGGAAACAGAACTCTCGGACGACGCTCTAGCTGAAAGGTTGAGGGTTCATTCTCAAGAGGGAAGTTTTGAGCATACAATTATTGTTTTTGATGATGAAACCTGCGAAAGGGTTATCGAATTTTTTGCTGATATCGTTTCCAACCAATTTTCTGATGAACAAAAGGGATCGCATTTATTCCTGGTTAAAGCGGTTGGTGCCGTTGGTAATGAAATCGATCCAACTGCTGATCAGCTGAAGATTGGTCACTATTGGCGTGGTTATGATAAAGCAAAGTCGAAAACAAGTTTCAAAGAAAGTTCACTTATCGAGGCTGTTCGTTACTGCCGCCTATCGCCATCAACCGATTGGGCAAGCAGTTACAGACTGTTGACCGATTGTGTTCTTAGGCTTTTGAGAATAGCAGATATTAGGGATGGTGAAGGGCAATTTTTTTCGACCCCCTCGATGCGGAAATTATTAAAAGATAACGGAGAGTGGGAGAGTTTTCGCAAAAGTATCCACTTTATGCTGAATGATGCCCATCAGGTCGATCAACGATTTTGGAGGAAAATTTGCGACAGCCTAAAGGCGGCCTTTGAAATTGAGAATGTCTCAGCCGAAGCAACGGAGTATATGGCTTTCGTTGATGGGGAGGTTCCTATCGATTTAGTGCCGAGAGAGCATAAGCAAAACGGCGGCTTGGTTTCATTATCTGATAACCGGATCAGGCATTCTGATGGATTCCAAATTGAGCTTTCAACGATTCACGGTGTTAAAGGTGAGACACATGATGCAACATTAGTTCTCGAAACAAAAAACTATGAATTTGATTTGAACGGTATGCTACCTTTCTTAACCGGGGAGCTACCCAATGCAAAGATGCCAAACACAAAAATGGGAAAAAGAAAAAAGCAGTTCATGCGACAATTCTACGTTGCGATGAGTCGCCCCAGACATCTTCTATGCTTGGCTGTGCATTCTGACCGAATATCGCCGGAACAAGAAAAATGTTTGCCAGAAAAGGGGTGGAAGGTTGAAAAAATCCCTCCACTATCATAACAAAATTTCTGTACCAAAACTTGTGGGGAAATAATCATGCATTATATGATTGAGCCCGATAGCTCCCACCGACACATCCTTGTAAACACAGCTCGTGGCGATCAACTTATCGAATTCACGAGTGCACCTGCTGAATCTATTTCAGGAACTTTGGTCTCAATTTACCCAGTTAGGTGGATTAGTTTTGATTTATTTAATTAGATCATATTAGAGCTTTGATCTACTTTAGCAGATCGTCTCTTGATTTTTTCAAGAAAACTGATATATTAAATTAGATTAATATGCGATTTTGATCTCGAAAGGTAGATCACAGTGGGATATGAAGTGGAAGAATTGGCGGCGACACTTAAGCGCGCGCGTGAGACGAAGGGGCTTAGTCAGCGAGATTTGAGCGCCCGCGCGGGCGTACCTCAGTCACATATTTCCAAGATAGAAACCAGTGGTGTGGATCTGAGGATAAGCACTCTTGCGTCGATCGCAAATGCCCTCGACTTAGAAATAGCCTTGGTTCCACGCAAAGCGGTGCCTGCAGTCAAGTCAATAAGCCGAAGTGTTGATGTTGTGCCACAAGCCTTGCCGAATGTTGCCAAGCAGATGGCCCAAATTGCCGAACAGTTGGAGGGTGTTGGGAAATTGAACATCGATATGAGCGCCGTAACAAATGTGCAACGCCAATTTAAGGAGATGCGGCAATTCCAAAACCTCATCCCGGATACTGGTGCATTGCAGCACATTAGAGAGACAATGAAAGCTGTCACCAAATCGGATGGCATCAAAACGCTGCAAGAGGCAGGCCGTCAGATGGCAAGTATCCGCAATGCACTTGCCCATCCCCATATCGACATAAAACCAAGCAATTTACCGCGGGCAGCCTATCATTTGGATGGAGATGACCATGGCTGATGTGTCCGTTCTCAATGTTAATCTGTATGGCGAGATAATCGGAACGCTAACCAATGTAGGCGGCGACCGCACTCTGTTTGCATTTACGGATGACTATATCAAAAATCCTGATCGGGCGACGTTGGGGCTGTCATTCAAGGATCAGTTTGGGGAGTTGCGCACTGAGTTTCGTCCGTATCAGAAACGCGTGATGCCGTTCTTCTCAAACCTTTTACCAGAAGGTTATATGCGCACTTACCTGGCCGAACGGGCAGGAGTAAATCCGGAAAGAGAGTTTCACCTTCTGTGGGCGCTCGGCAATGATTTACCCGGTGCGATCACGATTATGCCTGCTGATGGCGAGTTGTGGCCAATTGAAGGTGATGATGGTGAGAATCATGGCAATCATTCTCATGACAATGCATTGCGATTTTCATTAGCAGGAGTTCAACTGAAATTTTCAGCTGTATCTGATGCCGTAGGTGGTTTGACCATACCTGCCTCGGGAGTTGGAGGCTCTTGGATTGTAAAACTGCCATCGCGTGAATTTGAGGGTGTTCCGGAAAACGAATTTTCGATGATGACGCTTGCTGCCATGATGGGCATGAACGTGCCAGCTATTGATTTGGTAGAGATCGGCGGCATTAAAAACCTGCCGGATAGCATTGAGCAATTCGGCAGTCAGGCCTTCATCATTGAGCGCTTTGATCGGCTGGATGATGGCGGGCGCGTTCATATCGA
Organism: uncultured Hyphomicrobiales bacterium; assembly: GCA_964625235.1. GTDB lineage: Bacteria > Pseudomonadota > Alphaproteobacteria > Rhizobiales > JAJFHR01 > JAJFHR01. The sequence continues at coordinate 16,082 of CAZVAZ010000011.1, forward strand.
GGATTTTGCGCAGGTCTTCGATGTGTATGCGGAGGACAAATACAAAAAAGCCAGCATGCGCAACATTGCGCAGGTCATTGCGGCAGAGGGCAGCGATGACGATTTGATTGAGTTCGTACAAAGGTTGACCTTCAGCATGCTCGTCGGCAATGGTGATATGCATTTGAAGAATTGGTCGTTGATCTATCCCGATCGGCGGCATGTGTCTTTGGCACCGGCTTATGATTTTGTATCGACAATTCCTTATTTGCCTAATGACAGTACTGGTTTGAATATAAGCCGGACAAAATCGTTCAATGATTTTACGCTCGATGAGCTAACGCATTTTGCGGTCAAAGCGGCTATCCCAAAAAAGCTGGTGTTGGATACCGCGAAGGAAACGGTTGCGCGGTTTAGCAACGTGTGGGCGACGGAGGCCAGCAATTTGCCCATGAGTGCGAAAGTCAAAAGTGCAATTGAAACTCATATGCTGCGTGTTCCAATTTTTAAGGAACTGAAGTTGTGACGGTCTATTTGGGGTCTGCTCCGGCTGAGTGCTAAATGACACCCTAAGCACGGAGCAGGCGGATGACGATTTCTATGGGGAAAGAGTGTTGGTGGCTCTGGAATGATCGGGCCAGTATCCGATGAAATCGGGATAAGGATCGAGGGGTTGATCAAGCGGACAATGCTGGAAGCCGGTACAGCCATCTGAAGGCCTTTGAGATCTGGCCGTTCTTGCTCACCAATTTCTACAGCAAGTCGCTTTAGACGGTCTGTATTTGATGCGACCTTATAGTTATGCCTGTGTATGGATGCCTCCAGGTCTCCCAGATATTCAATATCAGATTTGGCTGTTCGAAAGCCCTCTACGCTCATTTTGGATGACTCCAAACTTTGCGAAAACACTGCTGCAGCTTCCGTTGATGCTGTCTATGCCCGATCAACGTTGGAGATCGCGTTACGTTGCGCTTCATGCGTTGACGCAAGCACGAGTGCTGCAGTTTTCTCCGCATCAATAGCTGCCACTTCGTCTTGTTCCAGACGGTCCATTTCGGCTTTTGTAGTAAAAAGCGCTTCCGCCAATACAGCGCCCTCTCGCCATTCTTCAAGAACTTCCGACATGGTTGTCTCCAAGGCTGTTTGCACGTTTGAGTATATTCCCTCTAAATGCACCATGTCTTGAGAGGCTTTCTCTCGAATTATCTCAGCGGTGCTAAATGCTTCTTCAGCTGCAGACAATCGTTTCCCAAGATCATTGAACTGCACATCATTCTCTAAAGACTCTTTTGAGTTAATTGCTGACGACAACAAAGTTACCAAAGATTCGCGGTCGCGCTCTGGCTTATCATAATTAACCAGGCAATATCATTTTCAGCACTACAAAAGCCGACTGAAAACAAACAATATTTTCAAACACGATTCTCCTAAATAACGCTACTATGACACCGGTGTCAAAGAGCTGATAAGTCACGCTTCATTTGCTCGGAGGATTCTGTGATTTCTTTCTTCAAGACGCTGTAATCGCGTTGAGCCAGCGATCGAGCTAAGCCAACCACGTTTTCAGCTCGGTCCTGATCCATTTCAAGATGAACCAATTTGTCGTGGATCCGCATGCCAGCATCCATAATGTGTTTTGCTTGTTGGCTCACAGCAACTTCGGAGAAAAATGGAACATTGGAAATCCGGCTAATTCTGCCCTCTTTTAGCTGATGAGATTGATCCCTGATATGTGCCATCTTTTTCGGTGTGTCAGCCAAAAAGGCCGAAGCCCGCCACTCAGCTACTTCCCGAAACAAGCCCCAAAGATTCAAACCCAAATATCCAATCAGAGGTCTGTCGGGTAAGCTCAACCCCATATCGTCTGTGCTGGTGGGTCTATCCACGAATTCTGCAAGCATGAGCTCGATGGCAAGATTGTCCGCTTCCGCTTCAATATCAACTTCTCCATCTTTCGAAGCAGCATGTTCTAGCAACGCATGGGAAATCTCATGGTTGATGATAAAATCTTCAACAGCCTGCACTAGAAAGGCTCCGGTCTGAGAAAACGGATGGTTTGGTTCGGGCTCGGTTCCACTCAACACAATCTCGTCTATGAGATAGTCGATGCCATACGCTGTCATATAATCCGCAGCACCCTCGTAAGCTCGGTAGGCGAGCAAATAGAGAAGATATTCCTCAAGTTTGCGGTCGTTAATTGCCTCTCCATTGAACTCAAGCATTAGCACGCTCATCAATTCATAGAGCCACGCGGTGCTCGGAGCAGGGTAGATTATGAACTGGATCTCACCCGAAGATTTAATTCGTGGTGTGCTGTTCAATCCACTGGGCCTGATAATTTGCCGGGCGACAAGGGTTTGATCAAGGTCCGACAGATCCCGCATTTTGGAGGCGATAGCAAGCCAATACAAAATGCGCCCTTGATGAAAAGCCTCTGAGCCAAACCGATAGAAGGAAGGATCGGTGCTCCATGGAAGATAGTTCTGGGCCACTTGTTTTGGCAGCCGTTCAAGGATGCGCTCAATCGAGGAAATATGCTGCTGAATTGTCTCTCGAGTATGCGGATTGTTGCTGAGCTCGTCGAGAATGAATGGGTGATCAAGAACAATCTCTTCCGACGCAGCAGATCGATGCCAAGCCGCCATAAGCTCTTCGGTTGAGCGCGGCGCCATTTATCCGTTTTCGTCTCTATCGTCGTCCGAAGGCGGTGTTTCTTCAAATCGGGCGCACAAAGTACGAAGCCCGATTCTCATTGCGAGAGCGGCAACCACCACGACATTGATACCTTCGATCTCGCTCAACAAATTTATGATCTGTGCTGACACCGTTGTGGCATCAGCCATAGTCGGATTGCCAATATAGGCTTTTACCACACCGTTAGCGCAGACCGTGGAGCCCACGCGCTGCCAAATCCTGGAAAACTGAAGCTTCCCTTCTCCAGCCGGATCGATTTCATCCGCGCCAAGCCCAGCACTTTGCGCAAGCATAACAAACAAGTCATCCTCCGATAAAGCTGGATCAGCCAAACGTTTTATTTCTGCTTTAATCACTGGATTCATATCGGTCAAAATATCCTCCTCAATTTGAGATTTATAGACATGATTATTGAATAGTCAAAACCCGCGCCCTTGAGTTTAATATCACAATGTTTCGGGTTTGACGAGCACGCCGGGCGCGGAACCCTCAGTTGTGAATTCGCTCTCTGACATCAACGGCATCTCGTTCAAAAGGCTATCCTCACCCTCAAGCGTCTCCAGTAGACCGGCATCTTCGAGCATTTCAAGATCTGGCAACCCGCCGAGATTTTCCAGACCAAACGTCGACAGAAACTCCGGCGTTGTGACGTAGGTGTAGGGCGCGCCGGGTTGGGGGCTGCGGGGGCCATTGTCGATGAGCTTTTTGGATCTGAGACGGCTGATGAGATCGCGGCTGATTTCCTTGCCGAACATCTGACCGAGGTCAGCGCGTGTGATAGGTTGTTGATAGGCTATAGAAGCAAGCACCAGCATTTCGGTTTTGGAAAGTTCAGATGCCTTGTCTTTCATGCCGGCGCCAAGATTGATGGTAGCCACAAAACGAGGTCGGGTTCTGTGATGCCAACCGCCCGCAACGAACACAAGTTCATAAGGTCTGGCCTGCAGCTCTTCCTGGATGTCTTCGATAATCAAATCGACATTGCAGGATTCGCCAACCACAAGGCTCAAGGCCTCTCGTGTCACCGGTTTGGGGGAAGCGAATATGACGGCTTCGACACGACCCATCCATTCGCGCCAGCGCATCTCCTGAGGCAGGTCTTCCAGTTCGGTATCAAGTGGGATCTGTTTTTGCTTGTCGGTTGCCATAGTCACAACCCGTATAATCTGAAGGTGGGACGGCCGGTGAGTTCGCACACGACACCGAGACTTACCAGTCGCTCGCAAAGTCTGCGAGCGCTTCTTTCCGTCAGATAGCCAGTCAGAGATACGGGAGAAACCGCGTCTTCTGTCAGGAATTTTTGAATGGCATTTTCAGCGCCACGGGCTCTAAGCTTGGGCGTAACCGCGTTGAATTTTAGTGTGCGGCGTGTGAGGTCGATGACAACATTATACGCTTGCCCACTCGCCTCCGTATAAGCTGCATAACACGCTTTTAGCCAAGCCTGATCACCTTCAAGATAGGCAGGAGCCATGCGCAAATCTTTACGCTTGATATATGTGGGCAATAGCGGCACCGGCGCTCCCCATTTTAACCGACGGGCGAGGATCGCATCGGCCAGCCACAAGGCACAAGAATCAGCTTTGGGATTTGTGTGAAGAATGAGGGCGGACAGATGAGCAGCAGCAGCCACTGCCCCACCCGGCTTTGTTGCTGCGGCATATATGGCGTCGTGCAGCGCATCGTCATACTCGTGCGGCAAATGCTTAAGCGCCAACTTTTGCCAGACAGAAGGTTCCAGTGATTTGGCCCGGCCCAACTCCCGCCAATCAGCAAGTATATGTCCTGCGGGCCCGGGATCGTCGCCCGCTTTGGTGAGATAGCAGCTATCGCGCAACTCTCCTTCATCTTCACGCCTTCCCTGACGTCGCGCAATTTCAGCCACTGCGGGAAGCGCTAGGCGTTGACGCCACAGCTGCATTGGCGGATTATCGTTAGCAAGCTGGGCAAATGTGTTAAGTGACGCCAGCGCTCCTCCGGCAATAAAAGCAGCCTCTTCCAGCTCTGCCGGAGCTTTGCCACCCCGTTCCCAGGCAGGGAAAGGAACGTAAACAAGAGGGTCGTTAATGCGCGAATCGGAGGTGATTTCCATGCTCAATGCATATATCATAACGGCGCTTTATTAGGCAATAACCAATCATATCCGCCGCGCCTGTCCACACGCTTGCGTGTCCAATAATGTTGCATTATCGGACGTAATGAAATACGCTCCTGAGCATGGCCAACTCCCCAGATAACCCACACCAGACACAAGAATACAAGTCAGGCGTACCAGAGAGCATAGTGTCGTCAGGTTCCCTGGAAAAACTGGTTGATGTCGCCCGTGATTACGTGACCCACGCCAAATCAGACAATACCAACATGGCCTACGCCAAAGACTGGAAACATTTTGCCAGTTGGTGCCGGCGCCGGGGCGCAACCCCCCTGCCCCCGTCAGCTGAGTTAATCGGACTGTATATCTCAGAGTGTGCAGCACCTGTTGCCAAAAGCGGTCGCAAACCTGTGTCTGTTGCCACCATTGAACGCCGGTTATCAGGTCTCGCCTGGAATTATACCCAGCGCGGCTTTGTTCTGGACCGTAAAGACCGGCACATATCATCTGTACTTTCCGGCATACGCCGTAAACACGGGACCCCTCCCCGGCAGAAAGAAGCGGTTCTTGCCGAAGATCTGATTGCCATGATTGCGACACTTGATCACCAGCTGCGGGGCTTGCGCGATCGCGCCATTTTGCTTCTCGGCTATGCGGGCGGGCTAAGACGTTCTGAAATTGTCGGTCTTGATGTCTCGCGCGATGATACCGAGGATGGTACCGGTTGGCTCGACATTCTCGACGAAGGTGCCGTGCTGACCCTTCAGGGAAAAAACGGCTGGCGCGAAGTCGTCGTCGGTCGCGGATCTGCGAAACAAACCTGTCCAATTGCCGCACTGGAGCAATGGCTGCAGTTCGCCAAAATCGTTCACGGCCCCCTCTTCCGGCGCGTCTCCCGGGACAACAAAAAGGTGGCCGTCGACCGTCTTTCAGACAAACACGTAGCCCGTCTGGTGAAAAAGACGGTTCTCGATGCTGGCATTCGCTCAGACCTTCCCGAAGCGGAACGCATTCAACTGTTTTCCGGCCATTCATTGCGCGCTGGCCTGGCCAGTGGTGCCAATGTTGAGGAACGCCATGTTCAAAAACAATTGGGGCATTCGAGCGTCGAAATGACACGGCGATATCAACGCAGACGGGACCGCTTCAGCGTTAATCTGACCAAAGCCGCAGGGCTCTGACAGGTATCCATTTTTCTCCCTTTTCATCAACAATCCCCTCAATTCAGCCTGTATTTACGACAGAAACTGATGAAAATACGCTCTATATTTGGCGTGTCCGCTTCAATGTTGCGCTGTTTGATCCAATAGCGGAAGGCATCCGCTACAAGATTGGGATCCGGCGTGGGTTTAGGCGTATGTTCACGTGAAAGTTCCGCCCATTTTGAATAGGCTATCGAGCCATCCGTGGGGAATGATTGGAAAAACGTCTCTTCATCCCCATCTGACGGTTTACGATTATCAGATTGATCTGAATTTTGCGCCAGGGCGAACAATGAACGACTGATATTTAACTCCCCGTCCCTGCCCCGTTGTGTCAAAGATCGCAAGTATCCGCCAGGACTTTCAACCAGACCCAAATCAGTTTTCTGAACCGTCACTGCGACGGCGGCAATGGCGATATCAACCCCAAGTATGGTCCTGGCTTCCAGCCAAACTTGCGTATTTATGCCATTTTGCAGACATAGTTCACGGCCGGCATCGCGCAACGACCCCCAGTTTTCGAAAACGCCGGGCACATAATCTTCCAATTTGGGGCAGGCGCTTTTCATCAAGGGTAAAGAAAGATGTTGTATATCTTGCTCTAGGACTTGTTTTGGATTTTTTTGGTGTTGCTCTGAGGGTGATTTTTTCTCATACTTTTTTCTGAAAGCAATGCTGCCAGAGGCAGCTTTACTATTTAAGTATTGCGCGTTAGCGCGATTCCGTAATCTAGTTCTACTATATACAGAGTTAGAAGGTTCTGCTGTAGTTTGTAGAGGCTGAAATTTCGATACCGTGCTATTTGAATTTACATCCAGAATCATCTCATCATAGGTGTCTTCCAGCTCACATTGAAGCAGCTCAAAAGCTTCCACCTGATTGGCAATATCCTCCAGGGTTGCCGGCTTATGTTCCCTGAGCATATCCAGCCTTGCCTGAGCCCTGCCCCAGGATGCGTCCTGTCTGATTTCCTGAGCGCTGAGGATTAGCGACTGTATCTCCTTGCGCACAACTGTACGGCGATAGGAATATCGCTTCCATTGACGCGCTTCATACTCAACCGTTTCCACCAGCTCGGCCAACTCGTCATAGCGCACAGCAATTGGTGATAAATCGATGCCGTAGCCTTCCACAATGAGGCCTTCTTTGTCACGACGTCCCCGGCGCTGATAGGTTGGGCCATCGCTGTAAGCAATCAGACCGGCTTTTACGAGGCCGTTGAGGTGATGCTTCATCGTCGACACACAAATACCCATACTGCGCGCCAGGCGGTCGTTAGACGGCCAGATAACGGGTGAAACACCTGTCGTATCCCAGTCCACTGCCTTCGAGCAGCCAAAAAGCTGGTCTATCAGGGCAATCTTTGATGATTTTAGTCCCATAGCCGCTGCAGCCCGCTTTGCTACTTTAAGCGCTGCGGTGCGGGAAACCTTTTTGGTATCGTCATCATGGTAGCGTCTGGCATACAACTGAGCATCCAGAGACTCCGGTGATGTGCGGCGCAAACCGTAACTAAGAGGATTCATAAAACCCTCCTAACGCCAAAATGGCAGATTGTGTTGTGTTTTTAATCAATTCGGCATTAGAAATTTGGCCAAACAAATCCGTTCGCCGCCTAATTGGCGCCGTTCTCTTATCAAAATTCATGTCTCTATTACCTTATTTTAGGCAAAAGAAATCCGCTCACCAAAATGGTGCTAAAAATACTTGACTATATTTCGTGGAAATGTGATTCTCTCAAGTGTTCAAAGATTGAGAACGGCTTCCACGTTTTAAAACGTTTTGGGGGCCTTTTTCTTTTGCGCATTTCTCCTATAGTTCGTTGCTTTCTGTCGTCTACTTCTTTAGGCGGCTTTTGTAAGCTGCATAAAGCTCTGGTAGTGATTCAACAATAAAATCACCAAATTCGGGGGCCTGTTTTTGGTCAATAACGAGAGTCAGGTCCTTATTGGCATTACTGATTTTTGCTATTTTTGCGCCCTCTTGATTTTTCCAAATACGCGATGTCGATTTCTTTAGTTTTTTCTTTTTCGGAAACAAACAACTCAAGACCTGGTTGAACCTCTCATCAGAGCTTCTCGCCAGGAAACCTTCTGACACAATCAATGCGTCAATATCTTTCATTGAGGATTGAGCTTTTATAAGTGTCGCCAGTTCCGCCCATCTGTCTCGTCCTACTTTGGGAGCAGACCCAATAGCATCTATTATTTTCCGAGGAATATTGCTCGTAGCGGATATAAGCCGTGAACATACCGTTTTATCGACAGCGAGTGCCGCCATAATGACTTCGCGGCCAAACCCATTTTTTTCGAGATTGAATGCATATAAGGCTTTTTCAATGAAGGTAAGGTCTTCTCGGGCGTTATTTTCCTGACCTTGAGCCACTACCAGTTCGCTATCTGTGAGCGCCCTGACGGCTCCTTTTACCTTTATACCAAGGGCCTTTGCGGCTTGCGTCCGCCGCCATCCGTATGCAATCTGATAGCGATTACTATCATTTGGATCAGGCCTGACCAGTATGGGAACCTGTTGCCCACTCTCCCGTATTTGCTCTATCAGAACATCTAGCTGAGAACCTGCTACATCCAACCGGTCTTCGATTAACGGAGGGTCAATGAGTTCAGGATCTATATGGACTATACTTTGAGCTTTGATCTTTTCGAACGACCTGCTTACAGCACCAATTGCAGAACTTGCACGTGCATCGCTTTTGGGTTCAGCCGATCCCGTACTGTTATCACTTGATTGCTGAGATGTGGGCGAGTTGACAGCTGTCAACTTTTGCTTTTGGGACATCAAATTCGTTAGACCATGATCACGCGCCATCTGCCACCCTTCCCCATACCTGTTTTACCAAATCCTCGAGCTCGTCATTCACATTAATCAGAGCTTCCATCGCCCGGTCATATGTTTTTGGATTGAGTTGCTTTCGGTTGATTTCATACAATGTTTGCTTGGTAATACCCGCATCCGAAATAGCGGTACTCTTTAACATCGGATAATTCAAAACATGTTCGCCGAACATGGATCTCATAAATGACACCATTTGATTCTGAGGTGAATCACCGGGTTCATATCGTGTAATAACGTATCGCAACCAGTCATAAGACATGTTCCCACCAGCATCCGCCACGACATCAAGAAGCTCAGATGTCATTAGAAGGAACTGGCACATAGACATCACATCCAGCATCTGAGGGTGTACGGTAACCAACATGGCTGTCGCTGCGCATAAAGCGGACATCGTTAGAAAACCAAGTTGCGGCGGACAATCTATAACCACGATGTCGTAATCATCCGCCACCGAGGCGATGGCCTCATCAAGTCGTGTGAAAAACATGGATTCCGAGCCATCATTTTTATTCAAGGCCATTGGCGTGTCGTGTTCAAATTCCATCAATTCAATATTGGCAGGAACAATATCCAGATTTGGAAAATAAGTCTTCCGGATCACATCCTTCATAGGCCTACGTTTTTCGCCGTATCGAATAGCTCCATAAATGGTCTCACCATCGCCCACATCGAATTCAGGTTGCATTCCATGCAATGCTGAAAGGCTGGCTTGCGGATCCAGATCAATGGCTAAGATTCGGTAGCCCTTTAAAGCTAAATGTTGAGCCAAATGAGCTGTTGTCGTGGTTTTTCCGGACCCGCCTTTGAAATTCACGATCGTAATGACTTGCAAATGGTCACTTCCCGTACGGTGAGGAAGGTATCTCCTGCTACCTTTGGTGTTTTCTTGCAGGTAATTTCTTAGTTCCTGCATATCTTGCGCTGTATAAGACCGATGTCCACCAGCACTAACCTGTGGGGAAGGGCCCTTGCCGTTAAGGGAAAGGCGTCTTAGATACCCACTATCGATCCCAACGAACTGCGCGACTTCTGCTGAGGAAAAGGTTCGTAGGATTTTTTGTGCTTCAGGTGGAAATAACTGCAAACGATGCTCGCGCAGCATCTCAGACAGAGATCTCGCATGAACTCCGACAAGCTCATGAATAGCCGAATGTTGCTGAAAAACCATCTTAAAATGCCCTCAAGCACGTTATTTATCTAAAAGCACGTTTTATTTCGTGCATTAAACACCCGATTCTCAGGTTTGTGCAAGGCATTTTTAGTTAACAAAATATGAATGGTATTTCATTCGCTGGTGGTTCAGAATTATTTAAAGTTGACAGCTGTCAACTCTCATCATTTAGAGGTAATCAGCGTTGCGAGACATATTCAGTATTAAGTGTTCACGCGAAACAGAGGGGACCGGTATACCTGTTCGATTCCTGGTTCAATGCTAATCTTAAGCTGGAAATTAACACGCGTTGCCGGCGACTGATTATGGGGATAGAATTCAATCACAATACACTTGAGCAGTGAGACTATAAAGCCAAGCTCTATAACTCAACCAAATCAAATTGCTGTGCGGGCAGGGACGTTAAGCATATAAGCCAGATCTTCGATTCAAATATTATGCCCCTCTCAAACACAGATGCTTGAAATCATCAATTAATTCCTGTATATTACAACAATGATGTAAAATACAGGAATCCTTCATGTCCAACACCACCTATTCAACAAGTGACCTGTCACGCAAATCAGGTGATATCATTGCCGATGCCCTGCGCAACCCCGTGACTATCACACAACGCAACAAACCCCGCCTGGTTCTACTCAATATTGAAGATTATGAATTGATGAGAGCAAGGGCCGATTCACGAGCGGCAGGCACACTTGCCTCAATGCCAAATGAACTCGTTGAAGAGCTGTCGGATGCCATTGAGCTTTACGCAGAAACAGGCGACAATAACCAGTCGTGAATTTTGACAACATTCAAACGGCCAGCGTCATCCGTTATCCCTATCTATGGTCGCATGAAGCCATGGGCGGAGAAACCGAAAGCCGCAAAAATCGACCCGTTGCAGTAGGTGCGAGAATAAGCCGCCCCAAGGGGGCTGATCTTATTGTGCTGTTTCCAATCACCACAAAGGAGCCACGACCAGATCGGTTTTTCGTTGAAATTCCTGATATGGAAAAGCACCGTTCAGGCTTGGACGTAACTAAGAGGCTATGGATTGTTTTTGACGATTACAACAGTGATATCATCGGGCAGTCGTATTATCTGGAGCCCAATCCACCACTTGGCCGATTCAGCAAGGCTTTCTTCTTACCCTTGATGCGGAAATTTATTGCCCGCAAGAGGCAATCGGCAGGCGTTGATCGAAATCAATGACCAGAACCACAGAATGCATGGGAATTGGATCGTAGGGCAGGGCGTTCTCATGGGTATTCACGATCCTACCAGACACATTATGGCGCACGTTGCGAGACATATCCGGTATAAGTATTCACACGAAACAGAGGGGACCTGTATTCCTGTTCAGTACCTGGTTCAATAATAATCTTGAGTTGGAAATTGACCCGCGTTGCCGGCGACTGATTATGATAAATAATGCTCGGGACACTATCATCTCCAAATCCAACTGTGCCGATTGTCGTATGTGAATAACAAAATGCTGTTTCGTTTCCCCAACCTCCATCATCGCCTTCGACACCATAAAACAAACGTCTTCCAGTTGGACAATCATAAGCTTCCGGTCCTCTGTACAGAAAACGATAATCTACATCATAGGCTTTGTATTCGCTGCCGTCCGACATGGCACAAAACCCAAATGGCGGCTTTGGAGGCTTATCAGTTATCCGGTCAATCATATAGCTATAGGCATCGCCACAGGAAGTTGGAAAACCGCCTGCAATGCACAGAATGACTTTACAATCCATATCAAAACCACGCGCCTGGCCGTCCTGAGCGAACATGCTAATATTGGCGAGGGCAATAACGAGCAAATACGCTCTGAATCTCAAAACAAATAGGCTCATGACATAAAACTCCCTTGTTTAATTCCTGTGAACCAGAAGCTACACTTCGCTCAGACTTCAAGACAGATACAATTGATAATCGTTCCTGCAAATTGCTTAAGGGGCTTTAATAATACTAACCCTGAATCAAGTAATGCAATTTCAGTTAAACGCGATTGCGGTTACGCCAAATGTTTCAAGCAGTTGCTCTGATTCAGTATTGAACGTAACTCTATCCACGCACCATTACGTTCCGGTCAGTGCGATTTTTCGACCGTGGGGTTTGATATCTTGATGCAAATGAATTTTGGCTGCAGCCAGCACCTTATCGGTAAGGCTTTTCATCTGCTCGTGAACCGCTAAACTGCAATGCCAATAAAGCGGCTTATATAATGCTGCTCCCGGAATCAATTCCACAAGTCGCCCAGATTGTATATGACAATCCACCATCTGGGCGGGGTTCATGGCCCAGGCAATATCTTTGAGGCATGCGCTAACGAAGCCTTTCGATGAAGGCAGTATGTGAGTGCCGAGTGTTATTTCCGAATTGAATGTCTGTAGCACCCATTGATTTTGAAGGCTATCTTGCGAGCTGTGGCGCAGGGCAGGGGCAGCCTGTATGGTATCGAGCGTAACTCCATTGGTGAAATAACGATCATAAAAAGCCTTGCTGGCCGTTGCGCGATAAACGTGATCACCGAGGTAAGAGCTGCGAAATCCTTGTGTTGCTGTTTTCGCTGCGCATTCCGGAGTATCCGGCCACCCATTCCGACAACATCCGGCCACCTGTACC
>CAZVAZ010000012.1:0-24142 GCA_964625235.1 uncultured Hyphomicrobiales bacterium
TCAAGCGCAACCCATTTTGATGGCGCGCTCGGTGGCAATGACCGTCTGTCGACGTGTGTTCGATTGTAGTTTGTTGCAGTTAGGCAATAGCTTCAACCGGAACCACACCACTGTATTGGACGCGGTGAACAAAACCGAAACCTTCTCAACCGTCGATGCAAAAACGCGGTGGATTTTAAAATATCTCGAAGCCCGCGCCACGGGCGTTCTGGATTGTAGTATTTTCCCCACACCTCGACCGGTCGTGAAATACGTTTCTGTCGAAAGCAGGATGCCGGACCGGGTCACTGAGCTTGCCGAAGCCTACACAGATTTTGAAAATCATCAGTTCAGCAAAAACGAGACAAAGTATCTCCGATATTTGCTTTGCGCGGCCAGAGAACTGCGCGCGACGACAGAAATCCATTCAAAATTCCAATCTCCCAACCCCAAAAAGGAACACGTCCTATGAACACCCCAAGCCCAACAGAAACCAAGGTGCAAATCCCCGCTGGATACGTACAGGATCGGGACGGCCATCTTGTTCCGCGCGATAAAGTAAAGCCCATTGATATGGATCGCGACAGGTTGGTTAAAAAGCTCATCAAGGATGCGAAAAAACTATCCGGAACCCTGGCTGAATTCCGCGAAGACGGATTTGATCAGATTGCAAAATTCGCCGACAAATCAGCTGCACAATACGGCGCTAAAATGGGCGGAAGAAAGGGCAATATGACCCTGCACTCATATGATGGCACATACAAGATTGTTCTCAACAAGGCTGAATTCAAGACGTTCGATGAGCGCCTTCAGACCGCCAAGTCCCTCATTGATGAATGCATTCACACTTGGGCGAAAGGCGCAAATAAAAACCTCCAGGCATTGGTCGACCATGCGTTCGAAACGGACAAAGCAGGCCATGTGTCAGTTAGTAAAATCCTTGGCCTTCGCCGTATCAACATTGATGACGAACGCTGGGCAAATGCCATGACCGCGATTGCTGACAGCATTCAATCCACTGGCTCAAAACGCTATTTGCGGTTCTATGAGCGCATGGGAGAAAGCGAAGAATACCGCCCGATCTCACTTGATGCCGCCAACGCGTGAGGTAGTGCAATGAATTCGGCTACTCACGATATGGATGGCAAAATCAATCATCCAGATCATTATAACAACCACCCTTCCGGCATAGAGTGCATCACGGTCACTGAACACATGGGATTTTGTTTAGGCAACGCGATGAAATATCTATGGCGCGCCGGTCTCAAAGGCGATGCCATTGAAGATTTGAAAAAATCACGCTGGTACATCGACCGTGAAATTGCGCGTTTGGAAATGGTAGCTGGCGGCACCAGAAAAACTGGCCGGGGGTGCGAGTGATGGACCGCAAAGCCGATATGCTCATCTATCACGCACCTGACGTTTTGGAATTTGTCGGTAACGGTCGCTCCCTTCTGTCCTACCAAACACCCCATGCCCACGGTTGCCTGATGCAAAGTCAAGCAATGCCGTCAGGAGATCGCAAGCATGTGATCAACGATCTCTATACCGCCCTTCTCGAACAGCAGAGGGCTGCAACGTCATGACCCGAGCCGCCCTTGCCAAAATTCATATTGCCAAAAAAGAATTGGGATACAGCGACGATCTTTATCGCGATGTGCTGGAACGTATAACAGGCCAACGCTCATCTGCGAAAATGACCGACAGGCAACATATTGCCGTCATCAAGGAATTCAAGCGTCTGGGTTGGAAACCCATTCCCGGGGGCAAAAAACAGAACGGCGGCAAGAATAAATGGCGCGAACCGTCTGACAATCCCATGCACCGCAAAATCTGGGCGCTGGGCAAAGAACTCGACCGCCTCGGTTACTGGAAACAGACTTGGAAAGTCGCCTTGCGCAAATTCGTTAAATCCGAAACCGGCGTCGACGATATTGACTGGCTGGAAACCCGGCAGGCATCAAACGTCATCGAAGCCTTAAAGTCGATAGTGAGGCGCATGTAATGGCTGCCCTGCTCAAATCCCCATCGCTTTTAAGCTGGCCGCAACAGCAGGAAATCAACCGGCTGTCTGGACGTCGCGATATCCTGCATTCGCGCATACAGCGCCTGCGCCCGGCTGCTCACAGGCGTGTGGTTCTGGAGGCGCAATTGCGCCAACTCACAGACCGGCAATTAAAGCTGGAAACTGAATTATCAGAAGGGGATTTGTGATGTCAGTTTGTCGGTGCCAGTTTATTCTTATTCACATACGTTTGGGTTGTTGCGCACAGCAGTTTCATCTGCAACGCACTCGCGCGTTTCAACGAGTATTGAGCAATTGTGACATTTGCATTCAGGCCTGCGAGAACCTTACTTTCGTATCCGACAAAACGCTTTGTCACAAACGCCATCATAGCTTCGGCATCGATGGCGATATTGCACTTTTCTTCCAGTGCCACGGCCTTGGCCAAGGCGGTCATCTCGGTCATATACGTCAGGCCGTCCATTTTCTCCTGGGCAACACTGATATTGGTCAAAAACATCAGGCCAGCAATCATCAAGAATACGCGCATTTTTCTCTCCCTTTGACAAAAATTTCAAATCACCTTATCGTAGCGTTACTTTGCCCTCAAGGTAAAGTCGGGAATGCAAGCCCGTTCAACAGTAGGCGCTCGATGCGCCACGCTCCAAGCGTGGTTTTTTTATGGTCGGGTGCAATGGGAGACCTTCGGGTCTGCCGTGGCCTACTGCACGGTCTTGCAACCCGTTGTTGCCCGGCCACCCTTTTGCAAGAGGGTGGCAAGGCGTTAATACAAACAGTAGGAGACATTTATGTCCCATTCCTCAAATCAGGTGAAGTATATCCGCGCCAGAAAACTGGTCAGCGCGGCGGTAAAGCCCTATCTCGACCAGCCCGATCCTTACAACCGGATACAAATGCACCTCATTCTCACCGCCAGACAACAACCCAACCTTGCGCGGGCGCTTCAACGCATCGCCGCAAGATCGATTGCCATATCGGCAACAACCAAAAAGGAGAATTGAGCCATGACCACCGAACTCATAAATGTACCGTTTCACGACGAAGAAGTGATGATGATCGAGCACAATGGCGAACCCTATGTTCCGGTCAAACCGATTTCAGACCGTCTTGGGCTGGAGTGGAGCCGTCAAAGAAAGAAACTTCGGGATGCTTTCAAGCGTTTCCCCACGGTACTTATGTACTGTGGAACAGGGGCCGGGGAACGCGAAATGACCTGTCTCCCACTGCGCAAATTGCCTGCATGGCTGTTCTCTATCAACGCAAACAAGGTGCGCCCGGACCTGAAGGCGGATGTCATTCGCTACCAAAACGAATGCGACGACGTGCTGTGGCGGCACTGGTCGGGCGAATTGCATCACGATCTGGCACGTCTCAAGGATCAGAATTACAAACTCATCCAGCATTGCCTGATGTCCAAACCGGTGTGGTCGAAGGTTTATTTTCACCAGCAGGCAGGCATTCCCAAGCAAATGGTGTGGCGTCATATGCGCCGCTCCCAGGGCGAAGTGGAAGAAGTGATCGAGGAAATGGAAAAGGTTGGCGTTATTTCCGGGGACGGCTGGTTTCAGATGTTGTGGAATTCGCAAGATCAATCTTGGGAACCGGAAGTCTGGCCCCGCGTCGGCTCCACACCGTCATTGCCCGCCCCCATTGGAGCTTAAACCATGGCACCCAAACCGCAATATTCAGCCGGGACCATTCCGGTTGCCTTTCGTCACGGCAATTGCCTGTCGATCATGGTCGCACGGGTGGATGGCAATCCATCCCACGATCAGTACGGCGACAGGTTAAAGCAAACCGGAGACACTTTGGAAACCACGCTGGACAAAATCAGAATGTGGCTTGCAGACCTGCCCCAAAGGCAGAATTAACACTCGCATTACAGGCAGGTGCCGCATGACCAAGCGCCTGCCTGTCACCGATCATGCCGTGGTTCGATACCTTGAGCGCGTTGCCGCCATCGATATTGACGCCATCCGGCAACGCATTCATGACCACACCCATCAGGCGTTAGCCCATGGTGCGCGTGGCATTGTCTCTAACGGTATTACCTACAGATTTGCAAAAGGCCGGGTTGTCTCTGTCTGGGTTGCCCAGGCTCATATGAAGCCTTTGAAGTGGAACAAGGGGGATGGCCGTTGAGCGATCCTGCCGAACATCAATTCACCAAAGACATGAAAGATGTTGCCGACACCATCGGTATCGAAGTTGCGCAAAATCTGGTTGATAATCTGCCCGGTCTGGAAGTTAAAATTCCCAAGGTCTGGTCACCGGACAGCGTTCTGGCCCTGCTCGACCGAGAAACCGCCGATGTCCTGATAAAATATTATCCCGGCGATATCCTCTATGTGCCAACGATGAAGTTCAGTGCGGAAACCAGACCAGCGGCAATCAGGCTTCACGCTGAGGGTCGTTCAAATCGCCAGATAGCGCTTGAACTCAAAGTGACCGAACGACATATCCGCAATCTGCTGAATTCAGAACCGCGCCTGAAAAAACACGATCATCGCCAGATCGACATGTTTGCAAGCTCTGAAGATCGATAGGCCGGAACCCTTCCACACGATTTCCTGTTTTAAAATGACCATGGTGACCTCCATATTTTAATTGGAGTGCTCAATCATGCGCGTTGACCAGGCAACAATCGAAACGCTTATGGCCGGTGGCGGTGAGCCTGGCATGGGTGATGCCATCAAGCTGGCGGCCAGGAAAATCAAATGCGAGGTGGCGACACTACAGGCAATCCTGAACGTCGAAAGTGGCGGCGATGCGTATGATGATAAAGGTCGACTTATAATCCTGCCGGAGAAACACATTTTCTGGCGCTACCTGCCCAAATCAATGCGCAATGGTGCCCGGGCATCACGCCTGGCAACTCCAAAATGGTCAAAATCAAATTACAAAGGCCTCGGCGGCAAGGGCTCAGACAAGCGTTGGGATCGGCTCAAGGCAATGGTTACCCTGCATGGTGAGGCTGGTTTTAAATCTGCGTCCTATGGCAAGGCGCAAATCATGGGTTTCAACCACAAGCTTTGCGGATTTTCTGTTGTCACAGAGTTTGTGCTATCTCTGGCCGCGTCAGAAGATAATCAGGACGACGCCTTCATTGGTTTTCTGCTCGGTGTGGGGCTGGCCGAAGATTTACGCCAGCGTGATTTCCGCGCTATTGCCCGGCGCTATAATGGCTCCGGCCAGGTTGATCTTTACTCTGGCATGATTGCGCGGGAATATAAAAACCTCACCGGCAAAGCCGCGCGCATTAAATCCAAGGTGCGGCAACAATCCCTGCGTCTCGGTTCTGAAGGCTACATGGTCGAAGCCTTGCAAAAGAAACTAAACTCTCTTGGATATGCCACCGGCATTGATGGTGATTTCGGCCCGGCCACGCGGCGTGCGCTCGTGGCCTTCCAGGCAGATATAGGCCTGAAAACAGACGGCATCGCCGGTCGAAAAACAAACGATGCGCTGGAAAAGGCCGTTCCCATCATGCAACAGGGCAATGACGGCAGGCAGGATGCCTCAATCAAAGACCTGAAGAAACGCTCAAGCATCGCCCGCAAAGCCGACACTATGAAAAAAGCTGCAGGCGGTACCGGGTTTTTTGCACTCTTCACTGAATACATGGGTGGCTTTGAAAACCTGATTGGTCAGCTCGGCTCTTTCGACACCGTGTTCAGTCAGCTTGGCCAATTGCGCGAGGTCTTTAATCCAGCATTAAAACTGGCCGCAGCCCATCCGTGGCTAATCGCCGCTGTGGTTGCAGCTTTGGTTTTTTACCAATCTGACGGTATTCTCAAGCGCCGATTATTCGACTTTAAGAACTGGAGGAACGTAGGGTAATGGGTTTTATAGCATTCCTTTTAAAAATCGGACTGGGCGGCATCATCGATAAAACGCTCGGTTACATGGAAAAGAAAGCGGAACTGGAAGGAGAGCAGGACAAGCTCCGGTCAGATATCGCAATCCAGCACATCAAATCTGCCGTCGACGAGACCCGCATAATGGCCGACCTCAACAAATCCAAAATGGAAAATCAGATGTTCTGGTGGTTTCTTGCTCTGTTCATTCTGCCCTTGGCGATTTGGTGGGGTGCAGTTATCGCCGACAGTTTGTTTTATTTTGAATGGGATGTTGCCGCTTTGCCAGCACCGCTGGATCAATGGGCAGGCGACATGATCAAGTGGCTGTTTTACGTCGGCTCAACCGTAAGCGGTGCAGCCATGGTTAAGGGGGTTTTTTCAAAATGAGCGGCGTTGAATTTTTCGGTATCAAGCTGGCCACAATTGTTACAGCCTTCATCGGCGCGATACTATCCATCGGTGTTGATTTGAAATCACACACCAAGCTAACGGCCTTTGGTTCTTTGCTGGCAGGCGTTTTTATTGCTGCCATCGCCACCGAACCGACGATTGAGTTTTTCAACCTGTCAATAACCTGGGGGCATGCCGTAGCAGGTATTTACGGCATATCTGGCCGCAATCTCGTTGTCTGGATATCACGTGCTTCCAAAAATCCCGAAGGCATTGTCTCGGCTATTTTAAAGCTGGGGAAGAAGTGAGACCGTATGGCCTATACAGCCGATCAGCGTAAAAAGGCGCGTGAGGCTTTCGTCTTCAAACGCCAATCCCCGCCAACAATATCGTTGGCTATTGGCGTTCCGCCAACCACCATCCGCCGATGGAAATCTGATGCGCTCAGAAAAGGCGATGACTGGGGTGTGGCACGGTCCGCCAACCTGATAGCCGGTCAAGGCCTTGAAGCTGTGGTCATGACGGTTGTCGAAGATTTCGTCATGCTCACCCATGCGTCTATGGATGACATCAAGGGCAGTACCAGCGATGTCGACACCAAGGTAAAACAGCTTGCGTCCCTGGCTGACAGTATGACCAAGGCCGTCGCCGCCGCTGCCCGTGTTACCCCGAAGATTTCAGAATTGGGTGTTGCCCAGGATGTGTTGCAACGCATGTCATCGTTTGTTGCAGAAAACTATCCGCAACATGCCGATGCTTTCCTTGAAATCCTTGAACCGTTCGGCCACGAAATTGTCGGGGCATATTCATGAACGTCATTGTCACGGCTGCTGAATTCAAAAAATCTCTCGAAGAAATGGCGGATATTTTCCGCAAGAAAATTGAACTGGAAGTTGAAGCCTTTGACGCTGATGATGATGCCCGCAAGGCACGGGTGGAAAAAGTCAAAGACCCTGTTCATGGCTATCGGTTTTTCTGTGAAACATACTTTCCGCACTATCTGACAAAAGGTCCGTCCGCACTTCACCTTGAGTTATTTGAGCGCCTGCCAAAAATGATTGCTGACCCACGCGGTATCAAGCTCAACCTTATCGCGCCGCGTGGTTCGGCCAAATCCACGCACATCGACCTTATGTTCCCGCTGTGGTGCACCGTTAACGGCTACAAGCATTACATCGGTTTGATAATGGATGCCTTCGAGCAAGCCGCTGTCATGATTGAAGCGCTTAAAGCTGAAATGGAAGTCAACCCTCGTCTGGCCTATGATTTCCCCGATATCATGGGCCAAGGCAGGACGTGGCGCGAAGGCCTCATCATCACCCGCAACAATATCAAGATTGAGGGTTTTGGCACGGGAAAGAAAATACGCGGTCGCCGTCACGGTCCCTATCGTCCGGACCTGATCTTGATGGATGATATTGAAAACGACGAGGCGGTTAAAAGTCCAGAACAGCGCAAGAAGCTGGAGAACTGGATTTCCAAAGCGGTGCTGGAACTGGGGCCAACCGATGGCACCATGGATGTTCTGTTTGCGGGAACAATTTTGCATTTTGATGCGGTCATTGTCCGGTTCTCCAAAAAACCCGGCTGGCAGACTATCCACTTCCAGGCGATCATGAATTGGCCGGACCGTATGGACCTGTGGGACCGTTGGGAAGAAATTTATATCAACGAGGGCGAACCCGCTGCTGATATGTACTATGCTGAAAACAAAGCCACTATGGATGCCGGGGCAATCCTGAATTGGCCGGACAATCACACGCTGTTGTTCCTGATGAAAAAGCGCGCGGGCGAACATGCAGCTTTTGCATCAGAATATCAGAACAAGCCGATCAATGAGAATAATGGCTTCCAAAACCTTACCTTCTGGGTACGACGCAAGCCCAACCTGATCCATTTTGGCGCGATTGATCCTTCTCTGGGCAAAAAATCAAAAGGTCGCGATCCTTCGGCCATTCTGATTGCCGGTGTTGATCCTGTCACCAAGGAGCTGGATATTCTGGAAGCCCGCATCAGAAGACGCCTGCCCGATATCATCATATCAGACACCATCGCCTTGCAACGCGAATACCAATGTGTCCTGTGGTTCGTCGAGGCGGTGCAGTTTCAGGAGTTCCTGCGCACAACATTGATGGCGACAGCTGCCAGCCAGGGCGTTGCTTTGCCCGCCATCCCGGTCATTCCGTTTGCTGACAAGCACTTGAGAATTGAGCGATTGCAACCGCCCACGGCCAGCGGTCTTATCCGGTTCCATAAAGGCCAATCTACGCTTATTGACCAGTTGCAGCAATTCCCGGATGCCGATCATGATGACGGCCCGGACTGTCTCGAAATGCTGTGGGAAAATGCACTCAAATACAGCCGGGGCGGGGCTGCTGACATTGGCGGCATTCAAAGTGCCCCGTCCAACCTTGGCGGTGGTTTGAGCGATTACAGGCTAGGAGGTTAGCGCCATGGAAGAAGTATCAAATCAAGAGCGCAAGAACCTGAAGAAAGATGCCGGAAGGCTCATTGCCAGTGCCCGCAATGATGTCACCATCCCCCACTTCAATGATGTGTTTTTCAACACAGACCCGACCATATTATCGCGTGGCGGTGGCAAAGGTCTTGAAATCTATGAAGAGATCGAACGCGACACCGAAGCCTATGCATTGTTACAAAAGCGCAAATCCACTCTCATAGAGCGTGATTGGGAAGTCGTGGCCGGAGGCGACAGTGCCCGAGATCTCGAAGCGGCGGAATTTGTCACCCAGCAATTCAAACAAATCCCTTTTGAAAGAATGTGCGAGAACCTTCTGGATGCGACCTTGAAAGGCTATTCGATTATTGAGATCGTCTGGCAGCGGTTCGAGAACAGGATAATTCCAAAGAAAATCGTATCGCAAGAACAACGCCGCTTTGTGTTTGATGAACACTGGCAGCCGCGCCTTTTGACATGGACAAGCATGTTCAAGGGCGAAGAATTGCCCGCCCGCAAATTCATGGTTCATCGCTTTGGCGTTAAAGGCAATCGCCCCTACGGTCTGGGCATGGGCACCCGGCTGTTTTTCCCGGTTATGTTTAAACGCGAAGGTATAGCCTTCTGGTTGAAGTTTCTGGAGAAATTTGCCAGCCCCACTGTCGTCGGCAAAACACCGTATGGCACGTTAGAGGGCGATCAGCGCAAATTGTTAGACACTCTCCAGCGTTTTCATTCGGATGGTGCGATCACGGTTCCGCTGGACGTTGAAGTTGCTCTGCTGGAAGCCACACGAAGCGGATCAATGTCCGGTTTTGAATGGTGTAACTACTGGGATAAGCAGATGTCTATCTGTATTCTCGGTGAAACCCTGACCACGGATATTGGCTCTGTCGGCTCTTTGGCCGCCGCACAGGTTCATTCCGGCGTTCTCGACAAACTGGTTGATAGCGACAGTGATTTACTGTCAGACACGCTTTATGAACAACTCATCACGTGGATGATAGAATATAATTATCCCGGAGCCGCCGTGCCACGGGTTGTTCGTCGCCGCCCCAAAAATGAAAAAGCAGAAGCGGAAACCAACCAGGCCAAGGCCGAAGCCTCGCTATCGCACAATGAGGCACTTCAAGCCAAAATGGCATTCATCTCAATTATCAACAATGATGAAACCGCCACATCCATATTGATGGCATCCGGTCTGGTCGATGGGCTTGAACCTGAAGTGGTGGCAGAACTTGTCAATATCCGGTCTGAATTCAAAGCCCAGGCACCGGCTGCAATTGATATCCCGGCCCTGGACGACGACACCGCCGCCTTTGCAGCCTACAGGCTTAAAAAAAAACATTAGCATTTTCTGAAACAGACAATAAAGATGCCGTTGATGATCTGGCCAGTGAAGCTCTGATCGGCTCACAAGCCTATTTCAAATCCCGCATGGATGATTTGCGTATCGCCGTTGAGCAAGCCGCCAGTTATGACGATGCTGCAGCGTTCGCCATCATCAAGGGGGCTACGTGGGCCAGCGATGCCTTGGGCGATTACCTTGCCGATGGTTTGCTTCTGGCAGCCCTCATGGGTCGAGATGCGGTCTTTGGCGAAATGGCAGGTGGATCCGACACCGATCTTTTTGCCGATGACACCGCGTTCGGCCAGACCTTCAAAAAGCAGATTGAATTTCTTGAACAAAAGCAGGTCAAACCAACCAAACGCTGGACCGATGTCTTGCGTGGCGATCATGACCGCGCTTTTGTCGTCGCCGGGGCAACTGATCTCGACATGCTCAAGGACTTTCAAAATTCGCTGGTAAAATCACGCACAGACGGCACCTTGTTCAAAGATTTCCAAAAGGATTTTGACCGGATTGTCGAAAAATACGGCTGGGAGTTTAACGGTGACCGCACGTGGCGGGCACGTACAATCTTTGAAACCAACATGCGCACGTCGTATATGGCGGGTCGCCTGGCCCAGATGCGTGATCCCGACGTGGTCAAAGCCCGGCCCTTCTGGCAATACCGTCACGGGGTGACGCGTACACCCAAACGGCCCAGACCCGCTCATCTGGGCTGGCACGGCCTGACCTTGCCCTGGGATGATCCCACGTGGCAAACGATATTCGCGCCCAACGGCTGGAAATGTTCATGTGCAATCGTGACATTATCTGCCCGTGATATGGAACGCGAAGGCAGAAGCAGCCCGGACAAGCCGCCTGTTTTAGAAACTGAAAGATATTTCGACCGCTCGTCAGGTGAATTTGTCGATAAAGTCAAAGATATCGATTATGGTTTCGAGTACATGCCCGGTGATTTGTGGGAGCGTGGCCTTGTGCCATCTGAACTCATACGCGAAGCCGGTGTCATTTCGCGGACAACCGGTCTCATCGTCGAAATTGATAAACCGCGTGGCATTGCTGAATTGATAGAAGATGCTGTCGCCTTCAAATCGAAACCTTTGAAAAAGGACAAATCCGACAACACCTATATTGATGCCTTCCTGAAACCGTTTGGTGCGACGCGAACAAAGGCTGTCCGGTTTGTCGATAAATCCGGCACATCCATTCCCATTTCAGCTGAGCTATTCAAAGACCGCTCCGGCACGGTCAAGGTTAAAAAGCGTGGCCGGGAAATCTATACGGCAATGATCGCTGAAGCCATCCGCGATCCTGATGAAATCTGGCTGGGCGTGCGCGGTTTGAAATTGCCGGATAGTGAGGCTGTTGAATACATTATCGACCGCCGCTACATTCGCGTCGATCCCGATACCGGTATTATCATCGTGTTTCAGATGGGAGAAAACGGCTGGGAAGCTGTCACAGCCTTTCAACCCAATGCCAAGGGCAAGACAAGTTTCGGCGCGCTGGACGGGCGGCGCGGCGGCAAGCTGATCTATGAGAGAAAAAAATAAGCGGGTCGATATGCCCAACCCGCTTTTGTGCTGACTGCCAGGACCGGCAATGGTCATCGTCTCACACACGTTCAATATAATAGATAAGAGGTAAAAAAACAATGGCCGGATTGAGTTTGAAAGTAACGATCAAGGACAAGGATATTTCCCGCAAGCTGGATCGGGCGCTTGAAAAAATTGAAAACCCGGTAGCATTTTACAAAAACGTTGGCGAACATGTGATCAAAACCACTGTTGAGCGTATTGCCGATGAACAAACACCCGATGGTCAGGCATGGCAACGCCTGTCACCGGTCACGCTGGCCGCGCGCGCCAAACGCGGAACCGGTTCAACCATCTATCGTGAATATGGCGATTTCATCGGAACGATCAATTATGAAGCCAGCGATGATAATTTGATCTGGGGGTCGCCGGATGTGCGCGCCCGGATTTTCCAACTTGGCGGAAAAGCCGGGCGCGGTCAGTCTGTGACATTGCCAGCACGCGAATATCTTGGCCTGTCTCCACAGGATGAAACCATCATTCTGGAAATGGCAGAAGATCATGTGGGCCTGTAAAAAACTGTTTTTGACACCGGAAACATCAATTTAAAAAAATTGCGCGAGAAGGCAATTTTAGGGGGTCTCTGGTGTATGGGTAGCCTGAAGGTCGCTCACCCCCCGTTAACCCCCCGTTAGAATCGCATAGAAGCCTAATGCAGTGCCCCGACCTGCCTTGACTGTGCATTCATATCTTGAAATCGCAGCTGAATGCCTGCATCATGGGTTTTTCCAAAAATCAATAAATATGCAATTGAGCGGAACTCTTCCGGTCTCATAATGCTGGCCCGTGTGGTTGTGTGCATTCACAGAAATCAAACTGAGAAAGCATACAGACGGATGGCCAAGGAGAAGAAAAATGCTCGCATAGAAGTTTTTCGCGTTGGTACTTTCACGCCCATGGGCGGATCACCGCTGGCTTTTGCGGCGGCTGATCTGAAAGCCATTGCTGACGCATATGACCCTTTGACGTCGCCCGCCCCTATGGTGGTCGGTCATCCAAAAACAGATGATCCGGCATATGGCTGGGCAGAATGTTTTTCTTTCGATGAGGAAAGCGACATTCTTTCTGCTGATCTCACAGACATTGAACCCAGCTTCGCGGTAGCGGTTCAAAAAGGGCACTACAAGAAAGTGTCACTGTCGTTTTTCTCCCCCACATCGCCAAGCAATCCAAAGCCCGGATCGTACTACCCGAAACATATCGGTTTCTTAGGCGCTGTCCCGCCAGCGGTTGCCGGTCTCAAGCCGGTCTCGTTTGCTGACAGCAATGATGACGAAATCCTCACATTTGAAGGCGCGATTGATTTTGGCACCTTTGATGCTGAAAACGTCGGCAGCATCTTTCGCGGTATTCGCGATTGGCTGATTGAGGAAAAGGGTAAAGAAAAAGCCGACGAAATTATTCCCTCCTGGCGCATCGACTGGGTCAATGATCTCGAACTCAAGACAGATGATCCAGACAGTTTTGCTGCCCCACTTCAAAAATCGAAAAAGGATAAGTCCATGTCAGACAAGGACACCGCTGCTTTTGCTGCCCGTGATGAAAAATTGAAGGTGCGCGAAGCTGCACAAGACAAACGTGAGGTCGAAGCTGCCCACGCCGACAATGTTTCATTTGCGGAAGGTCTTGTTACAGCTGAAAAGCTTATTCCCGCCAATCAGGAGAAAGTTGTCGCCCTTCTGGATGCTGTCATTGCCACTGATGCACCTGTGTCTTTTGCGGGCACAGAAGAAAAAGTGCCCGTTGGCCAGGCCATCCGCGACCTTCTGACAAGCCAGCCGAAAGTCGTCTCCTTTGGTGACTTCGATATGGGTGATGACCCTGAAGCGGGCAATGTTGCCAGTTTTGCAACCCCAGAAGGTGCCCGCGTTGATAGTGGCGAAATGGCCCTTCATGCCAAAGCCATCAATTATCAGGCCGCACATCCCGGCACAGACTTCCTCACAGCCGTTCAAGCGGTTGGCGGATAATTAAAGGACACCAGCCATGTTTAAATCCACCGTTCCCATCCTCACATCCACCATCATTGCTGCAGCCCCTATTGCTGAAGATCAGCTTATCGGTTTTGACAACCAGCCAGCAGCTGCAGACGCGCCAGTTAAAGGTGTCGCCCACAATGATGCTGCAACCGGTGAAGCCGTCAGCATCCTGCATATTGGTTTGCGTGATCTTGTGGCGGCGGCGGCCATTTCGAGTGGTGATCTGGTGAAATCTGATGCCAACGGCAACCCGATCACTCACGGCGGTGTCGGCGCATCATTTGGCCGCGCTCTTGACGATGCCGCCCAGGGCGACCGTATCCAACTTCTTATCAACGTCACTTAGCCAGAAGGTTCTTATCTATGACCGGAAAAACAATGAACAGCGGACAAGCTCAAGTCATCAGCCCGATACTGACGACACAGGCGCGCGGTTATACCAATTCTGAATTTGTCGGGCTTAGCCTCCTGCCCTGGGCGGATATTCCAAATCGCTCCATGAAGGTTATCAACTTCGGCAAAGATGCCTTTCGCAAATACATGAAAACCCGACGTGCGCCGGGCGGTTCAATTCCGCGACTGAATTTTGGTTATGCATCCGATCCCGTCTCTCTTTATCAAGAAGCGCTTGCCGGGACGGTTCCGGTTGAGACAGCTGAAGATGCAAACCGGGTGCCGGGCATTGATGTGGCAGCCGTCGCGGTTCAAGGTGTCCAGGACATAATTGCGCTTGGCCGCGAAGCACAGATTGCAGCACAGGTTCTCGATCCTGCAAATTACAATGCCAACAACAAATTGGCACTGGCCGGTACTGATAAATGGACAGACCCGGCTTCCGATCCCTTGAGCGATGTTACGGCAGGGCGCGAAGCCATTCGCCGGATGATAGGCCGTTACCCCAATGTCATGGAGCTTTCAGCCACGGCACTAAACGCCTGTAAAAATCATCCAACCATTAAAGGGCAATTCAAATACACCAGTTCACAAAGCATCACCACTGACATGCTGGCCGGGTATTTTGAAGTTGCCGAAATAATCGTCGGTGCAGCGGTATACCTGCCCGATGGTGCAGACGATGATGCCCCCGGCCTGGACGTTTGGGGCAATGATGTTGTTCTGGCCTATGTACCCAAAGGCGGTCAATACCGTGTCCCGGCATTTGGCTACACATACCGCCTTTCCGGATATCCGATGGTTGAGCAGCCCTGGTATGACCCCGACACGCGCTCATGGGTCTACCCGACCTTTGAAGAGTTCCGGCCTTACCTCGTAGGCGCTGAGGGCGGGTTTCTCATTCAGGGCGCGGGAGGCTGAACAATGATTAATGTCACTCTTATCTCACCCGCGAAATTCGACGGCAAAATCCATAAAGCTGGATGGTCAGGCGAAGTGTCTGAAGGCATTTTCAACGACCTTGAACAGCTTGGCGCGATAGCATCGGATGGCGGTGCTGCCCAGCCCACGCCGGAATTGACACCTGAAGAACGCGCCGACGAAATCGCCAGCGCTGTGAAGGCAGCGGTTCTCCAAAACCCAGAGCGCAAAAATCAACCAACTGTTTCGTCGGTTGAAGACATGAGCGACTTGAAAGATATCAAGGCCGCTGAGATCAAAATCGCATTTGAAGTTTTGAGCAAAAAATAAACCAGAGAGGGCGGCGGTTGTTCGCCTTGGGTAAGAAGGTCTTGCCCCGCCGCCCATGGTTTTCAACGTCACAAAGTATTTGGCCGGCAAGTCACGGATATCTTGCCTGCCGCCCGCAGGTTTCACGCCAAAATGGCGTTAGAGGAAAGAGTGAATGGCTAAGTTTCTAACGGTTGATGAAATGGTGACGCGGGTGGGGCAACGCGAAATGCTCCAGATCGCTGGCCTTGGCCGTGAGCGAAGCGAAGATGGCCGCACACTTGATACTGAAAAGATTGAGACCGCCCTTTCCTTCGCTGATGATCTGGTTATCGCCAAATTGCGCGGGCGCTATAAAACCATTATCGACTTGACGCCCGCAACCACGCCCGATCTTCTCAAAGGTTATGTGGAAGATATAGCCCGCTATCGGTTGCGTTCACGCTCTGGCGATCAAAACCAGATCACAGAAGAAGTGCGGAAACGTTTTGAGGATGCCTGTGCATTCCTGAAAGAAGTCCAGGCGGGCAAATCCTCAATAGATATTGCTGGTGATCCCCGTGGAGACGAGACCCGATTTTTTGGCATCGGCGATGCCAACCCGCACAATAGAGCCGATGAAATCCTTGCGGGGTATAATCCGTGAGCGACGCCTCAATCAAACGCACCCGTGCCAAAACCATCATCGCTAAGGTCGAAGAAGGCCTGATTGCAATATTTGACGAAAATCTGCCCAAATGGGTGGACATTGCCGCCGTGCCGGAAAATCCATCCGACTTTGATTTTGCCAATCGCGATGGCGCACTGCTGGTCCATTATGCCGGTTCAAGATATGCCGAACCACAAGGCCAGTCGATCAATCAAAACCGGGTGATGACGTGGCAGCTGGTCTTAAAAACCCGGTCGTTCAATGGTGAATATGGCGCATATGCCGTTTTGGAAGACATCCGGCAGGCCGCCCAGGGTTTTTCTCTCGAAGGCGGCGGCCCTATCCGCATCATTCGCGATGATCTGGTCTCTGAAGCTGACGGTGTTTGGGAATGGCGCATTGTCATCGCCCTGCCGATTGCTGCCGTTGCCCGCCACACAAGACGCTCACAATTAAGCCCGGTTTTGGGCACTCAATCCGCAACCTGACGAGGACTGACCATGTCACGCAAGCCCCAGACCATGAACGATCAAGCCACAACGTCAAAATCGGACGCTGTTGCAGATGCCAAAAAACAAGTGCCTGCTCCCGCCGCTGCCGAAAATGTTGAGAAGGTGAAAAAACACAAGCCTTCTCCAATGAGCCCGGCGCACAAAGATGTGCTCGAAGGGCTGGAAGGCAACTACCGCTATTCCGGCCCGACACTGACATTCGAGTGTCGCGCAGGCAAAACCCACATGCTGATTAAAGGCAGGGATTACATCATATCCGACCTGCCCCACCACGAAGCTATTGCAAACGTCATTTTGCGCCGCCTGCTGGTGAAATCTGACGCCAAAAAGGAGGCTTAACCCATGCCTGATTTTCATCACGGCCCCGAAGTTCTTTTCCAGTCAACCCCCGCCGTTGTACGCGAGGTTCGATCCGCCGTTACATTTTTGAACGGAACCGCGCCAATTGGCGACGTTCACGCCACCCCGGCTGAACGTGCTGATTATATAAATCAGTTGATTATTGTGAACAGCCGCACCGATGCCGCCCAGTTCGGGCCTGATAAAGCCGGTTATAATATTCCCGCAGCCCTTGATGCGATCTTTGATGAAAGCCCAGGTGGCACGATCATTGTCAACAATGTGTTTGATCCCGATGTCCATCAAAATGCCGGTACTGAAGATCCCGCATTGGTCACAACTGCTGAACTGACCGGGGGTGTCGATGCCAGTGGTCAGCGTTCCGGTCTGGAAAAAGCCCGCGAATGCTACCAGCGGTTTGGTTTCTTTCCCAAAATGTATCTGTCCGACAGATCGTCACTTCCAGCGGTTCGATCCGCCATGTCGACGATTGCGCAAACCCTCAAAGGTCATTCGATTGTTGATATGCCGGTTGGCCTTTCAACCCAACAGGCGATTGAAGCGCGTGGCCCATCTGGATCAGTCGATTTTAATACAGCCGATAATCGCACCATCATTTGCTACCCGCACATTGAGGTGGAAGACAAGGTAAATGGTGGAACCAAACTTGATCCGCTGTCAACGGCTCTGTGTGGCGCGCTCATCAATCAGGATTTGACCAAGGGTGGTCCCAACCATTCACCGTCAAACATTGAAATCAATCGCGCCCTGGGCATGGAATTGCCGATTGTCTGGGAGCCGGGCGATATTCAAAGTGACACCAACCTGTTGAATGATGCTGGCATTGTCACCCTTCGCCGGGGCTTTGCTACCGGCATCAACACATGGGGCAATCGCTCCGCTTCCCACCCGACGTCAACCGCACAGGAAAACTTCATTCATGTGCAACGCATTCTGGATGCAACCCACGAAGCCATTATCTTCTTCATGGTGCAATATACCGACCGGCTGGGAACGCCTGAGAATATTGAAGCGGTTGAAGAAGCCATCAATGCATTCCTGCGATCCAAAATCGGTCGCGGCGAACAATCTTGGTTCTATGACGCCCGGTTCTCGTTTCCCAGTGACCTTAATACGGCACAGGAAATTTCCAATGGACAGTTTACTTACAAGCTGACATCCGCGCCAGTGAGCGTCATGGAACGACTGACGACAATCTCGTCCATTGATATCAACCTCATCAACAACGTATTGCAGCTTGCCGCTTAGGAGGTTAAAAAAATGCCTGTACAAACTGGAAGTACCACAAACGCTGATATTCTGATCAACGGCGTCGACCTTGCCGGTCGCGTGATGGAATTGGACCTCGGCGATTTTGGCTATGAAGAAGTCGAACACACCACGCTGGGGATGATTGGTATCATCAAACTGCCAAGTCGTGCGGTTTCTGCGATTGAGGGAACGATCAAGTTTGAATATCTTGATCCGGAACTTAAACGCCAGCTGCAAAACCCCACCATTACCCACAAGCTGCAGCTGCATCAATATGTCGATGTAAGCGGCCCAGATGGGTTGGACGTTAACGCCTCACACGTACTGGTCCAGCATGTCGGTTTTCGGGTTCTGGCAACAAAAAAAGGCACGTCTAAACTGGGTGAAGCTGTCGAGATGGAACAGAGTATTTCCATTCTCTCATTTACTGAAAAGGTCTACGGCGAAGAAACCCCGATCCTTGAATACGATGTGTTCAATCGCATCCACAAGGTCAATGGGGAAGACGTCTGGCCGACATAAAGGGGACCGCTCATGAACAATCCCATCATGAAATATTTTGAGTTTTCTCATCTGCCGGAACGGTTGCAAAAAATCAGCAAACCTTTCCACGCGCTTGCTGAAAATTTGAACAACAACATTCCGGATGGCCCGGAAAAATCAGCCGGGTTGCGCAAGCTTCTGGAAGCCAAGGACTGCATGGTCCGCGCGCAACTCTAATCAAAACCGTCGGAGAAAAAGGATACGACAATGACCAAAGAAACCAAGACCCCAACCGTGGATACAGATGTCAATGTTACGGGCTTTCTTGCCCGCCTACGGGCATTTAAAAAATCCAATGAACGCGATGTGACCGTAACCCTGCCGGAGTGTGGTGAAACGGTGACCTACCCCGGATTTGTCAGCCACGCAACGATCATGAAGGTTTTCAAAAAATCGGGCGGTCAAAAGGGCACAGCCAAAATGGCCTCAGTGGCGATTGCAACCTTATGTCGTTTTGGTCCCGAAGGTGAACAGATTTCCCATACGGATGTGGCCGAACTTCTGCCAAACCGTGACGTAACCTTCCTGTCAGGCAAATGCCTGGGCGTTGAGGATGATGATGACGATGGAGACGACGACGAGGGAAACGCACTCAGCGGCTAAGCACCCCGCTGGACCACGTGTTTATGATCGCAAAAGGCTGGTCGCATCAGGAACTGGGGCAAATGGAAGAAGGTGAATTCCTGTTCTGGCTAGACCAGCAAAACGAAATGGAGCGTCTGAAGAACGAAGCGTTAGAGGAATAAGATTAAATGGCTAACGTTTTTGAAATGATGTTCAAGGTGGTTGATAAAGCCACCGGTCCCATCCGCAAAATCATGAAAGCGACAGCAGGCCTGCGCACCGGCCTGGGGAAAGTCGGCAAGGCCGCCGGAAAAGTTGTGGCTGTCGGCGCGGCTGCTGGCTTTTTATCCCTCTCGACGGGGTTAGCTGCCAGTACATCTAAGGCCATCGCTTTTGAAAGTGCGATGGCCGATGTCAATAAGGTTGTGGATTTTGCCAGCCCGCAAGGCTTCAAGGACATGGGGCGTGACATCATTGACCTGTCACGCAAAATCCCGCTTGCCGCGTCCGCCATATCCGAAATTGTGGCGGCTGCTGCACAATCCAATGTGGCAAAGGCTGACCTGCTGAAATTTGCCGAAGGCGCGGCCAAGGTTAGCGTAGCTTTTGATATGGCGGCGGGGTCGGTAGGTGAAAATCTTGCCAAAATCAAAACCAATTTAAGCCTGACAGTTGATGAGACCTTCGCCTTTGCTGATACACTCAATTTCCTGTCAAACAATCAGGCAGCTACAGCAGCACAATTGCTGGTATTTTCTCGAAACACGGTCTCACTTGGTACGGCCAACGGTTTCACCGCCAATCAGGTGGCAGCATTGGGAGCCGCCATGATCGGCACCGGTGCTGAGGCTGACGTCGCCAAAACCTCGTTCAATAATATGGTACGTGCGCTCACCAAAGGTGAAGCGGCCACAAAGGCCAATCGCATCGCCTTTAAACGACTGGGGATGGATGCAACGACCGTCTCAAAAACCATGCAGACCGACGCCATCGGCACCTTGCAGAAGGTCTTTGGGAAGATCAGGCAACTGCCCAAAGAAGTCCAGGCGGCAACCATATCACAATTATTCGGCAATGAAGCCCGCGCCCTGATGCCGCTGATCAACAACGTCGACGTACTCGACAGTGCCCTGAAAAACATTGCCGATCCCAGCAAGTTCGTCGGCAAATCTGTCGAAGGCGAGTTCAAGGCGCGGGCTGCAACAACCGAAAATAATATGGGGTTGATGAAAAACAATATTGATGCCCTGGCCGTGGCCGTGGGCAGCCGCCTGCTTCCGGCAATCAATGATGGTCTCAAGGCCGTCAATGATTTCCTGTCGACATTGGGCGATGGAACCTCATCAATTGAAAAAGCGTTGGCCAGTGTTACAAAATTCTACAAGGATTTTACAACCGGCTTTGGTTCATCATTTGATGGTATCCGGGAAAAGTTTTCCGGTGTTACCGAAGCTTTTTCCAGACTGGGCGATACCATGGGTAAAATATTCGGTCGCATTACCGGAAAATCAGAGACCTTTGGTTCCACGCTTGGCAAGTTGCTCGGCGGTGCATTTGAAGCATTGTTGACTGTGATAGAAGCCGTCGTCGTCACGCTTAATTGGTTTTTAACAGGGATGCTGGACATCGTCGATGCCGTTTCCAATTTCATTGAATTAATCAGCAACGGCCTTGCGAATATCGATTTGTCAGCACTGAAGCCTGATTTTAGCAGCTGGGAACTGCCCAACCTCAAGTTCTGGGAGAGTGATACCAAAAAGGCGACAAAGAGCGTCAAGGATTTGAACAAGGCCACCAAGGCCGTATCGAGCTTCAAGGTCAATGATCCTGATGCCATCGCTAAAGCAGCCCGACAGACAAAACAGATTGAAGCTAGTCAAAAACGGATCATAAAACAGGCCACAGCTGTCATGTCAGCTGTCAAATCCATGGTTTTTCAATCTCAAAAGGCCTTGTCTTCAGTCGACTGGTCGCGCCATGGCAGGCGCATGATGGACACTTTGGCCGCTGGTATGAAGGCGCGGGCCTTTGTTGTTGTCGATCAGATCAAGGCGACGATGAAAGATGTTAGAAATTATCTGCCGTCATCGCCCGCCAAGGTCGGTCCGCTGTCAGATATTCATAAACTCAAATTTGCTGAAACAATCGCCAAGTCGATCAAAGCAGGCCCGATGGTCAAGGCCATGCGGGCGGCGACATTGGCGACACGGGCAGCCGCCAACGATAATCAATTTGGTGCTTTGTCACAGTCCGGATTTACCAGAGGTTCAGTCACCCAATCCAACATTCAATCCCAAGCCCGAAGGTCTGCTTCTAACGGTACGCGTGGAACAACAATTCATTATGCTCCCAACATCACCATAGAAGGTGGTGCCCCGGATGCTGAGAAGCGTTTTAAAGAACTGTTGAAAGAACATTCCCGCGAGATCAAGAAAGTGGTTGATGACGAAAACAATCGCGTGGCCAGGAGGTCTTACGGATGAGATTGCTTCTTGGTTCAATCAGGCTTGGCACTGATACGGCCATAACCGGCCCGACCAGCGCGTCAACGTCACAAGCCACATCAATTGCCATCTATGCGGTCAATCGTGGCAAGCCGATCCCCCACGTGGTTGGTGATGAGCTGATCACGAAAGAGTTTTCGTTTTTCTTCAATGAAACCTTCTGCAACGTTGCCACAAATCTGGCCCGGCTTGAGATAGCATTTGCCACCAAATCACCGCTGGCGCTGGTCATTGGCAACGGGCTGGATTTTCGCGGGCTTCGATACATTGTCACCGCTCTCGACATAGAGGTTTTAAAAACCGATCGGTCAGGCAATCCGGTCAGTGTCGGAGGCAATATTTCCTTGCTTGAAGATCCATTGCAGGGTGGCCTTGGTCGCCAGCTTGACATTATCGCCCGCACCCGTGCCATTGCACGCGGTGGCATTGCGTCGCTCAATGCAATAGTGAGGCGATAATCATGGTGAGGTTAACCGGAGAATATTTCGAAGTAGTAGCGCGACCCGGTGAACGCTGGGATTTGCTGGCCTATGATTTCCTTGGTGATGTACGTCTGCAAAGCCTGATTATTCAGGCCAATTTTGAACCCTATATTGATAACCTGGGCGTGCCGCCGCTGATCATTGAAGTTGGAACGGTGCTACGAATTCCGGTGATTGAAGACGATGGCATTGATGAAAATGATCTACCGCCCTGGAAGCGCAATGATCCGGATTATGAGATATGATTGATTTTCGTAAATTTGGCGGCGGTGCGGCCCGGTTGATTTATCGTGGGATTGATATTTCATCCGAACTGACACCCATGACCACATCCATCAATTACACCGATAACTGGCACGGTGAAGCCGACGAAATTGACGTCACCGTGCAGGACAAGGACGGGCGCTGGAAACGCTCCTGGCATCCACAACACGGCGATACAATGCAGTTGTTTCTGTCAGATGATGGTTTTCGGTTTGTCGATTGTGGCACATTTGAGCTTGATGAACCCAATGCCAAAGGCGGTCGTGGCGGGGATTATATGACCATGCGCGGGTTAGCCGCCCCCATCACAAAAGCCTTGCGCACCCAGCAAACCTTTGCTTACGAAAACAAGAAACTTGATGCCGTCGTAAAAGAAACCGTCGCCCGCACCGGGTTGACAATTGAAGGTAAAATAGACCCGCTGTTCTTCAAGCGCATCACTCAGCGGCGAGAGTTTGATCTGGAATTTCTCAAGCGCCTGGCAGAAGACACCGGGCATTATTTTTCTGTCAGAGGTAATCGGGCAATCTTCACAAACTACAATTCAATTGATGGCCGAAAACCCACCCTGATCATCCATATGGAAGATAAAACCCGCGATCAGGGACCGTTAGAAGATTACGATTTGAAGTTCCAGTCGAAAGATACCAATTCCAGGGCAAGCGTCAAATATTCCGATCCCGATACCAAGAAGATCATCAACCATGAAGAGGCTGACAGCCGCATCAAAACCGGTGACGAGTTGAAAATCCGTGGGGAACGGGTGGAAAGCAAAGCCAATGCCGAAGCCCTGGTCAAGGCGCGGTTGCACATGGGCAATCGCAATTACAAGGTTGCCTCATTCACGATGAAGGGCAATTTAAAAGCTCTGGCAGGCAACACAATCGGGGCTGTGGGGTTTGGGGTTTATGACGATACATATGTTATCAA
Source organism: uncultured Hyphomicrobiales bacterium (assembly GCA_964625235.1). GTDB lineage: Bacteria > Pseudomonadota > Alphaproteobacteria > Rhizobiales > JAJFHR01 > JAJFHR01. The sequence goes on from CAZVAZ010000012.1 coordinate 23,321, forward strand.
TACCAGCGCGCATTCGATATCCCGAGGTGGTCATACTGTAAATGTGGAGTGTTCCGTTGCGGGCAAATAACGAACCAAAGGATGGAAAAATGGAAATTATAGAACCCTCTGACGTTGATTTGGATGCAGCCCCCGAAACTGTCCAGAAGTATATTGATGAACTGGTCGCCGACATAGAGCGTCTTAAAGGCATAGTAGGCGAGCTGGAATGGGCGGCGGAACAAGAGGCCGAACGCCATCTTGATTATGTGCACGGGACGGAAACCTGATCATGCGCGCGAAAGGCGAATATCAGAACAATCCCGTCGCGAAAAAAATGATCGTGACCGAACGCGACCCTAAAAAGATGCGGGTGCGGGCAAAGATTGAAGATGAAGACGGTATTGAGACTTATTGGCTTGATATCCTGTCGTCATCATCATCTTCGACCAAATCATTCAATATGCCCGATGAGGGCGATGAAGTCTGGGCGATGGTCGATGCCAAGGGCGAAGAAGGTTTTGTCGTCGGATCGCGCTATAATGATGTTGATACACCGCCCAATGATACAAATGATGACTGGTCATTTTCCGGACCCTGGGGAAGCATCCACATCAGCAAGGCAACCGGTGAACTAACGGTGACGCTGTCAAAAGCCACGCTCAATATTGATGTGATTAACGTGGCAGGCCAGCGGATCGATCACAATGGCCGCAATATTGGCCATGACCATACCCACAGCGGTATTGTTTCCGGACCCTCTAACACCGGCACACCCAATCCATAGAGCTTCAGTACCGCCAGAAACGACGATACCGGCCATCCTCGACGAAAATGGCGGTG
>CAZVAZ010000012.1:24242-25649 GCA_964625235.1 uncultured Hyphomicrobiales bacterium
GCTTCAGTACCGCCAGAAACGACGATACCGGCCATCCTCGACGAAAATGGCGGTGCGGGATCTGGAACACCTCGATTTGTGACGGTTCTGACGGGTTGATTATAACGCATTCGCGCGGAACTCTTCCGGTCACATAAGTCTCTCGCGCGCGCGATAATCGCCGAATGTTAGACCGTTATCAAATCCCCTATGCGCACTGGTCCGTCAAGGTTGGCCGTCGCGATCCCGAAACCGGCATTGCGGATGCTGTTCATGGGGAAATAGTGACCGCACTGGATGACGTGCATCAGGCCATTGCCAATCTGATACTGACACCAAAGCGCTCGGTGCCGGGCAATCCGGAAAAAGGCTGTGATCTGACACCTTACATAGACCGTCATGAAGCCGAAGCCATTCCCAACATCACCCGCGAAATCTGGGATGCGCTGGCGATCTGGGAGCAACGCGCCATCATCGACAGCGTCTCTATCGTCCAGGTCGCCTTCGCCCATTTTGTCGCCCGCATCAGCTGGCGGCCAATCCAAAGCGTTCTCGATGATGTGCAGATAACGGAGGTGAACCTTGTCTAACCTCCGCACTCTGGAAGATTTGCGTGGCAGTGAGCCGCCGCAGTTTTTTGATACCGATCAGGTTGCCATCAAGGCAAGGCTGGTTGCGAAGTTCGAGGCCGACACAGACAAGACGCTGTTTGAAGGCCAGCCCGAAATGTTCATGATCGAGACAATGGCCTATGCGCTTTCTATCCGCTCTGAAGGCGAACAAAATGCGGTGTTGCAAAATACCATAGCCTGGTCGCAAGGCCGCCACGTGGAAGATTTGGCCACCAACGTCTCGATCTATCGCCTGTTGCCGCAATCAGCCGTCACCACTTTAAAATTTACCCTTGAAAACGCCGCTGGCACAGATACCAACATTGCAGCCGGGGTGCGCATGTCAGGTGCCGGGCAGACCTTTGCGCTTGATGGGGATGTGATCATTGAAGCTGGAGCGCTGGAAGCCAGCGGTTTGGCACGTGCGGTTGAGGCCGGGGCGCTGGCAAATGACCTGCAGCCCTTTGTCATCAATGTGCCGGTTGATGTTTTGCCAAGCGGTGTCACCGGCTATAATACGACGGTTACTTCTGCCGGTTCTGACATTGAAGATATCGAACGCTTTCGTGGTCGCGCCGCTAACGGTAATTTCCGCATCACCAAAGCAGGCACCCGCAACGGTTATCGCGAACGCGTCAAGGGCGTAAATCCGGAAATTTCCGATGTGGGCGTTGTTCGCCCCCAGCCCGGCTATATCGATATCTATCCATTGATGACAACCGGCCTGCCCAGTGCAGAGATCAAATCACTGGTACAGGCCGTTCTTGATCCCGAAGACGATGTGCCCATGGGTGATTTTGTCACAATCAAAGACCCG
>CAZVAZ010000012.1:25749-27602 GCA_964625235.1 uncultured Hyphomicrobiales bacterium
CCTGATGTCTGATCCGTTCATTCCTTCAAACATTATCCCACCGGGGATCAATGACGAACGAAGCCGGGCGTTCATACAGGCTTTTTCTGACGAGCTTGAAGCCGTCGACCTAAACCGCCTGTTGGTTCAAAATGCTCTAACGGTTGATGAGCGCCTTTTACCGGCAATGGCCGTTGCCCGTGCCATGACAGATTTTATTGTGCCCAACATGCGTGTTGATCTGGTTCGACAGCTTTTGCATAATTATCGCGAATTGCATGAAAACAGCGGCTACATTCGCGGCACACGATTGGCCCTGTCCCTGATTGGCGTCTCTGCTGACTGGCTGCAATGGTGGCAGGAACAACCAAAGGCTGCCCATGATACCCATAAGGTTCAAGTCTGGTTTTCAGCTGACGTCTTTGATGCAGGTGTTCCAGCTGATGCCCAGCATCAGGCCTTTGCGAGAAAGTTGGTAGAAGTAACCAAGCGCTGGTCTCAGGACATAGCCCTGTCCTTTGGTGTTCGCTCAACCGTGTTTTCATACATCGGTGCGCGCGCGGCTTTTGGCGGGCGTTATGTGGCCGGTCTGCCCGGTGATGAACCTTTAATCCACCCTGTTATTGAATTTGTCGCCTCAGCGGCAACTTTTGGCGGCACTTTTGAAGCCGGTTTGGAGATTTAAGAAATGGTAGAACGACATTCAATCGTTACTGTTGTTGGTCGCAACAAGGAAATCGCGAAGATGGCGGTTAACCAGGCGGTCATTTTCACACAGATTGCCCTGGGCGATGGCACCCGGTTTCCAAGTGGCGGTGAAACCACGATGGAAAATGAACTCTACCGTGCAGATATAACCGGCTCCGGTGTTGAGCCGGGTGAACCGGACGCAGTCTGGTTTGACCTCTATGTGCCCGCCAATGTGGCAACAATTCAGGTACAGGAAATAGGCCTGTTTGATGAAGACGGTGTGCTTTATGCCTTGTCGCGCTTTGATCAGCCGGTGCCGAAATTCGGCCCCGACAGCACCGCGCTATCTGACCAGACTTTTAGAATTGTTGTGGTGTTTTCCGACACTGAAAACATACTGGTAACTCTTAGCCCGGTTGCCGGAGTAACGCCCGAAACCCTCCCTCAGCACCTGCCGTGGGCAATCGACCCAGAATTTGCAGACGATACGACTACAGGAAAGATCGCTCAGATCGAGCAAATCCACTCGTTGGTCAAATTTGGTGACGACAATCTGTCCAGTATTCTACGAAACAATATTGTCTTCCCCGAAATTGAAACAGCAGACCATCGTCTAGCCATAACGGATAATGCCGATGGCACGCTCACCATTGATGTTGCACAGACATGGCTGTGGCGCGGGATGATGCGGTTTGGTTCGGATAGCTTTAATCTGGCGGATCGTACTGTCACGACGGTTTCAGGTAAAACCTACCACTTGCGCTGGCATGCACCGGGCACGGGCACGGCAGTACCGGAAGCGACCTATCCGTTCGGGCGGTTTGAGCTGGCCGACTTGACAGGTGCAGCGCCGGGTGAAATTGATCCGGTTTATGACAGCACATATGACGACATGCTGATCGCCCGCGTGGTGACTGATGGCGGAAACGTTGCAACCATTACTCGCTATGCGAATGCGAAAAATCTGATTTCATCGTTCAGTTTTACGGCAAGAGGCCCAGGCGGTTTTGGTTCTTGGTCGCAAGCAAGCGTTCCTTACAACTGGGCAAGAACGCCGCACACCGCGTTGTATCGGGTGTCACCACCAGGCGGTAGTTATGACAGCGACTATAATATTTACCCAGAGCTGGTGAACCGGGATTACCAGTCTTGGTACTCATGGTCTTGGCATCACGCGGGCGGCA
>CAZVAZ010000013.1:0-27553 GCA_964625235.1 uncultured Hyphomicrobiales bacterium
GCCTGCGGCCCGCTGCCATCGGGCGGTCAAAAAAAGTAACCCTGGCCTTTGTCGGACGCATGATTAAGACCAAGGGAGTTGATGTGCTGGCAGAGGCAATGACCTCGCTTCGCATCCGTGCACTGGATATCCATCTTGATCTTTATGGTAAGCCTGATCCAGCAAATCCCGGCAGCTATCCAATGAAAACTCTAGAAAACTGGAACAACGAAGCCAACATAACCTATCAGGGGTTTTCTGCCGATGTTGTTTCCGTGTGGAAAAATTCCGACATCTGCGTAGTGCCAACACGCACCAGAGAGGGCCTGCCCCGTGCCATGCTGGAGGCAGCCGCTTGCGCCCGACCGCTGATTGTCACCGACGTTCCCGGTTGCCGCCATTTTGTCCAAAACGGTGTTGAGGGGCTGGTGGTGCCACCAGAAGATGCCGATGCGCTGGCCACAGCAATAGCAAAGCTCGCCAATGATCCGTTGTTGCGTGCAACCATGGGAAAAGCCGCACGCCAAAGGGTATTAGACGCCTTCACAAAGGATCGTGTAATCAAAGATGTGGCCAGGGCCTACGATCGATTATTACAACTCCAGCGCTCATAACCTTTTTATGAAGGTTGCTGCGGCCGCATGTCATCGGGGTTAATTCCAGCAACTTCCACCGGCTTTTTCATGGCATCACGACGGAAGGGCTCACCCAGTTCCTGATTGAGCAGGACTTCGATGAAAGTGGTAATGCCATTATCCTGATCCTTGCACGACTGTGCCAGAGCATCGGTCAGTTCGGCTGGCGTTTTAACCTGCACACCCTTGAGACCACAGCCTTCGGCCACCTTGGCGTAGGACAGATGCGGGTCAAGCTCGGTGCCGACAAAATTATTGTCATACCACAGGGTCGTGTTGCGCTTTTCCGCCCCCCACTGGTAATTGCGGAAGATAACCATGGTAATCGACGGCCAGTCATCGCGACCGATTGACGACATTTCATTCATGGAAATACCAAACGCCCCATCACCGGCAAATCCCACCACCGGCACATCGGGGCAACCTATCTTAGCACCGATGATTGATGGAAAACCATAACCGCAGGGTCCAAACAGACCGGGAGCAAGATACTTGCGGCCTTCTTCAAATGTTGGGTAAGCGTTGCCGATGGCACAGTTATTGCCGATATCACTGGAAATTATCGCATCTTTCGGCAAGCCTGCCTGAATGGCCCGCCACGCCTGGCGCGGTGACATGCGATCAGCATCGCGCTTCCGCGCTTCTTCATTCCAGCTGGTGCCGGGATCATCATCTTCATGATCCATGCTCGACAGCGTTTGCGCCCAGGCGGACTTGGTATGATGGATGGTTGATGTGCGCTCCTCGCGATTTGTGTCGCCAGCGCTCGATGATAATTGCGCCAGTATCGCCTGCGCCACCATTTTGGCATCACCACAAATGCCAACCGCCACATCTTTGGTAAGTCCGATACGATCTGAATTAATATCAACCTGAATGATGGCCGCATCCTTGGGCCAGTAATCAATGCCATAGCCGGGAAGCGTCGAAAACGGATTGAGCCGCGTACCCAGCGCCAGAACAACATCTGCCTGGGCAATCAGTTCCATAGCGGCCTTGGAGCCGTTGTACCCCAAAGGACCGGCGGCCAACGGGTGCGAGCCGGGAAAACTGTCATTGTGCTGATAGCCACTGCAAACAGCCGCATCAAGGCGCTCAGCCAGCGCTACACAATCAGAAATAGCATTACCGATAACAACACCCGCACCAGACAGGATGACCGGGAATTTAGCCTCCGAAAGCAGCTTGGCCGCCTGGGCAATTGCCTCTGCCCCACCGGCGGGGCGTTCAAGGCGCACTATCTGCGGCAGGTCAATATCAATCACTTGCGTCCAGTAATCGCGCGGAATATTCAGCTGGGCCGGGGCGGAGCCGCGAATGGCCTTTTCAATCACCCGGTTGAGCACTTCAGCCACGCGGGACGGGTCACGCACTTCTTCCTGATAACACACCATATCGCGAAACAGCGCCATCTGCTCAACTTCCTGAAAACCACCCTGGCCGATGGTCTTGTTGGCCGCCTGCGGCGTTACCAGCAACATCGGCGTGTGGTTCCAGTAAGCAGTCTTTACCGGCGTCACAAACCCGGTAATCCCCGGTCCGTTCTGGGCAATAGCCATCGCCATCTTGCCGGTAACACGGGTGTAGCCATCACAAATCAATCCACCATTGGTTTCATGCGCCACATCCCAGAATGTAATTCCAGCCTTTGGAAACAAATCCGAAATCGGCATAAACGCCGAACCGATAATTCCAAAAGCATGTTCAATCCCATGCATCTGCAGGACTTTTACGAATGCTTCTTCTGTTGTCATTTTCATGTGTCAGATCCTTTTGTTGGAGATTTGCGCAAAAGATTTGCGGGCGCTTAACTACAATGCCCACAAGCACAGTGGCTAAGCCGACCCGGCTCCGCTCTCCTATTCACATAGGGGGATTTAACGGCTGTTTTGTAGGTCCAGATGACAGCAAAGGATAGAGCCAAACGCTAGTCCAATCCGGCAGCCTTACGAAGTGCTGTATTCAACCGCTCCCGCCACCCCACACCACCATCCTGAAAATGAGCCAGAACATCCCTGTCGATAGCAATCGAAACAGTCTCCCTGCCAACCGGGATGGCCTGTTGCTTAGGCTTCACCGGAATTTCTTCCGGCACAGTCGTCGCCTGCTTGAACATCGCCTCGGCTTTGTCCTTGGCACTGGTCGGTCGTCGCGGGGGATGGGCCATAAATCAATCCGATTTTGTCATTTCAGTTCTTTGGCAATGTTGGTCCATTTTTTAAATTTATGAACTTTGTTTTGTTTAATTTTCACGTGAGCATATCCATCGCTCAATTTTTCTTTAGCTTTGGCCACTAATGCCTTCTTGCATTCTTTATCGAGCCAGCTATTGAAATAAACGCGTTTCAAGGTCTTGGGACTAAATTCAAAACCTCTCGTGTTGGAGGTATCACCATTTTTTAACTCGCGAAAAACACGAAACTCTTTTTCGTCTATGTATTGTTTTCTCTTGCAAAATGGCAGTTCTGAAAGTTTACCATTTTCGCTTAATTCTTTTGGAGTCAGGTATATGACATCTCTGCATTTAAGGTTGGGGTCTTTTTCAATATCTTTTTCAAGTTCCGTTTTATCGAACCAAAGGCAAACTCCATTCTCTCTTTTACAATACGCTGTCCAATAATGAATTTTGTCGCTACCGTAGGTGAAACAAGTGACTCCAAATTTTTTATTTTTTATTTTGTCATTATAGATTTTTATGAGTTCAACATCATTCTTGTCACCCCATTTTTCCCAACCATCAAAATTAAGAAAAATCTCGTTATCCTCGAGTAAAGGCCAAAGGTATTCAATTTCCATATATTTTTTTAGCCAATTTCCCATTACTTCACCCCCTCAAACCAGATCATCCAGATCAACCCCAAGCACCGTGGCGATTTTTTTCATTGAGGCTATGCTGCCGTCTTTTTTTCCGGTTTCTATTTCGGAGATATAAGCAGCGCTCAGTTCTGTTTTTCGGGCCAGTTCACGCGCTGTCATTCCGCGATGATTACGCCAAACGCGTACAGGGTTGGCACCGTTGAGCAATCGATCGACAATCTCCGAGGGCACCAATTCGTCAACACCCGATGCAATATCGGTAAGAACCCTGTCGGCAGCGGCTATGTCTGCTGCATCAACAAGGTTTTCATATTCCTCCTCAGGAAGAACAATCAATACCTCGCCATTTGGAGTGGTAAATTTTTGCATAGCAGTGTCCTATCCGTAAATACTTCCTCGAGGGCCTATCTCCAAAATGTTCAGTACAAAACCCTTGTCACTCATAATCACTCGCCAGCCTCCGACACGAAGGCGGGTGTAAGTTGAACCTTTCAATGATGTGACATTTTGTGCCAGGCTTTTTGGGTCTTCTGCATATTGCGCAATTTTAGCACGAATTCGAACAGCATCATTTGCAGGCATCCGCCTAAGGGTTTTGATTGATGATTTACTGAAATCTATCCGCCTCATGAAGTTTATTAGCTTAAAGAGGACTAATTGTCAATTTAAAGTAGCTGCTAGAGAATTTTTCTAATCTCGCGCCAATCCCCGGCGACCAGGGCCATGTGGCGGTTGAGAATGATGTTGCGCAGCCAGCCGATTTTCTGCCACCAGACTGGGGTGTCCAGCCGCTGGATGACCATCTCGGCGACATATTCCTCGTCCCAGCTCGCCCAATCTCCGGCAACTGCTCGCAAATTCATGTGAAACACCGGCGCAACTTCCGTACGCAAAATAGTTTCCGCCTCGTCAGGTGTATAACCAGCCTCGGTGATGACACTCGCAATATGGCGATAGTCACAGGTCTGCAATTCGGTATCGAGGAACAAATCCGACAAAGCACACCATACCGGTGTTCGTCGCTTGATTTCGCTCTGGTCCACAGCATTTACCCCTTACACCAAAGGTCCTTGATAATGCCTGCCAGCCACATTTATTGCGCGGCAGCTTTCGAGCGTCTCACCTTCCCCCACTGGCAGGTAGCCCATGCGGACGGCAGCGTCAAGATAAGGGGCATGATCCACAACATTTGCAGTCCCTGCCCATTAAATCCGACGCCTGTGTGATTGGGATGTGTATTATCTTTCGCGGGGAGGAAAGATGACCTGATGCAATCTACGGGAAAACTGGTGGTGATCGCCAGTCTATTGACCATCTTTGGTGCTGGCAATATTCATGCAGCTGACGTGCTCGTTTCATCTCCACTGCCAGTTCAGGCTCCATCGACCAGCACTATAAAGCTGAAAGTTTCAGGCTGGCTGAACCGGGCCATTTTGTTCGCTGACAACGGTGAAGATAACGACGTCTTTTATGTCGACAATGACAATACCGCCTCGCGTTTCCGTTTTGTCGCTACCGGGCAACTGAATGATGACATCAAAGCCGGAGCAACCATTGAGTTACAATTCGAATCAAACTCCACATTTGATATCGGTTTCAATTCAAATGGCGGCACCGGTGGTACGAACCTTGGAGGTGGTGCATTTGGTGTCGGTGAACGAATTGCCGAGGTCTGGTTCAAATCCAATACCCTCGGCAAACTGTCATTAGGTCAGGGCAATACTGCATCTTTTGGCACTTCCGCAGTCGATCTTTCCGGCACAAAATTAGCTGCTACGTCAAGAGTGGACGCCATCGCCGGTGGTTTGACGTTTGCTGGAACAGCAATTCGTGTTCGCGGGGCATACCCCAGCCTTAACGGGGGGATCCGTCGTGATCGTATTCGCTATGATGCGCCTGCATTCGCGGGCATCCGTGCTTCAACATCCGCCTCCCAGGGCGGGCGCTGGGACGCAGCCCTTCGGTATTCAAGGCAGTTTTCCTACGCACAGGTTGCCGCAGCAGCAGCCTTTCAGAATGCCAATTCTGTTGGCGCCTCAAAACAGTTCAATGGTTCAATTTCCATGCGCCTGGATAACGGTTTCAATGTAACAGCCGCTAGCGGCCGCAGGAACAATCAAGCTGCCGGGCGCAACGACACGACATTTTATTTTGGTAAAATCGGCTTCACCACCGAGAGGATTTCCCTTTATGGCAAAACATCTTTCGCAGTAGATTATTTTAGAAGCAGCGATGCGATTGCAAATGGCCAGAAGGGAACTTCCTATGCCTTTCTCGCTACCCAGAAATTAAATCCCATCGGGGCAGAGCTGTTTGCAGCCGCTCGGATATACGAACTTGAATTGGCCGGCGGCAATAATCCAGATAACATATTTATTGTCTATTCCGGCGTCAGAATAAAATTCTGAACCGGCCCACATTCACTGCCGCTAAACCTTCACCCGCTCCGACTTTGGATCATAAAACGGCTTGGACGATACCTCCACGTCGTAGTGCTTACCCGCGACGTTAATCGTGTACCTGCTGGCCAGCATATCTTTCAGTGCCTCACCATCGCGCACCGGCACGTACCCCATACCGATGGCAGCACCAAGGTAATGGGCGTAATTGCCTGAGGTCAGGTGACCAACGACCTCACCATCGCGCAAGATGGGTTCGTTATGGAACAGCAAAGGCTCAGGGTCTCGCAACTTGAAGGTGAGCATGCGTTTTTCCAGACCGGTTTGTTTTTTCCCAATGACAGCGTCACGGCCGATGAAGGTGCCGAAACGACCGGGTATTTTATCAACCTTGACCACAAAGCCCAGACCCGCTTCAAGCACATGATCTTCGTCAGTAATGTCATGGCCGAAATGGCGGTAGCCTTTTTCCATGCGACAGCTGTCCATCATGTGCAGCCCGCACATGACTGCGCCCATTTTTTCCCCCACAGCATGGATGGTCTCGAAAATATGTTGCGCCTGATCGCTTGAGACATAAATCTCCCAGCCTAACTCTCCCACGTAGGTTACGCGATGCAGTCGCGCCACTCCCATGCCGACTTCGGCCTCTTTGGCCCAGCCAAAAGGAAAGGCGTCATTGTCGAGTGCTTGCGGCGTAACCTGTGCCAGCAGCTCACGCGACTTTGGCCCCATGATGCAGATCACCGCCTCCATGGCAGTCACATCAACAAAGCTTACTGCTGCATCTTGCGGTTTGTTGCCGCGCAACCACGCCATATCGCGGGTGGTGGTGGTGGACGGTGTCACAACGTAAAAACTGTCCTCGCCCAGACGTGTGACGGTGACGTCGGCTTCAATACCACCTTTGGCGTTCAGCCATTGGGTATAGACAATCCTGCCCACCGGCACATCCACATCATTGGCGCAGATCAATTGCATATAATCTAATGCATCCGCGCCATCGACACGAATTTTGCCAAACGATGACATGTCGTAAATACCGACATTCTCACGAATGGCCATATGTTCGCGGGCTGAATGATCAAACCAGTTCTGCCTGCCCCAGCTGTATTCATATTCAGGCACCTTTCCCGCCTCGAGTTCTGCGCGCGTTAAAAACCAGTTGGCACGCTCCCACCCGGCTGTTTCGCCAAAACACGCTCCCAGCTTTTCCAGATGCTGGTGCAGGGGCGAACGTCTTATGCCCCGGGCAGACGCATATTGCCGATAGGGGAAATGATCGGCATAGAGCAGCCCCAGGGTTTCAGTGACGCGCGCTGCCAGATAAGTCTTGTTGTTCTGGAAGGGGAGATTGCGGCGAATATCCACGTCCCACAGGTCAACCGGCGGAGTGCGATCCTCCATCCATTGGGCCAGAACCATACCGGCACCACCAGCAGATTGAATACCGATGGAATTAAAACCTGCCGCCACAAAAAAATTCTTCAATTCAGGTGCTTCTCCCAGATGGTAGCGGTCATCATGGGTAAAACTCTCCGGCCCGTTGAAAAAGGTCTGAATACCGGCTTCAGCCAAGGGTGGAAAGCGATTGATTGCCTGTTCCAGAATAGGTTCGAAATGATCAAAATCTTCCGGCAATTGATCAAAACAGAAATCATCGGGAATACCTTCACCGCCCCACGGTTTCGACACAGGCTCAAACGCGCCCAGCAATAACTTGCCCGCATCTTCCTTGTAATACGCACATTCATCCGGCACCCGCAACACCGGCAGGCCCCGGGTCATGGCCGCCATCGGCTCGGTGACAATATAAAAATGTTCAGCGGCATGAAGCGGCACAGAAACACCGGCCATAAGTCCTAAGTCCCGCGCCCACATGCCCGCACAATTAACAACGTAATCAGCCTCAATATGCCCCTGATCCGTTTCAACGCCGGTCACCCGGCCATTGGCCTGATTAATCGCTGTTACTTTCACGCCTTCAAATATCTGCGCACCCTTCATGCGCGCGCCTTTAACCAGCGCCATGGTGATATTGGTCGGGTCGCCCTGCCCGTCTTTGGCAATAAAGATGCCGCCAACAACATCATCCACATTTAGGTGGGGATATTTCCCGGTAATTTCGTCAATAGAAAGCTCGCTCACCTCAACGCCAAAAGACTGCGCCATCGCCTGCCCCCGGCGCAGTTCTTCCATGCGGTCCTCACTGAGAGCAACAGTAATCGATCCATTGGCACGTATGCCCGTGGCAATTTCTGTTTCCTGCTCCAGGCGGGCGTAAAGGTCGGCGGTATATTTCGCCAGTCGCGTCATATTGTTGCTGGCCCTGAGTTGGCCGATCAATCCGGCTGCATGCCAGGTAGTGCCGCAGGTAAGCTGCCTGCGCTCCAGCAACACCACATCTTTCCAGCCCAAAGCACTGAGGTGATAGGCAACGGAAGCACCAACGACACCACCACCAATAATGACGGCGCGGGCTTTTGCAGGTATTTGTTTCATAGGATTTCTCTTCTGTTAAGCGCGCATACGTTCATTATCAGGATCCCAGAGTGGCTGATCCGGTTGCACTGTGGCTTTATACTTTTTTCCGTAAATTTCGACATCGATGATTGTTCCGGCCCGAGCCAGATCAGCACGCACCATGCCCAGTGCGATGGATTTTTCCACCCGGTAGCCCCAATCACCCGAGGTGGTCTCACCGACAATTTCACCGCCATGCCAAAGCGTTGACATGTAAGGTGCATCTTCCTCGCCCGCCTCCACAATGAGAGTGACAAAGCGTTTTGAAACACCCTTTTGTTTCTCAATGGCTATGGCCGTCTTGCCAGTAAAGTCCTGCGGCTTGTCAAGCCTGACAAACCTGTCCAGCCCGCCCTCCAGCAATGAATAATCGCTGGATAGGTCACCCTTCCAGCTGCGGTAACCTTTTTCGATACGCAGGGAATTAAGCGCATACATGCCAATGGGAATAAGCCCGTGTGGCTTTCCCGCCACCATAATATCATCATAGACCTTGGCCGTATCGCCCGCCTGAGAATGAATTTCCCAACCCAGTTCGCCGGCAAACGACACCCGCACCAACTGCACGTAAGCGCCGTTAATCTGCGCCGATTGATGGCTCAACCACGGTTGGGTCAAATCAACATCGCTAATTCCAGCAAGGATATCCCGCGTTTTTGGGCCGGAAAATATCTGCGTCATAATCTGGTCGGTGACATCACTCACCTCGAATTGAGCATCCTCAGGCAGGCGCGATTTAATCAGTTCAAAATCGTGCCATTGCGCCGTGGCAGCGGTAATGAGAAAGAAGAAATCCTCATCCAGCCGCATTACCGACATCTCGGTTAAAATCCGCCCGCGGCTGTCGCTCACATAAATCAGACCAAAGCGGCCAACCCTGGGAATGCCGCCGGTACAAAACCCGCGCAGCCATTCTGCCGCCCCATCCCCCTGCACCCGAAATCGCGAAAAACCCGGCAGGTCCAAAATGCCCGCAGCATCACGCACCGCCAGACACTCCTGTTCAACGCGCTTGGTCCACGGCCCCTGACGCTTCCAGGTGAGTGTTGCCTGTTCTGATGTATCGTCGCCCGGCCCGGCAAACCAGTTGGCCCGCTCCCAGCCGTTATACGCCCCCATCTGCGCACCCATCTCAACCAGTCTGTCGTGGACGGGCGAGAGTTTTTTGTCGCGCCCGGCAGGCCATTCATGATGGGGGAAATGCATGTCATACTCATGGCCATAGATTTCCATGCCCTTGGCTACGCAATACTCCGGGTCGGTAAAATCGGTAAAGCGCCGGGAATCGCAACTCCACATATCCCACTCGGTCTCGCCATCAATAATCCACTCGGCAAGCACCTTGCCCGCACCGCCGGCCTGACAGATGCCGAAGGTGAATACACAAGCCTCAAACGCATTCGCCACACCGGGCATGGGACCAATCAGCGGATTACCATCGGGCGTATAGGGTATCGGCCCATTGATGATTTTCGACAGACCAGCCGTGGCCAAAACCGGCACGCGAGCCATGGCATCTTCGAGATACCATTCAAGCCGTTCAAGATCATCAGGGAAAAGCTGGAAGGAGAAATCTTCCGGCATCGGGTCTTCAGCCGTTGTCCAGTGCGCCTTACATCCACGCTCATAAGGCCCAAGATTGAGGCCATTTTTTTCCTGACGCAAATAGTATGAGGAATCAACATCGCGCAACAATGGCAGATGATGACCGGTTGATTTGGAAAACGCTGCAATTTCATCAATCTCGTCAAACAATATATACTGATGGCTCATCACCATCATCGGCACCTCGCGGCCAAACATGGCGCCCACTTCGCGGGCATAATATCCCGCCGCATTGACCACATAATCGCAAGTAACCTCGCCCTTGGGCGTTTCAACAATCCACTGTGAACCCAGCCGCCGCACCCCTGTTACCGGACAAAACCGCTCGATTTTTGCCCCCCTGTCACGTGCCCCCTTGGCCAGCGCCTGGGTAATCTGGGCGGGGTCAATATCACCATCGCCGGGGTCATGCAGCCCGCCGAGCAGATCATGGGTTTCCAGCAGCGGATAGATTTCCACCATTTCGTCACAGCTCATGATCTTCAGGTCCATGCCTTGCGTGCGCCCCATGGCGACAACGCGCTCAAACTCCTGCATACGCTCTTTGGTGTGTGCCAGACGGATTGAACCCGTCACATGGTAGTTGATGGGGTAATCAACTTCTTCGCCCAGCCTTTGATACAAATCGACAGAATAGCGCTGCATATTCATCAACGACCACGAGTTGGAAAAAGTCGGAACATTGCCCGCCGCATGCCAGGTCGACCCGGCAGTCAACTCGTTTTTCTCCAGCAACAGACAGTCAGCCCAACCCATTTTAGCCAGGTGATACAGAACCGAACAGCCGACAATGCCACCGCCGATAATTACAACACGCACATTTGCCGGAATGCTCATAATCTTTTCTCCCGTTAATAGACCGGTGGGGTAATCACCCAGATTGCAACGGCAGGCTCACTATATGGATTGCGCCACTTATGTTCCTCGCCTTTAAGTCGGATACTGTCGCCCACCTCTAACGTGTGCCAGATATCATGGACAAAAATATCGAGCCTGCCGGAAATGATATAGGCTGCTTCTTCTGTGTCGCGCTGGCGCGGTGTCAGGCTTTCGCTGCCGGGTAAAAACGTTGATTGAATAATTTCAAAACTGCCATCGAGATCCGGCGACAACAACTCTTCTTCCAGCCCCTCTTCCGCATTGCCCAAAACGCGACGCGAGCCTGAGCGCACAATCAGGCCTTTTTCAGCCTCAACAGTGCTGCCTTCATTCGGTCGCCCGAAGAAAAAACTCACACTGACATCAAGCTTTTCAGCCATGACCAGCAGATTGCTGATGGAAGGTTGCGTAATGCCGCGCTCCACCTGCGACAACCAGCCGACAGAGCGGCCAAGCATCACCGACAGCTCAGTAAGCGTCAGCCCGCGCGCCTTGCGCAAAGCTTTAAGGTCAGCCCCAAGGCTGGAAACACTGGAAATTTCACGCGGCGCAGCTGCTGTCATAACATCATTCCAGAACCGCAAACACGGCAAAATGAAAATTTCGTCTATATTTTCATTTTTTGGGAATTAGTCAAGCAGATAGTTTGAGGATTGGTGGCAGGAAGAATAAAAAGCAGGACCACATTTAATTTTATCAACGTGGTCCTGCGGTTACAATCAGATGGCCGTGGGTTTTTTGACCTGTGTCATCAAATCCTCATCCCATTCACCTTCAACCTTGACGTGGGCAGCAGCCCCCAGCAATACGCCCTCAATCAGATTGTGGTTGATGTAGACATAGAGACCGGGCTGGTGGAAGCTGCATATTGCAGCACCGGCAGAACCACCGCGTATGAACCATGTTTCAAGGTCGCGCACCGGTGCGGCAAGAAAAGCACCACTTTCCCACACATAATCGCCATGACCACCGATAAGATGCGGTCGGGTATCACGGTTGGCCTGGGCGTGAATGAACAACACACTCTCATGGTTCTTCGCTGTCATGGCGTTATCGCCGGTGAGTGATCCAACCTTGCCATTAAAGACCACATGGGTCGGTACCAGACCCTTCATCACTTCCATTGCATCAGCATAATTGTCTCCGGCACCTTCATATTTTTTGAACTCACCGTCTTCGTCGCGAGGAATATAGAAGTCCTGTTCACCGATATAATACACTTTGTCGTAGCGCACCGGATGGCCCTTGTCGTCGGTTAAGCCATTGCGCGGCAGCACCATAACGGCACCATTCATTCCATGCACAACATGATAGGGGATCATGTCCCCGCCCGGCGCGCAGTGATAGACAAAAACGCCGGTACGAACGGCCTTGAAGCGTAAAATCGCCTCTTCACCGGGCTCAACCTTGGTCAGCTCGGCCCCGCCCAGGGCACCGGTCGCAGCATGAAAATCAATATTGTGCATAAACACGCTTGACTCGGGATTGACCAGAGTCAACTCGATGTAATCACCCTCATGCACAACAATCATCGGGCCGGGAACCGATCCGTTAAATGTCAATGCCCAGACCTCGGTCCCATCATCATCGATGACCAGTTTCTTTTCTTCGATTTCAAATCGCACTTCGACGATTTTCGGCCCACCAATGGCGACCTGATCGTGATCGGGCACCAGTGGCGGCACCACCATTTCCTGCTTTACCCGTGGCAGATCCTCTACACTGGCCGCAGACACGGGCGTAATCAGTGACCCGTTACTCTGATAGGCAGCGGTTCCCGCAGCAAGTGACAATGCAGCGCCTGTTAACAGAGTTCGACGATCCAAATTCATTTCATTCTCCTTTGTGTAAGCTTCCAATAGGTTGCAATATTTCACCTGGTGCACCCGAGGAAACTTCACCGGTTGCCTGGTGGTGAATAAAAGATGAGTTTTAAATACATCTTTAATTGGAATGTAGGTATGATTGGAGAGATATCAAGGAAAGTCGGGCAATAATTTTGGCTCAGCAACTGTTTGCGACAAGCGCCCGGGTTTTGTCAGAAGATTGCTGATGGGAGATTGAGTAATGCCGCACTCCACCTGCGACAATCAGCCAACAGAGCGCCCAAGAATCACCGACAACTCAGTGAGCGTCGGCCCGCGCGCCTTGCGCAAAGCTTTAAGGTCAGCCCCAAGGCTGGAGACATTGGAAAGTTCGGCGTTTTGCTCCGGGGTCATAGTCTTTGTTCCAAAAACCACATGGTGGTAAAATGAAAATTTTTCGTATATTTTTATTTTACCACCATGTGTCAAGCAGAATTTTTGGGATAATTGATTTTTTCAATATTCCATCACCGGTTTCGAATCATGATATGAAAACAATTATGGATTGATCGTTAGGGAAAAGAAGATGGTGGACTATCTTGCCGACAACCGGCGTTTCATGTTGCAAATGGAACAGACTATTCAGATGGCCAACAGAGAAGTCATCCACAAGCAGATTGCACCAATCACTTCGGAACGCATGGTGTCATTCGCTGTCGCTGTGGCCAAGCTGCGGGCGAGTTACATCAAACTGGCCTTCAAATTTGCCGATGGCAAGGACGGTGAAGCTGAAATTGAAGAGCTTGATATCCATCAAAAACGGTTCGAAGTCGCCCGCGACGCCTTCATCGCCCTGCAACGAACCATTGAACTTGGATATGTTACTGTTGAGTAATATCCCGGTTTTTCTATGAATTACGGTGACAATTACGGTAATGTAAATTTCTCATTTCAGAAAAATGTCCACTCGCCCATTACGATGCGCTTGGGTACCGGTAAGGCTACAGTCTGAATTGAGCGTTAGTCGAAATTTTCCGTTCTTGTTAAACGTCAACGATTTCGACGACATATAGGATACTTTAACTAGTCCGGGTGCATTCAGGACTTTGTCCCCGCCGCTGCTTTGAACTTTTAATATACCGGGATATTTGCCGCTGCGCAGGTTGATCGGCCCGGAATAGTTTTTCGTCCCCCTCTTCGCTTTCCAATTTCCCCGGAAGGGCGAGTGTTTCTTAATCAACGCTGCCAATTCACCCTTGCTTTTGGGGTTGCAAGTTGGGTCTGCTGCTGCGTAGTTCGCTGAGATGATTAAAAGTGCCAGTGCAATGGTCGTGGCTTTTCCGTAAAGATACTTCATTTTGACTCCTTTGAAGTTTCGCTATTTCAGGAAGACCGGAATTACGGTAATGGCATGGACGCCCCATCCGGCTTCTAAATGAACCATAATGGGTGCGTTACTAAAATCGTACCATTAACAGGAGACCTCCATGACTGATATTATTATCACTATAGGATTAGATTCTCCAACCACAAGTGAATGCCTGCATTCACCGAGAGGTTTGCAAAGAATTACGGTAATGAATTACGGTGGCAGTTTACCAAATACACTCAATCAACTCCCGGGCTTTCCCGTGGCACCCCCCTCACCCGGCCTGGTCAGCAATCAGCAGGTCGATAAACTTCTCACAGGCTTCAATCTGTGAAATCTCGATGAACTCGTCGGGCTTGTGGGCCTGGTCTATGGAGCCGGGCCCGCAGATGGCAACAGAGAAGCCTGCGCCCTGGAATACGCCGCCATCAGTGCCGTAGGAGACAACGTTTTCGCTGTTGTCGCCGGAATATCGCCGGCACAGGGTGGCGGCAACACCCTCGGGTTCCTTGCGCAGGCCATATGTATCGCAATCAAGTTCAAGGATGGCCTTGCAATCAGGATTCTGTTCCTGCATCCAGATGAGGATACTATCTATTGCGGTGTTTAGTTTCGCTTCGATTTCGGCCACATCCTCTTCGGGCATCACCCGAATGCTCGCTTTGACGACACTTTTATTCGGGATGATGTTGGTGGCTGATCCCCCGGAGATAACCCCGATGTTGATGGTTGAATGCGGCGGCAGAAACAGGCTGCTGACGTTCTTGTTACGCGCAAATTCCTCATCCATCGCGATTAACACATTCATGAATTTGTTTGCAGCCACGGTGGCACTGACGCCCAGATACGGCATACTGGAATGGGCTTCAATGCCTTCGAAAGCAGCTTTCAGGAACAAAAACCCCTTATGCTGCTCAACCACTTTCATTTCGGTCGGCTCACCCACAAGGATGGCTTTCACCTCAGGCAGCAAATCGCGCAAACGCGGGACGAGTTCTATGGCTCCCAGAAGGCCGACTTCCTCATCGTAGGAAAAGGCCAGATGAATGGGCGTTTTAAGATTGGCTTTGAGCATTTCCGGCACTTTGGCAAGACAGATGGCATCAAAGCCCTTCATGTCGCAACTGCCGCGCCCGTACAGACGTGAGCCTTTTTGGGTGAGTTCAAACGGGTTGGTGGCCCATACCTGATCATCCACCGGCACCACGTCTGTATGACCGCTCAACACCACGCCACCGGGAACATCGGGGCCGATGGTTGCCAGCATGTTGGCCTTGGTGCCGCACGGGCTTTTAAAGGTCTGACACTCAACGCCGAGATCGGCAAGGTAAGCCACCACCCAATCCACCAGATCGAGATTTGAATTGCGCGAAACCGTGTCAAAGCCCACAAGTTTTGAGAGTATTTCAATTGATTGCGACATGGAGTTTCCTACTCTTTTACGGCAACAGTATAGTTGAGACCAAGACGGCCACCATCAGGATAAATCGTCTGCCCGGTGATATAGCTCGACATGTGAGACGCCAGAAAAACGGCGATTTTCCCGACTTCATCAGGCTCGCCCGGTCGCCCCATCGGCGTTCTTGACATGATGGCGCGGTATTTTTCCGGGTTGGCGGCAACCGTGTTGAACATGTCGGTGGCAATTGAACCGGGGCCAATAGCATTGACGCGGATGCCTTCACTGGCCAGCCTGATACCAAGCGCCTTGGTCCATTGATTAACCCCGCCTTTGGCGATGACGTAAGAGGTGATTTCGGGGATTACCAGTTCGGCATTAACCGACGACATATTGATGATGGTGCCTTTGCTGCCATCCTTGTCCGGTGCTTGAGTAATCATATGCCGGGCGGCACATTGCCCGGTTAAAAACACGCCCTTGAGATTGATGGCAATAACCCGGTCAAAATCTTCTTCTGCCAGTTCCAGCGGGTCAGACACATGCACAATACCGGCGTTTGCAACCACCGTATCAACTCTGCCGTGAGTATCGACAGCAAATTGCATCATGGCTTCAATGTCAGATTTTTTCGAAACGTCACAATGCAAATACCGCGCGTCCGCTCCTTTATCACGCAAGGCAGCAGCAGCTTTTTCGCCCACATCATCCTGCACATCAGTCAGAATGACTTTCGCGCCTTCCTCAACGAAGCTTGTGGCACACGCAAGCCCCAGGCCTTGGGCCGCCCCGGTGACAACAGCGATTTTATTTTCAAGCAACATGGAAGTGGTCTTTCTGTTTAAATAATCGCTTTTTCGATAAACGGCTCATTGGCGCGAATGCGCTCATACGAAAGTTCTGACAAATCAAGTTCTCTGTATTCCCCGTAAGTTATCAATTCACTCACCCCGCGCCCCACCGCCGGTGCCTGTTGCAAACCATGGCCGGAAAACCCGTTGGCGAACATGAAGTTTTCAACTTCCGGGTGCGCACCGATAATGGCATTTTGGTCAAAGACATTATAGTCATAGTGACCAACCCAGCCACGGATCATTTTAATCGCCTCAAAGGCCGGTATACGATTGGCCAAAACCGGCCAGATGTCTTGTTCAAACTGCGCATAGTCCACATCAAAATCATCAAAATCCGCATCCTCGTCAATGTCGGGCGGTTTGCCGGTAATATAGATATCACCCTCCGAGCGGCAATAAACGCCAGAAGGATCAATGGTCAAAGGCAGCGGCTGGCCCAGTTTCTCACGACACCCAAAGACAAAGACATTGCGTTTGCGCGGGGATATGGGCAGTTGAATATCTGCAAGTTCAGCCAAAAGTGTCGCACGCGTCCCCGCTGCATTGACCAGCACACCGCAACCGATTACCTCGCCCGATTTAAGCCTGACACTGACAATTTGATTGCCGTTGCGTTCTATGCCCACCACTTCGTTGACAATGTACTCAACACCGCCTTTGCGCGCCATGCGCTGGAACGACTGCATCATGCCATAACCGTCAAACCAGCCCTCGCCCGAGCCGTTAAAACTGCCCAGTTCAATATCATCGAGATTGTAAAACGGGAATTTCTGCGCAATCTGCTCAGGCGTCATCAAAACAGTCGCCGCCCCGCACGCAGATTGCACACCCTGATTTTCCACCAGGATATGCGCCTTGTCAGCCGTGGCTAAAAACATATAGCCGCGTTCCTCAAAACTCACCGGTGGCACATCTGGATCATTGCCAAGATTTGATTGGAAACCTCGAATAAAATCAGAGCCATACAGCGATATCTTGACATTTACCGCATTGGAATACTGATGGCGAATACCACTGACGGAAAGGGCTGTGGCCGCAGTTGAATAACCCAAATCACGCTCAACCACCAGCACGCGACCGGTGAAACCCCGATTGGCGGACAGAAACCACGCAACCGAAGACCCCATGATCGCGCCGCCAATGACAATCACATCGTAAGAATTATGTAGAGAGCACATGCCTAATGGCGCTAAGGCATTTGGAGTTTTGGGTCAAGCCCTGTCTACACTTGCCGCACCCCATCACGAAAAACCTGACGCCAGTGCAATATGCGCACGGATTTGCGCAGGCCGGTGGGCCAGAAGGGGTCGGCTTCGACCAGCGCTCTGGCAGCTTTAGCGTCATCTGCCTCCACCAGCCACAATCCGCCGGTGAGGTTTTCGGTATCAGGGTCGATCAGCGGTCCGGCAGCGCTTATACTTTTGGCGTTGGCTTCGAGAAACTTCAGGTGCTCACCCATGTATTTTGCGCGCATGTCTGACTGGTTCACATTGTCTTCAAATAAAATTGCGTAGCTCGTCATCATGTTGTCCTTATTATTGTCATAATTGAAAATTTTTAACCCGGCCGGGACCAACATAGAAGGTGCAATTTTGCAAAAACCTGAGGCAAAAACGCAAGAGACAAACTGGGACGACCTGAGGTTCATTCTAGCCCTTGGCCGCATGCCGACCTTCACCGCTGCCGCCCGGCACCTGGGCGTCAATGAGAGCACCGTGGCGCGCCGGATTGCGCGTTATGAAAGCCGCATCAATGTGCGCCTGTTTGAACGGCAAATGGGAATGCTGCAACCAACGGACGCCTGCGCCGAACTGATCCTCAGAGCCGAGCGCGTTGAAATGGAAGTTGAGGCCGCCGAAGGCCTGTTGACCGGAACCAACGATCGCGCCGCCGGCAGTGTGCGCGTCACCGCTGTGCCGATAATTGCCAATCACATTCTGGTGCCCGCCCTGCCCAGATTGCTCAACCAGAACCGTGATCTGGAAATTGAACTGATTGCTGACGACAGCAATCTAAATCTGATCAACCGTGAAGCTGATATCGCCATCCGGCTGGCGCGCCCCAAAGATGACAGCCGCGCCATTGTCAAACGCGTGGGTCAGCTTACTTACGCCACTTATAGCGCAACAGCACTCGCCAATAAATCCATCCCCTGGATCACCTACGATGAAAGCCTCGCAGACCTGCCCCAGGCCAAAGTTATGGCCGGCGAAATGGCCAAAGCGCACAACACCAAACCTCAGCTTCGCGTCAATGATGCAGAAATGCTGTTGCAATCGGTCATAAAAGGGTTGGGTAAATCGATGCTGCCGGTACACATCGGCTCACGCACCCACGGCATTATCAGAATTGGTGACGAGGCAAAAACGGTGACACGAGAGGTCTGGCTTCTGGTTCACCCCGACCTGCGCGATCTCACCCGGGTTCGTGTTGTCATGGACTGGCTGACAGCAACAATTGAGCAAGCCTCGCACGAGTATTAGAAAACTAAGCTTTGATACGCTCCAGTGCCTGGTCAATATCGGCAATCAGGTCCGCAGTATTTTCTATACCGCAGGCAAACCGGATCAGACCAGGCGCGATACCCTGTTCTTCAACCTGCTCAGATGAAAGTCTGCCACCAAACATAACCGCGGGCTGGATGACAACGGAAAACACCCCGCCCAGACTCGCGGCATTTTGAACAAATTCAAGATTTTCGATAAAGGCTGTTCCGGCATCATAGCCACCTTTAAGCTCGAAGGTTAAAAGACCGCCAAACCCGGACATCTGTTTAGCCGCCAGATCATGTTGCGGATGGGATTTGAGGCCGGGGAAATAGACTTTGGCGATAGCTGAATGATCTTCAAGAAATTCCGCAACACCCATGGCATTGGCATTTTGTCGGTCCACTCGCAACTCCATTGTGCGGATGCCGCGCAACGCCAGCCACGCGTTAAATGGCGCACAGATCGGCCCCATGTTAAGGCTCATATCCCATATTTTTTCAATCATCGCCTGTGACGATGTCAGGTTTCCAGCCAGCAGGTCATGATGGCCGCCGATATATTTGGTGGCACTGTGCATGACGATATCAACGCCGAAATCCATTGGTCTCTGGTTGATGGGTGTGGCGAAAGTATTGTCACAAAAGGTTGTAATACCTTTAGATTTTGCAATTTCGCACACAGCCGCAAGGTCGGTTATATGCATGGTTGGATTTACCGGCGTTTCCAGTAATATCATGGCCGTATTGGGCCTGACTGCCGCCTCAAACGCTGCCACCGAAGTCTGGTCGACAGTGGTATATTCAACGCCAAACTTGGCCAGCACATTGGTAACCAGTTCCGTTGTGCCCATATAGTGGCTGTTTTGCGCGACAATATGATCACCACTGCGTGTCAATGCCATTAAGGCGGTGGAAATCGCGCCAACGCCTGATGAAAACATCATTCCCGCTTCACCACCTTCCAGATCAGCAATGATTTTGGCCAGTCGCGATGATGTCTCATTGCCATAGCGTGCATAGAACCTGTCGTTCATCGGCGATGCCGCCAGATCAAAAAAATCATCGGCGTCTCGTGCTATCCCGGCGGAGGATTGATGCAGCGGCGGCGACACGCTGAACTCATCCGACATGCCACGGTCTGCATTGAGTAAAATTGTGGCGGCTGAAATATTGCGCCTTGCTTGAGGTTCAGACATGGATGTATCCCTGGTTCAGGTTGATTTTCGACCTATACAACAGCATCACAATACCCCGGACCCTGCTTGAGGATTGTCGCTATAATATTCAATGCATCGCGGATTTGTTGATGGTTTTCAGCCGAACCCAGACAATAGCGCACACCGGGTTTGCCCCCCTTGGTGGCTACTTTGAAAGTTGCTTCACCCAGCAATGCCACGCCCGCCTCCATGGCGGCAGCAACAAATTCAACCGAGGTCCAGCCCGGTGGCAGTTCAATCCAGCCATACAGGTTGGTCGCCTGATATTTCACAACCTGTCCGCTCAATATCTCAATCGCAATTGCCTGGCGCAGGCGGGCTTCTTTTCGCCGCGCCTTCATGGTGGCTTCAGCGGTTCCGTCTTCAATCCAGCGTCTGGCAATTTCCGCCATCAACGGTGCGGTAATCCAGTTGGTGGCCAGAATGCGCCGCATAACAATGCGCACGCGCGCTTGAGGCGGAGCAAGATAGGCAATACGCAAACCACCACAAACCATCTTCGAAAGACTGCAGATGTAAAACGTGCGCTCGGGCAGCAATTGCGCGTATGGCTCAGGTGCATCGTCCAGACACAGGCGTTGAATATCATCTTCAATAATCATCAAACCATGGCGTTCAATCAGGGCCGCGATTTGCTCCCGGCGGTATTGCGGCGTCAACACGGTTGTCGGGTTTTGAATTGTCGGGCAGGTATATAAAGCAACCGCATTGCGATATTCATACATAAGTGCTTCAAGTGCTTCAGGAATGATACCGTCATCATCCATCGGTACACCTACCAGAGATATTCCCAGCATGTCAGCGGCTTCTTTAAGGCCGGGATAAGACAGCTCCTCCGCCAGCACCACCTGACCGGATTGGGCAATGGAAGACAGCGAAACGG
Source organism: uncultured Hyphomicrobiales bacterium (assembly GCA_964625235.1). GTDB lineage: Bacteria > Pseudomonadota > Alphaproteobacteria > Rhizobiales > JAJFHR01 > JAJFHR01. The sequence continues at coordinate 20,853 of CAZVAZ010000013.1, forward strand.
TAATCGCATGCTGGGCACCGGCGGTCACAACCAGATCATCGGGGTTGCGTTTAACGCCACACATTTTGAGCCACGCCACCCCGGCGCGACGATAGACAATATCGCCCTTGTGACTGGTGTAGTTCAGCAGATGCTGGTTTTCCTCAGCAGCAATTTCAGCAAGCACCGGCCCCAGTGGCGGATTGAGGGATTGCAGGGGATAATCCACCCGAAACTCCAGTATCCGGCCCTTGGTCGCTGCATTTGTTGCCGCCAGGAACGTGTCGGACTGACGCGTAACAAATGATCCGCGTCCCACCGTTGAGCGTATCAGACCTTCTGTGCTGGCATCGCGGTAGGCGCGTGCAATTGTACCCACAGCAACACCGGTAGACCGCGCGAGGTCGCGCTGGGTCGGTAATTTTGTACCTGGTGCCAGTTGGCCTGAGCGAATATCTTCGCGCAGGGCATCAACAAGCGCCAATTGTTTTTTGGCCGTAAACCGGCTGACGTTCGGGGACCACATGGATGAGACCATATGACAAAATTGAACTATAACAAATCAAATATTGAACCAATAAAAATTCGATTGACCCTATAAGGGACGGCAAAAGCCCTGCTCAAAGCCCAGCGCATCGGGACAAAACACCGCGATGCCGAATGTGCGTTGGAAGGATTTACCGCCAGGGCGGCACCCTGGAAAGTCTCCTCATCACCAGTTGCCTCGAACGCATGACACGCAGCCGGTCCGAGAGTCTGCGTATAATGTTCAAACAGAATTAACCAGGCACCACCAACACCGGAACTACGGTTGCAGCTCCCGTCCTAGTCTTGACATAATATTGGTGGTTAAACTGTGTTAAAATTATTATGAGGGACCTCACGTCCTCACGGTCCGACTCCGATTAGACATGAGGCCCACTCACTACCGGCGAATTGGAGATTAACTCTCCGCTTCGCCGGTCAACTCATTAGCCTTTCGGCACCTTCGCTGCGCTTTTTGCAGCCAGAAGGGTTTGATAATCCTGCACAGATGTCACTTTTAGAGGAATATCACTGGTTGGTTCGCCTATCGATTTAGCAAAACGAACCGCCTCTTTTTCAGGAAAATCTGCGACCACAACATACAACAATCCATCACTGCGCCAGACCACATTGGTTAATCCGTGGCTCAAAAATACAGTCAGCTCATTGTTCCTGGGAACCCGTTTCAAAGTGGCATCAAGGCCGGTTTCCGACATGACGTACACAGAAGCCAGATTTCCGTCCATATGATACATAAAGGCTGCGGCCCGGCGATTAAGAAAAGCACAAAGCCGGGCACCGACAAGTTTGAACCCTGCCGGCATTGCAGCGCTCAAAGGTACCTCGAAATTCAGCCGTTTTACAAACCAGCGCCTGAGCTCCAAAGGCTCATTGCTATCAACATCAAGGTTGCGTCCGCTGGCTTTGAACGTGAGGAAATCATTTATTGATTCCTTAACCGCCAAAGGCGTGATCTGAGTATGATTGTTTTGCATGAACGGGGATGTAAATATTGCAGCCAGCATGACAGCAAAAATAGCACCAGCGGCCACAAAACCACTCGCGGTTTTGCTTCGCCAGGCAGGAGCTCGCACGATATCGCCGGTCTGCTCCTCAGCATCAACAGCCCTTACAATACGTGACCATAAGGATGCTGTATCCCTGTCATCTTTCAACTCATCGCGCAAACGCGCATTCAACATGATTGAATTTTCAGCAAACCCGGCGCATTCATCACAAGACAGCAGATGTTTTTCAATCTGGCTCCACACAGCATCATCGGGCTCATTGTCCAGACGCGCCAGCACACTTTCCTGTACGCTTTGGCAGCGCATTTCGGTTTTGCTGTTGTCAGGCCCGTCTTTCACGCGATAATTCTCCTCAATCCCTGGTTTTATTGTTATCAGACACCGGCCTCAGGCTTGGCGCGGTGGAAGTCTTTTTTGCTGGCAGGTAATCACCCAGCTCTTCCTGCAATTGTTTGCGTCCGCGCGACAATCTCGATTTAACTGTTCCAACCGGACATCCGACACTTTGCGCTATCTCGTCGTAGGAAAACTCCTCCAGTATCGACAGTGTCACAACCATGCGAATTTCCGGTGACAGGCGCATCATCGCCTTGAACGCATCATTCATAAATGACTGGTGCAGAACATGAACTTCCGGGCTTCGCCCAATGTCACTATGAGCACCGGGCCGGACATTGCCTGTTTTACCGTCGTCCCATTCGATAAACGTGACATTGGCATTACGACGGGCATTATCGATGGCCGCATTACTCAGAATTCTGAATATCCACGCCTTGAAATTTGTTCCCTTCTTAAAGCTGTCAAACGAGCGAAACGCGCGCAAACATGCCTCCTGCACCAGGTCTTCGGCCATATGACTGTCTGCAGTCATTCTCAATGCCGTTCGATACAACATTTCCACATGTGGGCGTACGAGTTGATCAAACTCATCGCGTGATGACCTTTTCTTCTGCCAGAGTCGGACCATGCAGACTTTCCTGATTATGTTTCTTAAATTATTAAACGCACAGAACGCGAAAAGGTTCCCTGTTGCGATCACATTTTTTTGAATAATACATCCAAAGCGCTCAAAGAAAAAGGCGGACCAATTGGCCCGCCTCTATTTTAATGTTTGACTGCATAGGCCTACATGGCTTTATCAATAATCACGTGGGTCCAGGCACCAACCGGTTTTTTGCTGATAACCGGATCGGAACCGCCCGACAGGAGTGTTGCTACCGTGCGGTCGAAATCAGCCGGGTCAAGTTTACCGTTAGAGCCTTCGGTCAATTTGTTGATTTCTTTCATCATCCGGCGTTGATGCTCAATAGTCTGAGCCCCGGTTGCATCGTTTTCCAATACAATGTCAGCGGCGGCATCAGAATTGGCCCGTGCCCACGCCCAGCCTTTCATTGAGGCTTTGACGAAACGCGCCATGCGATCAACAAAGGCTGCATCTTTAAGGTTTTTCTCCAGCACGTAAAGTCCGTCTTCCATGGTTGAAACACCTTGCTCTTCATATTTGAAAACAACCAGATCATCCGGTGTGAGACCGGCATCAATAATCTGCCAGTATTCATTATACGTCATGGTGGAAACGCAATCGGCCTGTTTTTGCAAAATCGGATCCACATTAAAGCCCTGCTTGAGCACGGTCACGCCATCCGCGCCGCCATTGGTGTCAAGGCCGAGTTTCGACATCCACGACAAAAACGGATATTCATTGCCGAAAAACCATACCCCTAAGGTTTTGCCCTTGAAGTCTGCCGGAGATTTGATGCCGGAATCCTTGCGGCAGGTTAACATCATGCCCGAACGTTTAAACGGCTGGGCAATATTAACCAGGGCCACACCTTTTTCGCGACCGGCCAGCGCTGATGGCATCCAGTCAACAACAACGTCGGCACCACCACCGACAATCACCTGAGGCGGGGCAATATCGGGGCCACCGGGTTTAATGGTGACATCAAGGCCAACGTCTTTATAAAACCCCTTGTCCTTGGCCACATAATATCCGGCAAATTGCGCTTGCGTTACCCATTTCAACTGCAGGGTGACTTTCTCCTGAGCGATTGCCAGCGATGAACTCAGTCCAATTGCCAAAGCTGCGGCAGCTGCGAAAATTTTCTTCATATCTATAAACTCCCTTTGTTAACCCAACTCCGGCCTACGCCCGCATGGACGGATGCCAGAAAGTAAGCTTCCTCTCTATCAGCGCGATAATGCCATAAAACGTAGAACCAGCCACGGCTGCAACAGCAATTTCCGCCCATACCATATCCACATTCATGCGGCCAACCTCGGTAGAAATACGAAACCCCATTCCCACAATCGGCGTGCCAAAAAACTCCGCCACAATAGCACCAATCAGGGCCAGAGTTGAATTTATTTTCAAGGCATTAAAGATAAACGGCAAGGCTTCGGGCAGGCGCAGCTTGAACAGGGTCTGCCAATAATTTGCCCCGTAGGTCTTCATTAAATCCAGCTGCATATTACTGGCAGCTGACAGTCCGGCAAGCGTATTCACCAGCATGGGAAAAAACGTCATCACCACCACAACAGCAGCTTTCGATTGCCAGTCAAAGCCGAACCACATCACCATAATGGGTGCTACACCGATAATTGGCAAAGCCGAGACCAGATTGCCGATGGGCAATAATCCCCTGCGCAAAAACGGCGAGCGGTCTATTAAAATGGCAATCAGAAATCCACTGCCACAGCCCAGGATATAACCGATAAGAACCGCCTTTAAAAACGTCTGCTGAAAATCAGCCCACAGGATGGAGGTGGAGGCTGCAAAGCGCTCCGCAATCATGCTTGGCGGCGGCAGCAACACCTGAGGAACGCCAAACCCGCGCACCACCACTTCCCAGCCCAGCAACAGCCACAGGCCAAAAATAACCGGGATGGCAATATTGCGAATGAGGCTAACCATGCCCGGCGCATCCGCAATGGCTGAAAGCCGCTCCACAAACAACCAGGCCAGCAACCACGCACCCAGCAATAACAACCAGAAGCCGGATTTAAATTCGGTCGATGTTTCCATTTCTGTCAGAATAATTGTGACGGCATAAAACGAGACAATGCCGGGAAGCCAAAGGGTCAGGGTTTTGCCAACCGAAGATTTCACAATGGCAAAACCCAACATCATCAAAGCCGCACCTGAAACCAGCACGGTCCAGTCCACCGACCAGCGCACCAAAAACGTATCTTCACCGGGAAAGAGAGTGCTAAGGAAAAGCCCGGCAAGGCCCAGGTTGGACAGAATTTTCTGGAATTTGCTCATGGGGCCATTCCCATGCGCTTGAGCACATATGTGTTGGTAATTCCCACTAACGCCACCAGTGACCCGGCCATGAAAGCCGCCATGAACAGCGCCGACCAGATCTGGATGGTCTGGCCATAATATGACCCCGCCAGCAACCTCGCGCCCAGACCCTCAATCGCACCGGTGGGCAACTCGCCAACGATTGCTCCCACCAGCGCTGCGGCAATGGCGATTTTCATCGAGGTAAACAGATACGGCACGGAGGACGGCCAGCGCAATTTCCACAACACCTGCCATTGTGAGGCTGAATACGTGCGCATCAAATCAAGATGGCTGAGTTCAGGCGCACGCAACCCCTTGACCATACCCACGGCCACCGGAAAGAAACTTAAGTACGTCGAGATAAACGCCTTGGGCAACAGGCCCTGAATGCCCACTGCATTGAGCACAACGATAATCATCGGCGCAATAGCGAGTATGGGAATGGTTTGCGACGAAATCACCCATGGCATCAGGCTTTTGTCGAGCGCCCTGTTATGAACAATACCAATCGCCAGCACAATGCCCAGTATGGTGCCAATCAAAAACCCTAACATGGTCGAAGAAAGCGTTACCCAGGCATGATAAATCAGCGAACGTTTCGACGTGATATTCTTCAAAACCGTCGTCTCGTAGATTTCCACCAAAACCTGATGTGGCGCCGGTAATACGGGACGTTTTTGCGCCATGGTATCGCGGATCAGTTGGCTCGTGGTCCATTCAACCTTGGCCCTTTGATATTTGTCCTTCTGCCACGGTGTATTCATAATGACGGCACTTGCGTACCAGACTGCCACAATCGCCACCACTACAATCACCACCGGAGCAATGGCCCTGATCACTGCGCTAATCTTCATAAGAATGCCCCTGGCGCAGGCCTTCTCGTACCCGGTGGGCAATATCGTGGAACTCTGTGGTTTCGCGAATATCCAGTGTGCGGTCTTTAGGCAATGTGCTGTCGATAACCTCGTGTATGCGCCCGGGTCGCGGCGACATCACCACAATCCGGCTCGACAGATAGACCGCCTCGGGAATGGAATGGGTAACGAATATAATAGTCTTGTTGGTCTTCGCCCACAGTTTCAGCAATTGCTCATTGAGGTGATCACGCACAATCTCATCGAGCGCGCCAAACGGCTCATCCATCAATAATAAATCAGGCTCAACGGCAAGTGCACGCGCAATAGATGCCCGCTGCTGCATGCCACCGGAAAGCTGCCACGGAAACTTCCTCTCGAAACCTTCGAGATTCACCAGTTCAAGGTTTTCCGCCACACGCTTTTCACGTGTTGCAGCATCCAACCCCATAATTTCCAGAGGCAGGCTGACATTGCGCGCAATCGTGCGCCACGGATAAAGGGCGGCTGCCTGAAACACATAGCCGTAAGCACGGCTCATGCGGGCCTCATGCGGGCTCACACCATTGACCGTGATTGCACCCGCCGTCGGCTGTTCAAGATCAGCAATCGTCCGCAATAACGTGGTTTTGCCACACCCCGAGGGTCCAATCAGCGAGACAAACTCACCCGGCTTAACGTCAAGATCAATGTTCGACAGGGCATGAACATCACCATCGTTTGTCTTGAATGTTAAAGACAGGTCATTGATTTCAATGACAGAGGTATCATCCACCGATTACACACCCGCCGGCATATTGGCGGGATCGCGAATAACCTTGCGCGGTGAAGTGATTTCCTTCCACTTCGACAGCGACTTATTAACAGCAGGAAAAGCCTCACGCGCAACAAACTCACCATGGCCCTGTTGGGTATTGATTTCATCTTCGCTGATGGCCACATGGCCGCGTGTCAGCGTAAAGCGTGGCAATCCGACAACTTCGATGCCTTCAAACACATTATAGTCAATCGCCGATTGTTGTTTAT
>CAZVAZ010000014.1:0-27201 GCA_964625235.1 uncultured Hyphomicrobiales bacterium
TTTGACTTTCCCTTATGGGGGCGACTCTGGTATCTTTGGGTTGTTGAGGAATGCGATAGGAAAAAAGGACACGAACAGGAACATTAAGAAATTTGGAAATGATCTTTTCCGCCATTGGAAAAGGCCTAACCAAGGCAACCTTTAAAGTGGTTGGTTTTAATTTGTAACGCCGCTCAAGCGAAGCCAATGTTTCGTTTCGGCGATTAATTTCAGCCTTAATGGAATGCTTGTCCCAATTCTGTTTCATCGTATCTCCAACAAAGCCGATGGTAGTCGGCTATTTTTGTAACTTATATTTCCTTGTTGGGAATGGATTATAGACAAATATGTCCACTAAGCAAGACAAATATGTCCGCTCTGATGTTTTTTTAATTAAACATTTGAAAAAATTGGCAAATGATGGATTTCTTGAGATAGTTTCACAAGAAAAATCCGTGGATTTTCTTATCAATTTCCGTGCGGATTGGACAATATTGTCCTCAAATGACCGTTTTGCTTATGCTCTTTTCAAAGTTGCAAAGGGTATTAGAGGGCAGGTGGTCGCAAAGTCGGACAAGCAATTATCAAGATATATTGCAGGTGGCGACATCCCCCTATCCGTGGTTGCAGCCACAGCAAGGGTCGCCAGTATAAACCTACAATGGATTATTGATGGCAAAAGCGAGCCATTTTCGGACTTGGAAGACGTAGACAATAATATTGAAAATGAGAAAGCTCCGGCAAACTATAACTCTTTTGTTCAAATCCCCCGCTATGACGTGCATCTTTCAGCGGGTGACGGACATCTGAATGATCACAAGGCAACCTTGCTGGACTACATTCCCTTCACCAGAGAATTCCTGCAAAAGAAACTCAATCGCAGTTCAATTGATGATTTGTCCATTCTCGAAGCCACCGGCGACAGCATGTTGCCAACAATATCAGATGGTGATTTAGTCTTGATAGATGAAAGCGATAAAACCGAGATTGATGGCATCTTCGCTTATGTCCAGGGCGATTTCGCCCGTATTAAGCGTCTGCGCTTCATGATGGGCGGCAAAATTGAAATCGTTAGCGATAACGAAATCTACTCATCCGAAACTCTTTCAAAATCTGATCTGGAACAATTCCACATTATTGGGCGCGTCCGATGGGTTGGCCATACGGTTTAAATGGTAATTGCACCCTCAATCATTTAATTTGAATTTCTATTTGAATTTAAGTGACTGTTTTTATTCAATAATTACAGGTTGCAACTTTTTCTGACAAGGTTGCAACAATATTGCATCCTGAGTTGCAACCTAAAAATTGCTGAATATGTCGAAAGTCAAAGGGTTTGGCAGAACAAATAGGATATTAACAGGCAACTTTGTGCAAAAGATCGCGCATATTTATTTCAAAAATCCAATTTTTGTGCAAAAGGCCAATTTTGACTATTTCCCCGATACTCCAAACAAAACCGCCGATTTTTATGTCTTTTCCCTTAATAACCTTTGTGCAGAAGATATCACCCCCCTACAAATGGCGGCAACTTTTAAGCAATTAGTCCGGTTTGAACTCAATAGCAGTTGTAAACTGAGATAGTGCATTTAGTCTCAAAATGCCATTTGCAGGCATTAAATCGGGTCATGAATTTACCATCCAGATAGAAACGGTTGAGCCATAATACAGATGAATTTCATTTCAGATATTAGGGCCGGCTCTTGAAAAATTACACAATATCCTTATATGATATTCATAGTAATTCAATTATGGGAATTTTATTATGACCGACAAAAAGACAAAACCAACCACTAAAGAACTGAGCAATACAGACCTTGATAAGGTCAGCGGTGGTGGTGATCCCGGAGAACAGACTTACATCAAGATAGAACTGCAGCGAGCAAATAGCACTCAGCCAGGTGGAATAGTAGCTGCTGGTTTCGACAACAAAGCACAACGGTCGACCAAGTGAAACTATACAGCTGTGTGTGACACGTCCGGAATGGGTCAAAATCGGCTGTTTTTGGGGGTCTGAAATCAATTCTGCTAAGCCACGCTTAACGAACTCAAGCGCCGAGAAGGTCAGCTTACGGGGCAAAGGAGGAAGAAAATAGACGGTTTAGTTTTAGTCTCAAAAGTGATCTTCCCCATATTCAGTGGACAGTTTAAAAAGATCCGTCATAACCAAAAATTATATGACTCCGAGAGGGGCAAATACACATGCAAAAAAATGCATATGCTTGCTGAGAGGTCTTGTGGGGTTTTGGTGATTTCTTAATCTACGGCCCTAAATCGCGCTGTGGGCACTTTTTTTCATGAAAAGAGAAAATAAATCAGGCGATTTGTTACACATAAAGTTACACATTTTCAAAAATTATCAAATTTAAATATTTAATATCAATGGGTTAAGTGAGTAGCCTGTTGTATCATAATCCGCGTGTCGGGAGTTCAAATCTCTCCTCCGCTACCAAAATCCCCTGAAACAAAGAGTAACTTAAGCCTTTTGGCTTGCCGCGCGCTACTGTAGCCCGGTGCGATCTTTTGCACAAATATGTGCTACCTTTTGCACACCAAAACTGTGTTTCTAACGGACCGGGCCGGGTCTTTCAGGCTCTTCGTGTCGCCCGTCTCTCCATTTTATGTGGTTTCTGGCATAAGCAACCGCAATCAGCAGACCAATCTATGATTTGCCAAACGTCAAAATATATATATAGTTTTTTGAATATGTTTTGCCCGTAAAGATCGCTGCTACAAATTTTCCGGGCCTTATACCCTCAAGTTGGAAGGTCGGAACAGGAAGCTCGCCCATGAAAAAGAAAATCCTGAAGGAATTGTCAAAGGTCACCGGTGATGGACTGGAAGGTGACATTGTTTCATTGGGTCTGGTCTCTGAAATCATCATAAACGACGACAAAGTTGTTTTCTCGATTACCGTACCGAAAGGTTTTTCCGGGGATATTTCCGCCATACGTGAGGCAGCAGAAGCAAAAGTTGCAGCACTTGAAGGTGTTGAAAATGTTCTGGTGGCGCTGACATCGCAGCTTCCCGAAGGAGGCACCCCGCCAGAGCCTGCGCCAAAACGCGATCAGTCAAAACCCGTAGGCCCGGACATGCGCCCGCAGGCCGGAGCTATTCCCGGTGTGCGATCAATCATAGCTGTTGCTTCGGGCAAAGGCGGTGTGGGCAAATCAACGACTGCGGTTAATCTGGCGCTGGGGTTGCGCTCGCTCGGGCTCAAGGTAGGACTTCTTGATGCGGATATTTACGGCCCGTCCATTCCACGTCTTCTGGCAATTTTTGAGCGACCGGCTGTCAGCAATGAGCAGCGTATTATTCCCTTTGACAAATACGGTCTGAAAGTTATGTCCATGGGCTTCATGATGGATGAAGAAGCCCCGGTGATCTGGCGCGGGCCTATGGTTTCATCGGCGTTGATGCAATTGGTCCGCGAAGTTGAATGGGGCGAACTTGATGTGTTGGTACTGGACATGCCGCCGGGAACCGGTGATGCCCAGTTGACCATGGCTCAACAGGTGCCGTTGAGCGGTGCTGTGATTGTCTCGACGCCACAGGACCTCGCGTTAGTGGATGCGCGAAAGGGATTGAAAATGTTCAGCCAGGTTGATGTGCCAATCATGGGGATAGTCGAAAACATGTCCATGTTTGTCTGCCCGCATTGTGGCGAGGATACAGATATTTTCGGCCACGGCGGTGCCCGCGAAGAAGCCGAAAAACTTAAAGTGACTTTCCTTGGCGCGATACCGCTGCATAAGGATATTCGCGTCAACTCAGACCGGGGAACACCGGTTGTGATCGCTGAGCCAGAAGGTGCCCACGCAAAAATATATCAGGCGATTGCTTTAAAACTGGCGGCTCAACTGGCCCCTGAGGAATGAGAAGGCCTACCGCGCTTGCAGGTCTGTACGAAATCAACAAACCTCTCAATCCAGGGGTTTGCTGCGGTGTTTCGCAAATGGCAAAAGCTGGCGAGAAGATTGTATGCAACAATGCCATCATGGTGTCCGTCAATTCCCGCACCCCTGGCCACTTTGCAGCCATATGAAATATCTGCCGGTAAATTATCAAGGCGGGCGTAGTGGAATTCATGGCCGGGGATTGATTGGCCTTGCGCGTACCAGGGATGATCTGGTGTGGGTGAAAATACTGTATAGCCGCGCCCCTGCGGCTTGGTGCACATAATCGCATTTGCGGGAATAACGCTCGCGAGATTACGGCTCAAACCGTTCCAATCGAGGCTTCGGCACAGATACATCAGGCCACCGCACTCAGCGTAAGTTGGCAGCCCGGCGACAATGGCGGTTTTGACACTTTTCAGCATCGCCTGATTTTTCGCCAATTCCTCCAGGTGGGTTTCGGGAAACCCGCCACCGATGAACAGCCCGTCAATATCGGGCAAATGACCCTCTTCCAGCATATTGATCGGCACCAGCTCAACGCCAATTCTGTCAAAATACTCCAGGTCGTCAGAATAATAAAACCCGAAGGCAGCATCACGGGCAATGCCGATACGCAATCCTTTGGCAGACGCGGGCAGGGTAGCTTTTTTTGCGGGCTTCAGTTGCGGTGCACTTTGTGCAATTTTCACAACACGGTCGATATCAACTGAGCCTTTAATCACCTCACCAAAACCGGCAATGACGGCGCTGGGCCCGGCGGCTTCTCCCGGAGTTATCAACCCCAGATGTCTTTCGCCAATGGTCAAGGTTGATGTGCGCCAGACAGAGCCGATTACGGGTATGTCCGAATAAGCTTCAACGGCGGCGCGTAATTTACCTTCATGACGCGCACCGCCGACATTGTTCAAAATCACACCGGCGAGGTTGATATCCCTGTCAAACTCCCGGTATCCCAACAGCAGCGGTGCTATTCCCCGGGTCATGCCGACGGTATCAATCACCAGAATTACCGGTAGCTTGAGCAGCTTTGCCAGTTGCGCATTGCTGTCGCATCCGTCCAGTTTAACGCCATCATAAAGCCCCTTATTGGCTTCAATCAGGCTTAACCGTGCACCAGCGGTACGTGAACAAAACAGTTCAAGTAACTCACTGTCTGCCATGGTATTGAAATCGAGATTGTAACAGGGACGGCCACTGGCAGCACTGAGCCACATGGGGTCGATATAATCCGGGCCTTTTTTGAAACACTGCACGTGTCGGTCTTTTGAACAAAGGGCAGCTGCCAGCCCCGTGGTGATAACTGTTTTTCCTGAAGATTTGTGCGCAGCGGCAAGAAGAATGCGGGCCACGATCTAACCTGTAAACGGAAGGAAATTCAGATCTCTTTCCCCCCACAGTTTTTCCGCCAGATCCTGGGCTTCAGCAATCGTGCCTGCCTTGTTCATGGTTTTCAGGGCAATTGCCAGTGTTCCGGTTATTGAGGCGTGTGCATAAGGATCATGGCTTTCTCCACGCCAGATGGCTATGAGGTCTGAGGTATCCATGTTTTCGTCAGGTGCCTGACGCGGATCGCTCAACAATGCGGGCCAGGTTTCCGCTTCAGCTTCCTGGGCCCCTTTTGTTGTCCAGACCAGCGTAGGTTTGTTGGGCCGCCGTTCGATCTCACCGCCCTCACCGCGAAACACCGCCATGTGTGGCTGGTTGAGGATGTTTGCTGCCCCGGCATGGACATCCATAAACCCACGGTGGAATATTCCCTGCATCATTACCGGTGCATTGAAGGGATTGAGCATTCTGGAAAAACTGTGAACCGGTGAACGCAGCCCGAGGATTGGCCGTAAATTAATCAACTCGCGTAACTTTTCGCTCAGCGCCTCGAGCGGCGCATAGGCGAAATTATGTGCGCGAATATGGTCTGCTGCCTGTTGCAGGGTGTGGGCGATTGGCAGCCCGAGCTTTTCCAGTGTCTCTTGCGTATATACGCGCCCCGGTGTGTGCCCGCTGGTACCATGCATAAAAACACGATAACCGGCCTGGGCCAGCACCAAAGTCGAGAGCACAAACCACGGCAGCTGGATGCGCTTGCCGGCATAAGAAGACCAGTCGATATCAACGTCAGGAATGTCTTGGGGAAGGTTGAAAACAGACCGCGCCCCGCGGGTGAACCCGGCAATTTCTTCCGGTGTCTCTTCTTTCAATCGCAATAACATGAGAAACGCGCCGATTTGCTCAGGCACGGCCTGTCCGCTCAAAATCATCCCCATTGATTGCTCGGCCTCGTCCAGCGTGAGCGAACGAGTTTTGGTTTTTCCACGCGCGAGAATGGCAACAAAAGGTGAAAATGGATGTGGGTCCTGCATAAAAAGTCCATATTTTTAAAAAAATTGAGTTAAATAGCTTTGCGGGTTTTGTGCTGCGGGTCAATATTGGCATCTGACAGGTTGGTCGGCAGAATGCGCAAAATTCTGGTGCCAAGCAGGGTAATTGCCAGCGCCAGCGCCACCCCGCCAATTCCCAGCAATAGTTCGAACAGGCTCGGTGTGTAGCTGTTTATCTGGCCATCAAAGAAACTGCTTGTTGCCTTAAATCCCGGGAAAATCTCCTGTGGAAAGGCCTGGCCTCCAACCACAATGACATAAATCTGGGCCATGCCGCCGATGATGATCAATATTGAGGCCAGGAGTATCCGGGATGGATCGGGCTTAACGGCGGGATGCAACAGTATGAATATCGGTACGAGACCGCCAATCACTACCTGAAACAGCCAGAACAGAACCGGATAGATGCCGCCATCAACAAGGAGGAATTTTTCGACGGCCAGACGCTCGGCAGTATACAGATTTGTCAGATGCTGGACGGCGGTAAAATAAAGCACCGTTACAGCAAAAATTCCCAGCAAACGCCCGAGGCGCGCGAGTAACTGGTTTCCCAGCCGTCGATGGGTCAATTTGAACAGTGCGGCAATCACCAGAATGAATGCGGCCAGTCCGAAGGAAAAAGACATGACAATAAACAACGGTGCCATGATGGCGGTATCATAGGCCGTTCGTGCCACCAGCCAGCCGAAGATCGAACCGGTGCCGGTGGTCAGAGCCAGTCGCCACACAAACGCCAATACGCCAACGGACTGGATTATTTTTTGCGACATGCCCCGTGCCATCTGCACATATAAGTATGCACCGACAACGCCAAAAAATCCCGTATAAAGGTAGATATTCCAGGCAAATATCGAGCTGAAATTATACTTTGTCATCGCCACGATGATGAGGTCCGGGCGGCCAAGATCAAGCACCAGTACGCCAAGCCCGCCAGCCAGAAGTGCCAGTGCCAGAAGTGCCGACAGGCGCGCCATCGGTTTATAAGGTGTTTTGCCAAACACCGTGGCAATGGAGGCAACATTCAAAGCACCGGAGGCTGCGACAATCAAAAAAATGGCAAATACATGGGGTAATCCCCAGACAATCTGGTTGTTCATGCCGGTAACGATGTGACCATTTTGTTCTACATAGAAAAACGATGCACCCGCCAACCCAAGCAAAACAGTAAAAAATACAGCCAGTATCCAGACGGGTCTGGTGGCCTCGATTTCCCTGTAGATTGTGCGTTCCATAAGCATTTGGCTTTTTTAACGATTGGTGTATCTGACACCGGGGTCAAGTTTGAGGTCGGCGCGAAGGGCGCTTGAGGGGTAGGTTGCAACTCGCTTGGCAATTTCGCTGGCGGGGTCTTTCAGGTCACCGAAAATCATGGCCTCGTTTCCGGTTTTTTTACAGGCTTCAACACAGGCCGGGATGCCCCCGGTATCGATACGGTGCACACACAGCGTGCAGCCTTCGACAGTGCCCTTGCCACGCGGGGCGTATGATTTCTGGTCGGTAACGGGTTCATGGATGAAGGAACGCGCCTTGAACGGACAGGCCATCATGCAATAGCGACAGCCGATGCAGGTGTGTTTGTCCACCAGCACGATGCCATCAGCGCGCTTGAACGAGGCACCGGTGGGGCAGACATCGACGCAAGGCGCATCATCGCAATGCTGGCACATCACCGGCAGCGAAGATTGCCGCCCGGTGGCCATATCGACCAAATCAACCTTACGGATCCATTGCGCGTCGGTTTCAGGGTTGCCGGTATCTTTCCAGCCGTTTTCATCCGAACACGCAGTAACGCAGGCGTTGCAATCGGACGCGCATTTGTTAACATCAATCAGCAGACCCCAGCGGCTGGCAGCCGTGACACCTTTGGCTGGATCACCGCCAAAGGCCATCAATGTGACCCCGGGGGCGAGCGTGACGGTCGCCAGCGCAGCACCGGCTTTGAAGAAATCGCGGCGATTGATGCCAGTTGGGGTTTTGGAATTCAGGGCCGGCAGTTTCATTTATCCAGCTCCTTGACATATTGCGCCAACGCGTCGGGGTCGCTCACCTTTACGCCAAGCAGGCGCTGTATCTTCGGGTCGGGTTTGGAGTTGTGGCACTGAAAACAATCTATTGTTACCGCCACATACTGGTGGCAGGCGGCGCAGAAATACTTGCTGTTGTCGGCAGCTACCGGTAGCGCATCCGCACCGGTGACCACGTGGCAGGCAACGCATCCTTTCAGCGAATATTTGATATCGCGGTCTCCGAACCGCAGGGTCTGGTCGCGATCATGCAGCATCAGGTTCATGTGGTTGATGCGCATGAATTCATTGCCCTCGGGGTGCGGCTCACCCAGCCCCTTGGGCACATCAGGATAGAACGTTTCCTGCGCCAGGAGCGGCGCAGGCGCCAGCCCCAGAACAATCAAGAACATGAAGAACAATCGCTTCATCGTTATTCACCAAGGCCCATCTTGATATATCCAGTCGGGCACACGTCAGCGCAGATGTGGCAGCCGATGCATTTGGAATAATCAGTGTCGACATAACGTCCCACCGTGCGGTCAGATTTTTTAACTCTGAACACTGCGATTTGCGGGCAAAAAATCACACAATTATCACACTCAAAACACATGCCGCAGCTCATGCAGCGTTCGCCTTCGGTTTTTGCCTGTTCTTCGCTGTAGGTGATAATGCGCTCTTCGAAGTTGCCAAGCACGCTGTCGCCTTCGATGTGCACTTCATCGCGTTTTTCGCGTGCGAAAAAATTGAAATGGCCTTTGAATAGCTCATCATGGGTAACGATCTGGGTAGAGGAGCGATCCTCATAGTTGTGAACAGCGAAATCTGCGCTGTCTGTGCCTCTTTGTTCCAGATGGTCATAGGCATTGGGCTCCTGACCGCGCTGGTGCAATTCTTTCAGCAGGTTGAAATGATGCACGTCGATTTTCGGGCGCTTGGCGGTGTCTCCGGTGTCGAGGAATTCGCCTATAGTCTCAGCGGCTATGCGCCCGTGACCAATGGCTGTTGTCAGCAAATGTGGGCGAAGAATATCACCACCGGCAAAATGTTTCTCATGGCCCTTTATTGAATAATCGCCGGCCACATTTATGAACCCCTGGCCACCGTCCATTTCCTCAACGCCGGTAAAATTACCGGTTTGGCCAATGGCAGAAATTATAATGTCGCACTCGATTTCAAATTCTGTGCCTTCGCGGGCAACCGGTTTCATGCCGTCCATGTCACATTCGCACATTTTCAAGGCGATGGCCCGGCCGTGGTCATCCTTGATTACCTCCAGCGGCATCACATTGCCTTTGATTTCCACACCTTCTCGCATGGCATCGGCACGTTCGTGTTCAGCTGCTGTCATCTCTTCAATAGGAAACAGCGATGTCAACGTCGCCTCCATGCCTTCGCGCGTCAGGCTACCGGCTACATCACGGGTGGTAAAATCGATTACCGCACCGCCGGAATGATCGGGCACAGCCACCTTGGTGATACGACCCAGGCGGCGGGCGACTGAGGCTACATCAATCGAGGTGTCGCCACCGCCGACAACCACTACTTTTGATGCCGTGCCGAGAACGAAACCCTGATTGAAGGCGTCGAGAAACTCGATGCCATTAATACAATTTTCAGTTCCTTCCCAACCCGAAACCGGCAGCGGGCGTCCGTTTTGTGCGCCAATCGCCCAAAAAACAGCATCGAAATCTTTGTCCAGTTGCTCAATCGTGACGTCGCGGCCAATGCGTGTACTGGTCTTGACCTCAACACCCATATCGATGATGCGGCCTATTTCCTTGTCCAGCATGCTGCGCGGTGTACGGTATCCGGGGATACCGTAGCGCATCATGCCGCCGAGTTTTTCCTGGGCTTCAAAGACGCTGACCGCGTGGCCCTGCTTACGCAGAAAAAACGCAGCGGAAAGACCGGCAGGACCGCCACCGATTACGGCAACCCTACGCCCGGTATCGCTACCTGCGGCGGGTGCCTTGATGCCATTTTCGTTGGCCCAGTCACCGACATATTGTTCAACCGCATTGATGCCAACGTAGTCATCGACTTCATTGCGATTACAACCAGCTTCGCACGGTGCCGGACACACCCGGCCCATGGTGGCTGGAAACGGATTTGCTTCAGCCATGCGCAAAAAGGCGTATTCCTGCCAGGCCATGCCTTCAACCGGCGGTTTGTCCATGCCGCGTGCAATTGCCAGCCAGCCGCGAATTTCGTGACCGGATGGGCATGAGCCCTGACACGGCGGGGTCTTGTTAACGTAGGTCGGGCATTTGTATGAGGTGTCTTGTACGAAAATCTTTTCTTCAAGATCCCAGTCTGCCTCTGTTTCACCTGCCTCATAGCGCCGGAATGTATGGGGTTTGTTCATTGGGTTACCTCTGCACCTGTATCTTCTAGTGGCTTGTTTTCTTGTGCTTCTCCGGTGTCCTGCCCGTCAAGGATGATGGCGTTTGAAACAAGCTGGTGAACGGAAAGGATCGAGTCCATTTCGTATCCAAATTTCGGCATTACCTTGGCAAACTGGGTTTTGCATATGGCGCAGATCGCGGCCATGTGAGTGACACCGTGATCCTCTGTGACCTGTTGCAGTGCGGTCATTCGCGGAGAAGAGCCTTTGAGCCGCAAATCCATCAATTCGTCGGTCAACAAGCCGCCACCACCGCCACAACACAATGTGCTTTCCTTGATGGTGTCGCGGTCCATGTCAAAATAATTATTGCACACGGCCCTTAGCACCGCGCGCGGCAATTCGAATTGTCCACCGGGTTCATCGCCCATGCGTGACGCACGCGCCACGTTGCAGCTGTCATGATAGGTGAGGCGGATAGAATCATTTTTGGACTTGTCGAGATTGAGTTCGCCCTTTTTGATCATATCGTGGGTGAATTCCATAATATGCTGCGGTATCGGGTAATTTTGATCAAGAAAATCAAACGGACCGGCCAGAGTATCCAGAAAACCGTAGCCGACCCGCCAGGCATGACCGCACTCGCCAAAAATGATGCGTTTGACGCCAAGGTCAATCGCAGCTTTACGAATGCGCAGACAGATATCACGCATGTGTTCCTGAGAGCCGATAAACAGGGCAAAATTAGCGGCTTCAGAGGCATAGGAACTGACGGTCCAGCTGACACCGGCCTGGTGGAATACTTTGGCATAGCCGATAAGGCCGTCAACATGGGGTTCTGCGAAGAAATCAGCGCTGGGGGTGATCAGCAATATGTCGGCACCTTTTTCATCCAGTGGAATGCGCACGGAAACCCCTGTTTCCTCTTCAATGTCTTCTTCCAGATCTTCAAGTGTGGCGCGCAGGGCCTTTTCCTGCAGGCCGAGATTGTTGCCGACAGTCTTCACTTTTCCGATTATTTCGTTGCAGTATTTCTGACCTTTGCCGACCACATCCATAATTTCGCGGGCCGCCATTGATACTTCGGCCGTATCAATGCCATAGGGGCAGAAAACCGCACAGCGGCGGCACTGGGAGCACTGGTGATAATAGGTGTACCATTCATCCAGCACTTCTTCGGTAAGGTCTCGTGCGCCCACCAGCCACGGGAAATATTTTCCGGCAAAGGTAAAATAGCGGCGATAAACGCTGCGCAGGAGATCCTGCCGCGCCACCGGCATGTTTTTAGGATCCCCGGTGCCCAGGAAATAGTGGCATTTATCAGTGCAGGCACCACATTTGACACACGTGTCGAGGTAGACCAGAAAAGCGCGGTTGTTGCTGGCCAGTTCGCCCATTTTATCAATAGCGCGCTGTTTCCAGTCGGGCAATAGCTCAGTTGGAAACCCCAGTTTTTCCTGATGGGCCGGATGCGCTGGGTACGGGCTGATATCGGCCATCGCCCCGCAGGCCAGCTTCGGCACCTCTAAGGGATCGGGAATAAAGCGCGGGCCGTCTTTGCTGTTGGTATCAAGTGTTGCCATTTTTCCCCCTGGTTTCCAGCTCGGTGACCCATGGAGCAAGATGACGTTTCTCGCGCGCATTATCGGCCTGATTTCTGGAGGGGCTGAAAAATATACCCGGTGCGTGCAGCAGTTTTGAGATGGGGAAAATAATCATCAATATCGCCACCAGCGCCAAATGTATCAGGAGTGCGGGATCGGATGGCAGGGGCAGAATTTGAAATTGCAGGAGCCCGAGAAAGAAGGCCTTGATGGCGATGATATCGGTCTTGATGACGAACCTCATCATCATGCCGCTGATACCAATACCAATCAGCAAAGCCAGCATCAGATGATCCGAGGGGCTGGAAATATAACGAATTCGCTCTACCAGCACCCGTCTTGCCCATAGTCCGGCAAGACCGGCGATCAGCGCAAAGCTGGCATAGGTTCCGATGGGTTGCACCCATTCGACCCAGAACCACACCGGGTTGGTGAAATAGCGAAAATGGCGCAGCAGCACCAGCAACAGCGCTACATGAAACATGTAGCCGAACAGCCAGATCCATTTGTTGGATTTGAACAGGCTTTCAAACAGCGTTACTTCGCGAACCATTCTAAAAGCGACGCCGCTTGTGGTAACGGGCGCTGGTGTGACCGCGATTTTCAAAGGTGCAGGTGTTCTTGCGTATTGCCATATTTTGCGTGCCAGCCCGACAATCAATATTGCCGTGGCAAGGTAGAACAGCAACGCAAAAAACACCGACAACACCTGGCCGTCCTCCCGAAAAAATTCACCACACTATTAAAAAAACGGTGAATGGTGAAATTACACGCAACCTGTGGGTTTTGGCAGTCCGGCAATTTTACACGCCTGTTTTGCCGGTCCATAAGGAAACAATTCGTACATGTATTTATTGTTGCCTTTTTCCGGCCCCATGGATTTTTTGATGGATTTGATCAACACTCGAACGGCCGGAGCGATCTGGTATTCTTCATAATATTCGCGCAAAAAGTTGACCACTGCCCAGCGCTCGTCATCCATCACAATATCTTCGGTTTTGGCAATTTCCTCAGCCAGTTCAACGCTCCATTCATTCAATGTGGTGATATAGCCTTCTTCATCGTGTTCAATGGTGTGACCGTTTATCTGATATGGCATATGGGTTTCCTTTCGGGTGTTTCGTTAATTTCAAAAATGGTTTCAAAGCCAAGCATGGGTTGTGTCGTGCTCGGTGGCAAGCTTGACAAAGCCAGCGTAATCGATGACAGACACATTCTTGATTAGCCGCGAAGGCTCAATGCCGCGAGCCTGCAAATCTGCTTCAAGTGCATACAATTTGACGCAAGCTTCACCTTCACTGCACTTTTCGATTGTCTCGTTCAATCGCGTACCAGTGGTGGCACCGTAAACCGCGTCTTCAATCATCAAAACTGCATCACCTTCTTTGGTATGATTGAGCAAGCTCAGCAAAGTCTGCGAGGTAAATGGTGATTTGTTGACAGTGTGCAGCGTTGACATACTATTCTACTCTTTAGTTTATGCGTGTCATTTATCCGATAACCGGTATCCACTTATCGGTGACACGCCTTAAAAACTCAAAACCACATCCTGGTCGGCCATGACGTCAGTCATTTCAGCCCGGCTGACAAATCGAATGGAGGGCTTTTCCGCCCAGTCATCGTCTTCATCTTCATAAGTGATGTCCAAAAGATCTTCCTGGCTCAGGCCGCGTTCTTCCAGGGATTCTTTTTCAACATATAATTTTGTCACATCAAAATCGCCCAAAGCCCTGAAGGTGGGGGAAAAATTTTTCACTCCGAGGTTGGCCGAATCCTGCCCCTTTATCAGCTGAAACACCCCATCATCAAGAAAGGCCAGGCTGACATCCTGATCAAAAGCTGCCCCGATCAAAACAACCTCAAGGCTTTCCAGGGCGTAAATTGTGCCATAGGGCGCTTTGCGATTGACGTAGAGAAATTTCTTTATCGTACCTGCCATGTTTTGCGCCCGCTCAGTCCCCGAAAATCATTAAACGATCTGTCTGAATTCCCATCTCAATCAACTGTCCAAGGCCGGAAATTCGAAACCCTTCGGCAATGTTGTCTGCATCCTTGCCCTGGCGTTTGGCCTCATTTTCATCAAGCAGTCCACGGCGTTGGGCGGCAGCAATGCAGATGACCAGATCGATGTCATATTTTCTGCCCAGCTCGGTCCAGTTCTGCTGGATGTTACGCTCATCTTGTGGCGGCACACTTAAACGCGTGCCCACATTGACACCGTCATGATAGAAAAACACCCGCGCCACTTCATGCCCGTTTTCCAGAGCTGCCCTGGCGAAATTGTAGGCTGTATCAGATGCCTGATGGGTGTATGGCCCTTCACTGACCATTATTCCAAACCTCACGGGAACGCTCCTAAAAATGTATGTGGGAAGAAGAGTTCATTGTTTTGCGCGAACCGGTCCAGGTATCGAGATGATGCTTGGTGAATGCAAGATCAGTCATCTCAAAAAATCTGCCCCAGCCAATGCGATCAATCCATTCTCCCATGCGTTCCCAATGTTTGGCATCTTTTTTATAGGCCGCGACAATCTTGCGGACCACGGCAGAAACTTCGGGCCAGTGTGGCGGGTTATTGGGTAAATTGGCGACGGCGAGTTTGTGAAATGTTGGTTTGGTGCGCGCGTTGGAGTGCTTGCCGCCCACCCAGATGGCGATTTTTGTTGATTCGGGACCATTGATCTGCATCGGCGGGCACGGTGGATAACAGGCACCGCAGCAAATACATTTCTTTTCGTCAATTTCGAGCGATGGTTTGCCATTCACCAGTGCCGGGCGGATGGCGGCAACCGGGCAGCGCGCAATCACTGCTGGTCGTTCACATACGTTGGCAACCAGATCGTGGTTGATTTTTGGCGGTTTGGTGTATTGTACATTGATGGCAATATCACCCTGGCCGCCACAGTTTATCTGGCAACATGAGGTCGTGATACGCAAACGGTTTGGCATTTTCTCCTGAATGAATTCCTCGTGCAAGAAATCCATCAGGCTTTTGACGACGCCCGAAGCATCGGTTCCCGGGATGTCGCAATGCAGCCAACCTTGGGTATGGGAAATCATTGAAATAGATGCCCCGGTGCCGCCGACGGGAAAACCGGCCTTGGTCAAAGCTTCTATGAGGGGTTCGACCTTGGCTTCATCAGCCACCATAAATTCAATGTTGGAGCGGGTCGTGAACCGTATGTGGCCATCGGCAAAATCATCACCGATATCACACAGTGTACGGATGGTATAAACATCCATTTGCCTTTGGGTTCCGGCACGCACCGTGAATATTTCATCACCGCTTTTTGAAACGTGGCGCAAAACGCCGGGTCTGGGGCGTTCATGCCAATCCCAGTTGGCGAGGTTTTTAACCATAACAGGATGCATATACTGGATATGATCCGGCACCCCGATTTCATTGGCGATTCTTGGTTTTTGTGTTGCTGCGTCCATTTTTTCCCTCCGTGCCCGCAAGCCTCGCACCAAAACCCTCGATGCCTGCGATTGCTCCCCTTTTTACCGA
Organism: uncultured Hyphomicrobiales bacterium; assembly: GCA_964625235.1. Classification (GTDB taxonomy): domain Bacteria; phylum Pseudomonadota; class Alphaproteobacteria; order Rhizobiales; family JAJFHR01; genus JAJFHR01. Next base: position 15,719 of record CAZVAZ010000014.1, read on the forward strand.
TTGATCAAATTAATCAGCGGCGACCGTCATTCCCGATTCTCTGGCTTTACGTTCAAACCATTTGGCCGCCTCTTCATCAAAATCATCTGTTCTGACATAGCTTGATGTGCGCGGGTGAACGACCATATTGGGATCGACTTCCACACCAATAGCCTCAAGGAATGCCGGCATCCCAATGCGTTCGATGGTTTCACCGATGCGCTCATGTTCAAGGGCATTGTCGGCGAAGAATTCGATGCAGACTTCGGCGAACTCCTCGAGCTTTTCATAGTCCTCGTCGGTGTCCAGCTTTATGAACGGTAAAACCATAATCCCCATAAGGTCCCCAACCTTGAGCGTGCGCTTACCGCCGATAAATATGGAAGCGCCGCGGTCATCGCCGGGAGACAGGGCTTTGGTCATGACATTGATGCAATGCATACAGCGCACACAGCTTTTGTTGTCGACATCAAGCGTGTCATCGTCGTTGAGCGACAGTGCCCGGGTAGGGCACATGGAAATTACCGTGTCGATCATATATTTTCGACCAACCTTGGCAACGTGGGCTTTGACCTCTTCCTGATTGACCTTCATGTCATCGCGCCAGGTGCCAATCACGGCGAAATCAGCGCGATGAATTGCGTTTACACAATCGTTGCCACAACCGGAAAATTTGAATTTGAATTTATAGGGCAAAGCCGGGCGATGCATTTCATCGAGGAATTTATTGATAATCCCGCGATGGGCGCGGGCTTCGTTAAAGCAGGATTGTTCGCAACGCGCCTGGCCGACACAACTCATTGCCGTTCTCAATGCAGGACCGGCGCCGCCGAGATCGAAGCCCAATTCGTTCAATTCATCGAATGCTTTTTGCGTGTTCTCTGTGGTGCAGCCCTGAAACATGATGTCGCCGGACTGGCCGTGAAATGCAATCAGGCCGGAACCGTGGCGCTCCCACACATCGCAGATTTTACGCAATATATCTGTGGTGTAGTGAAAGCCCGGTGGCGGCATAACCCGCAAGGTGTGGAATTCTTTTGATTCGGGATATTTTTCTGCCACTTCGGAAAACCGCGGGATGATACCGCCACCATACCCGTAAACTGATACTGTGCCGCCTTTCCAATACCCGGTACGCGTCTCATAGGATTGTTCCAACTGCCCCAGCAAATCATTCATCATCGGTGAGTATTGCTTGTCTTTAGAATCTCGCAAGCGCTTGAGCCCGGTAACAAAACTTGGCCAGGGGCCGTCTTCAAGCTGATCAAGCAGCGGCGTCGGGTGCTGTTTTTTTGGAACGGATTTGTTCGATTTGGTCGTTTCATCCGTCATTGCCGATCTCCTCAAAACGTTCATACAAAGCGTAATTTAAATTTCGGGCTGCCCAAAGTTTTTACCGCACCAGAACAGATTTCGACTAGCCTTGGTTTGAAATTAATTATATATATAAATATTTGAATGTAAAGAGACCATATCTGGAATGCCCCTATGTCGGCCACTGGTTCAGGTCTGCAAAATCAGTCGAGGTAACAATTCCGGTGCAGCCAGATTTGAAAGGAATTATCCCGGTGGGCAATGATTTTCCTGCAGCCAATGGAGGAAAGCACTGGGACCTGTTGGCTGAACGGGAATATCAGAATTGGCGCGAGTTAAAGCTGGAGAATGCGTACCGCGCGCAAAAACTGAACAGGGTCAATATCAAGCATCTCAACAATCCGAGCGATAAAGAGTGTGCGGCATTGCTGGAATTATGCCAGATGACAAATATCGCTCTTTATTCGACCAACATCAATCGTAACGACCCCGAAAAAACCCATGATGATCTGCGCCTGTTTACCAGCCGCCTTGCACTTACCATCGCCGAGCGCCACCGTTCGGCAGATGACAGTGGCATTGTTGCCCTGACCGTAAGCAGTAAAAAACGTCAACGCGGCTATATCCCTTATTCAGATAAAGCAATGAACTGGCACACGGATGGTTATTACAATTCGCGCCGGGATCAGATCCGTTCGATGGTTCTTCACTGTGTACGCCCGGCAAAAAGCGGTGGTCGCAATCAGTTTTTTGACCCGGAAATCGCCTATATCCGCCTGCGCGATGAAAACCCGGATTATATCGCCGCTTTTATGCACCCTGAAGCAATGACAATTCCGGAAAACCGGGAAGATGATGGCTCTCTTCGAGCTGTCAGTATCGGCCCGGTGTTTTCAATCTCTGCCAGCGGCCACCTGGCTATGCGCTATACGGCAAGAAGCCGCAGTATTGCCTGGCGCAATGATCCCGCAACGCGCGAGGCTACCGCTTTCCTGCAAAATCTGCTGGCCAGCGGTGATGCTTTAATACAAACAACCCAGCTTGAAGCAGGCCACGGCATTTTGTGCAATAACGTCCTGCACAACAGAACCGGGTTTGCCGGTGATGTTGGTGCAGATCATGGCAGATTGCTTTACCGCATTCGTTTTCACAACAGGTTGGGAGAAAGTTGATCATGGCAAAACTCAGTGAATTGATTATACAACACCCGGAAGTAACTAGCTTCCCGGAACTGGAGCATCTGATTGCTCATGCCGGGGAATCGGGGCATATATTTCTCGAATTCGACGTCAAACCCGATTATCGCGATACACCGAAAAAATGGGAGTGGCGCCTGGAAGCAGCTTTTTCACGCGGGCTGAAATATGACTGATGAAATGGTTACAGACCGCGCAGAATTCGAGTTGCCATATGGCAGGCGTGCGATGCTCAAGAATGTGCTATACGCAAGTGATCTTCAAATGCTGCGTTTAACTCTGCGCGAAAACCGCCGATTTACGGTGATTGACCTGGACCGGGAAAGTGCTGAAGCGCTTGGCACAGAACTGCTGGCCTGGGCGCGCGAAAAACCATCAAATCTCAGCAACGGAAAGTAATGCACTGGTGGATTATCTTCCTATATTTCTTGATATAGCGGAACGCCGGGTACTCGTCGATGGCGGCGGCACGGTTGCTGCGCGCCGGGTTGAACGCGCCCTTCAGGCCGGAGCTTTGGTCGAAGTTTATGACACAACTCTGAGCGAAGAATTTCACCCCCTGCTCAAACACGCCAACCTTACCCACATCAAACGCCCGGTTAGGCCTGAGGATATTGCCGGTTGTCTGGTGGTCTATGGCGCTTCAGAAGACGTGACGCGCAATCGCCTGCTGTATGCGGCAGCCACATCAGCGGGCGCATTGGTCAATGTGGCCGATGTCCCCGAATACTGTAATTTTATCGTGCCCTCGGTGATTGATCGCTCGCCTCTGGTTGTGGCGATTTCTTCAGGTGGAAATGCGCCGATTATTGCCCGCATTCTCAGAGCGCGCATTGAAACCCTGTTGCCTGCCGCCTATGGGCGTCTGGCCGAATTTATGGGCAGGTTTCGTGACATTGTAGCTGCGCGCGTCAAAACACCGTCACAGCGCCGTCATTTCTGGGAAAATACCATTGAAGGACCGGTGGGCGACCTGTTCCTCGCCGGTGACAGTGAAAGTGCTGAAAAACAGCTGCATCTTCAACTGGACAGTTCCACGGGTGAGGGCGATGCGGTAAAAATCGGTGAGGTATCTCTGGTGGGTGCCGGACCGGGCGATCCTGACCTGCTGACGTTTCGCGCCTTGCGCCTTATGCAACGGGCGGATGTTGTGCTGCATGACCGTCTGGTCGGGACAGATATTCTGGATCTGGTGCGGCGTGATGCCAAACGCATTGATGTTGGAAAACTTCCCAAAAAACATACGATGTCCCAGGAAGATATCGGCAAGCTTATGGTGGAACTGGCACAGGCGGGCAAACGCGTGTTGCGCTTGAAGGGCGGTGACCCCTTCATTTTCGGACGCGGCGGCGAGGAAATTGAAACCCTGGCGGCCCACGCCATTCCCTTTCAGGTAGTCCCCGGTATTACGGCTGCATCAGGCTGTTCGGCCTATGCCGGTATTCCGCTTACCCATCGCGATCACGCCCAGTCGTGTTTGATGGTTACAGCGCATGGCAAGGATGGTGTTCTGGACCTCGACTGGCAATCCATGTTGCGGCCGTCACAAACGGTTGTTGTCTATATGGGGTTTGCCAGCCTGAAAACTCTTGGCCGGGAGTTGATAAAACATGGTGCCAATCCAGACACGCCGGCAGCACTGGTGGACAACGGCACCCACCACAACCAGACAGTCATTGTCGGCACACTACAAACCCTGGCAGCCAGAGCCGGGGCCGCAGGCCTCAGTGGTCCGGCAATTATTATTATTGGAAGTGTCGTCAGCTTGCGTGACAATCTGGAATGGTTCAATAAACGCGAGAATGAGCATTTCCAGATGAGCCTGCAACCGCAGGAAACCCTATAGTTTTGGCCGTTGAACTGGAACGGTTGAAGCAGGGCCAGCGGTAAAAACAGCTGAGGCAGTCAAATGGCACGCAGTTGACCAACTTAACATATTCAGATATCGTAATATAATAATGAGCGCCGCATGGCGTCATAATTTGGGGGCCGTTTTTAATCTGAAACGCTTATACATCTGGAGAGCGAGTTCGCATGACTACACATTTACTGGACGCCAAGGGGTTGAATTGCCCGCTGCCAATATTGAAGGCCAAAAAGGCTCTCAAGGACGTTCCGCACGGGGAAATACTGGAAATTCTGGCGACCGATCCCGGTGCAATTGCAGATTTTGAAGCTTTTTGCCAGCAGACTGGAAATGAGCTGGTGGAATCTGATACCGGAGGTGATGTCTTTCGGTTTTTGATCAAACATACCGCTTGATGCGGGCGACAGGAGCGCATTGATGGTTGAGGTATGGAAAGACGTTGTTCTGGAGAACACCGGGCTTTATGTGGGCTGGTTGGGGCTGATCCTCGGCACCATCTTCGGCTATGTGGTTTATCGCACCAATTACTGCGCCATGGGATCAATCTCGGATATTGTAAATTTCGGCGATTACCGGCGATTTCGATCCTGGCTTCTGGCCGCTGCCGTGGCAATGATTGGTGCCTGGGGCGTGCAGTTTATGGGGGTGGTTGATCTGTCGCAATCGATTTACCTCAGTACCAATTTCAATTGGCTTGGTAATATAATCGGTGGATTGATGTTTGGTATTGGTATGGTTTTTGCCGGTGGCTGTGTTTCAAAAAACCTGGTTCGCGCCGGTGGTGGCGACCTCAGGTCTCTCATGATTTTAATGGTTGTCGGCATATTTGCATTTATGACTATTGGCGGCCTGCTTGGATTGGTGCGGGTAAATATTTTCGCACCGGTGACAGTTGACCTGTTGGATTATGGACTGGAAAAACAGGATGCGGGCTCCCTGTTATCGCTTTTTACCGGAACTGATGTGGCCCAGACCAATTTGATGATCATGATTGTATTGGCAGTCGCACTCGTTTTTTATTGTCTGAAAGACAAAGGCTTCAGATCGTCACCGGTACATCTGGTAGCGGGAATTGTCATTGGGCTGTGCATTATTGCCGGTTGGTTTTTGACCGGTCTTGCAAGTGATGAAATGGCGGACACCGTGGTGGCCGTCAGCTCCCTCACGTTTGTTCGCCCAAGCGGTGATACTTTGGAGTATCTGATGCGCTTCACGGCTTTGGGCGCGCCCTCATTTGCTGTTGTAACTTTGGTGGGAACCATGTTGGGCGGTTTTATTGCCGCAGTTTCCATGGCCCGTTTCAGAGTTGTCGGATTTGCCGACGTCAATGACACCAAGCGCAGTTTGTCTGGTGCAGCACTCATGGGTGTTGGTGGCGTCATCGGGCTGGGATGTACCGTGGGCCAGGGTCTCACCGGATTTTCAACACTTGCCATAGGCTCGATGATAACTTTTTTCTTCATCTTTGTCGGCGGTGTTACGGGCATTCACCTGTTAAATCGCAAGTTGATGGCCGAGGCGTGAATTCCATGCCTGCCGCTTCCTAAGGATTACACCGTTCGATTGGAAAGCCACTCCTGTTCGTTCGCGCATCCGCTACATTATTGTATTACAAGGTGTCACCTGTCTTTCGAGCAGGCCAAAGGCGTTTGATCAAAAAATCTGACTGTTTTTTAACAATAATGTTGCAGCCAGAGATACATTTGATTATGGCGAGTATGTGCTTCATTAGACGAAATCAGGAAACAAGATGACTGTGTACCCCGTTCACATCTGCCCGCTGGAAACAGCTGAGGTCTGGCTGAAGGAAGGTCGTCATCTGGTGCTTGCAACTGTCATCGAGACCTGGGGGTCGTCGCCGCGCCCGGTGGGCAGTCAGCTGATTGTTGATGACAATGGAAATTTTGAGGGATCAGTGTCCGGCGGGTGCGTGGAGGGCGCGGTGGTGACCGAGGCCCTGGGCATCATTGCCACTGGTAAGCCGGGAATTTTAGAATTTGGCGTTGCCGATGAGACCGCCTGGGAAGTCGGTCTTTCGTGCGGCGGTCGCATCAGCGTTTTTGTGGAGCCGGTAACAATGGCTGCGAGTGTCTGATGCGCGGTGAAATCATAATGACGCTCAATCAGGCCCGGCGTCAACGCCGTGCAGCAATTGTGATAAGCGACCTCAATGGCGGCAGGCAGGAAGTTTTACTTGAAGGTGAGACTGTCCTCCGCTCTGACATTGCCGGGGAAGTTGCCGCCCGGTTTGGTTCGGGTAAATCAGGTGTTGTGAAAATTGGCAGCCAGGAATTTTTCTTCAATGTTCATATGCCAGCACCGAGATTGGTGATTATTGGTGCTGTGCACATTTCCCAGGCTCTGGCTTCAATCAGTCATCTTGCCGGTTTTGATACGGTGGTGATTGACCCGCGCTCAGCCTTTGCCACGCCGGAGCGATTTCCTGGCGCTACCATTCATGTTGAATGGCCCGAAGAGGTTTTATCGAAAACGCCGCTTGATGCCTATACGGCCATGGCGGTTTTGGCCCACGATCCGAAAATTGATGATTTTCCGCTAATGGAAGCCCTGCAAAGCAAATGCTTTTATGTCGGTGCGCTGGGCAGTCGCAAGACCCATGCCAAAAGGGTCGACAGGTTGAGGCAGGCCGGGGTCGTGGCAGAAGATATTGCCCGCATTCACGCGCCCATCGGGCTCGATATCGCTGCGGCCAATCCAGCCGAAATTGCTGTTGCCGTGATGGCTGAGGTGATTGATGCCTTGCGTAAACGAAAAGATGCCCCGGCGTGACGGGCGCTGCGAATGAACCTGAAAACCCTCGTGGCAACATTCTTGTCCACGCAATTGTTCTGGCTGCCGGCCAGTCACGGCGTATGGGAGAAACCAACAAACTGCTGGTGCAACTGGATGGTATGGCACTTGTGCGCCATGTGGTTGAAGCTGCCGGGGCCAGCAGGGTTTGCGGCATTACGGTGGTAAGCGGATTTCAGGCGCAAGGTGTTGTCGATGCGCTTAAGGGGCTGGATGTTGACTATTGCCACAATTCTGATTTTGCCGACGGGATGGCCTCGTCACTGCGCTGCGGCATCAAATCTGTGCCACATGATTGTGCCGGGGCAATCATCCTGCTTGGCGATATGCCACGAATTACCGGCACCATGATTAACGGGATGCTGGATGAATTTGAGCACGCACAGCACAGCGCCATCATTCAGGCGACAGATCACGGGTGCGGGGGCAATCCGGTGGTGTGGCCGGTAAAATATTTTGATCAACTCAAACAGATTTCCGGCGATGCGGGCGGGCGGCACTTGATTGATGAGAATGTGGAAAAAATTATAGCCGTTGAACTGGGCGAGGCGGCGCGCCTGGATGTTGACACGCCGGAGATGCTTGGCCGCCTCAAACAGCGTTGATAGGTAATTTGAGGTATCGGGTGCCATTGTCTTCGGGTTCGGGTAATTCACCGGCGCGCATATTGACCTGGATTGAAGGCAGGATGAGGCGGGGCATACCTAAGGTGGCATCGCGGGTTTCTCGGGTTTTAACGAAGGTTGCCTCATCGATGCCCTCATGGACATGAACATTGGACTTGCGTTCTTCAGCGACAGTTGTTTCCCAGGCGAATTCATCGCGGCCCGGGGCCTTGTAATCATGACACACGAACAGCCGTGTTTGCGGTGGCAGTGCCAAAATTTTCTGAATAGAGCGATATAGAATACCGGCATCGCCACCGGGAAAATCGCAGCGCGCGGTGCCAAAATCTGGCATAAACAAAGTGTCACCGACAAAGGCTGCATCGCCGATTACCCATGTCATGCAGGCGGGAGTGTGGCCTGGTGTGGCGATGACGTAGGCGTCCAGTCCACCTACGGTGAAAGTATCGCCATCGCTGAAGAGCCGGTCGAACTGGCTGCCGTCGCGCTGGAATTCGGTGCCGGCATTGAAAATCTTGCCAAAGACATCCTGGACAATTGTGATCTTGTCGCAAATGCCAATCCTGCCTCCCAGTTTTTCCTGGAGATAGGGGGCAGCCGAGAGATGATCGGCATGGACGTGGGTTTCAATAATCCATTCAACTTTCAGCTTCCTGTCATTGATATCAGAGATAATCGCATCGGCTGACACCGTGGTGGTGCGACCGGCAGCGGGATCAAAATCAAGAACTGAATCAATAATTGCGCATGCAGCCGAACCCGGGTCTTTAACAATATAGCTGACGGTGTTGGTGGCCTCGTCAAAAAAAGCCTTCACTTCCGGCTTCAATACAGATTTTGTTGTCATGTCACTTCCTCGGGTTACTGCCTTGAGAGCAATTTACAATTTTGTCGGCTCCACACTAAAGCACTTCTCGCCAGCGCAGTCATTTTATGCCGTTGGCTCTTTGCAGGGCGCGGACATATTGCACAATCAGAGCAACTTCAGATTTTTCCACACCGGCAACCGGCATCATCGAGCCAAATTGCCAGTGATGGGCACGTACACCGCTTTTGACGGCAATAAAAAATGCACCATCAGCATGGATACGGGGTTGATAAATTTTCTGGACCAGACCTGGACCATTATCTGATCCGGCGGCATTTTTGCCATGGCAAACAGAGCAGTTGGCGTCAAACAGCTCCCGCCCGCGGATTTGCGCCGGGTTTAACTGGGGAATGCTGATTTCAGCGATTGGCTGGCCGGTATTGGATTTGCTCTGAAAAAACAAAACCGCAGCAACACCAATGGCGACACTTGCATATATGACCAATGTAGATTTTTTCATGATGACATTACTACTACGCAGCTTCCGGGAAGTGTCAAGATGACAGTTTGTCGACTGATTTCGGGCTTTGTGATTGTTTACTGTTGTGAATAATTGTTGCCCTTTGTTTAATACGGGGTTGCCTTTTGTTCAGAATTGGTTAACCTTGGTATATAATTGGGCCAGTTGGTTGGGCTTTTCTGAGAAGCCGAACCGTGAGGCTGAATTGATCTGGCGGCGGGTCAATCCATCTGTCGCCGGATGACGAATTGGCATCATGCGTTTTCATTTTAAACGCAAGATGTCTTGGACGGGAGGAGCTGGGAAATAGAAGTGGGGGCAATCAGAACTCATTCGAAATGCCTGTGAAAAGGCAATGCGTGTGGTGTGGTTGTTGGGCTTGCATTTTTCGGTTCGCAAGGCAAAGGGAAAATCAATGGAAAATAATCTTGACGCACTGACCACGATTTTCACCGAGTTTTATTACTGGGTGACAGTGGTTTTAATGTTTCTTATTCATGCGGGCTTTTTAATGTATGAAGTGGGAATGAGCCGACGCAGAAATCATATACACACGTTAATGAAAAACGTGATGCTGATTCCTCTGGTCACAGTGTCTTTCTTTTTCTTCGGCTGGTGGATTTATTTTGCATTCCCCAACGGGCCGTTCATATTCGAAGGTAAAGGCTTAGATTATGCCGCCGCCACTGGTGCGCGACCGTGGGATCCCGCGATGGGAGCCAATCTGTCTGATCACATTAACGGTGTGTTCTGGGCAGCTTTTCTGTTGTTTTCCTGGACCGCAGCTTCAATCGTGTCAGGTTCGGTTATCGAACGAATACGCTCAGGGGGTTTTTGGATACTAGCCGTGTTTATCGGCTCTGTCGCCTGGATCATTGACGCCTCATGGGGCTGGCACTGGGATGGCTGGATGGTCAAGATACTCGGCTACCATGATGCCTATGCATCGGGCGTCATTCATGCAATCGCCGGTGGTTTTGCTCTTGGCGTGCTGCTTGTTCTGGGCCCACGCATCGGCAAGTTTCGTGAAAACGGAACACCACGGGAAATCCCGCCACACAATCCGTGGATGGTAGCTCTTGGCTTTTTCATGATCTATACCGGTTTCTGGGGTTTTTATGCCGCTTGCAATATTCCGATCATTTCACCAGAAGTCATTGGCGGACAGATCACCGGATTGACCTGGACTGCAACCAACATCTACCTTGCGCCAACCACATTGTCGGCGATTACCTTCAACTTCCTGATGTCTTTGTCAGGTGGACTTATGTCGGCTTACATTGTGTCCAAGGGCGATCTGATGTGGACATTCTCGGGCGGTCTTGCCGGGATTATCACAGCTTCCGCAGGCAACGATCTGTATCATCCGATACAGGCTTTGCTGATCGGTGCTGTGGGTGCCTGGGTAGCTTACAAGATGCACTACTGGGTAGAGAAAAAGTTCAAAATTGATGATGCCGTCGGTGCCGTTGCCGTGCATGGTTATGCTGGCTTTCTCGGCGTGGTGATTGCAGGCTTTGTATTGTGGGGTCAACCTTCCTCACCATTTGAAGGCTATGCTGCAATCAATCCGGTTGGCCAGTTCATCGGTGCCATTATTATGTTCTTCGTGTTGGGCTTTTTGCCGGGCTTTGGGATGGCAAAACTTCTCAATGCCTTTAACTTGTTGCGGATCCCGCGCAAGGTGGAACTTGAAGGGCTCGATTTTGAAACCAATCAGACCTATCTCGCCGCCGTTGAAGAAGTACAACGCGCTGAGAAGGCCGCCGTGTAACGTTTATATTAAAGAGAAAGGAAAACCCATGTGGTCAACAAATGGAATGACAAGCTGGGCCGTCGATCTGAAAGATGTTGCAGCGATTTATCCCTTCCAGGGATGGGAGTTCGTTATGTACATCATCGGTCTTGCCTTCTGGATAGGATGGCACATTTTACAGCTGCGGCTTGAAGCAACCGAGGTTGCGCATGAGCTGAGTGCTGATGAATCGGGTGATAAAGCCCGTGCAGCGATTGATCGATATTGAGTTTACGATCTGATATTGGCTAAAAAGACGCCGATCCGAATTTCGGGTCGGCGTCTTTGTTTGTCCCGACAATGAGTAATCCCAGATGAAGAAACCAGCGACCGGAGGAGTTGAGCCGAAGACCGGAACAGGCGATAAGAAGCCGGTGCTTGAGCAAAATCCCCATGCGGCGGGGCGGGCTGGCGGTAACCTGTTGGAAGAATCAATTGGCCGTGAAGTGCGAGCTTTGCGCGAACAACTCGGCATGACCATCTCCGAGCTTTCCAAATCATCTGATATGTCAGGCGGCATGTTGTCGAAAATCGAAAACGGTTCAACTTCGCCGTCACTGTCATCAT
>CAZVAZ010000015.1:0-26809 GCA_964625235.1 uncultured Hyphomicrobiales bacterium
CCATGCCACTTTCAAACTTTTTCACCCTGAGCACATGTTCCGCCTGCACCTGCGGGGTGAGGTTTCGATGCAATACCCCCATGCCGCCAGCCTGGGCCATGGCTATCGCCAGCGAACTTTCGGTTACCGTATCCATGGCTGAGGAAAGAATGGGAATATTCAGGGTGATTTCCCGGGTCAGTTGCGTGGCTGTATTAACTTCATTGGGCAAAACCTCTGATGGTCCCGGTCGCAACAAAACATCGTCGAAGGTCAGGCTTTCGGGAATTTCGGTAATTCGAAGCACTTTGGCCATAATGCCAACTCCTTAAGGTCGCCCGGCCATTAGCCGGTTTAAGGTAAGAATGAATGGCGACTTCAATCTGCTTTTTTGTCACGAAGCAGCGAGTCGCCCGGTTGGCACCTGTTTCTACACCCCGCAAGGCCAAGTGTCCAATTCAGAATTACAGTTATAAAAGTGGCTTTATTCAGACAACCCGGTCTTTGGGTTCACGCCCGTCAAAGACTGCATCGAGATTGTCCATGGCGCGAAAGCCCATGGCGATACGCGTATCCCTGGTGGCAGAGCCGATATGCGGCAGCATAAACACATTATCGAGCCCCGCCAGCTCCGGGTTTCCACCGGGCTCATCGCAATAAACATCTAATCCCGCTGCAAACAGCTTTCCCGATTTAAGCGCCGCAACCAGCGCATTTTCATCCACCAGAGCACCACGCGCGGTATTTACAAAAATGGCGCTATCCGGCAGCAGGTCAAATTTGTCAACTGTCATAAACCCGGTGGTTTCAGGCGTTACCGGGCAATGCAGCGACAGCACGTCAGCGTGAGCAAGCAAGCCCTCAACACTGTCATGAAAAATCGCACCTTTTTCCTCGGCTTCATCAAGGCGTCGGCGGTTGTGATAATGCACCTCCATGCCAAACCCGCGCGCGCGTTGCGCTGTCACCTGGCCCACCCGGCCCATGCCGATGATGCCGAAGCGTTTGCCGGTAACCTGGACACCCACCATAAACGCCGGGCTCCAGAAATCCCAGGCACTCGCCCGCATCATGCGATCGCCCTCACTGCCGCGCCGCGCTGCCGCCAGCATGCACAATATGGCAATCTCGGCGGTGGCATCAGACAAAACATCGGGCGTGTTGGTGACGATGATGCCTTTATCTTTAGCCGCGTTGAGATCAACATGATCAACACCGACGGAATGATTGGCGATAACTTTCAACCTTGTCGGCAGGGCAGCGATAACGTCGCTGGAAAAAACTTCCGAATGGCACGGCAGCACACCATCCACATTCTGGCATTTCTCAATCAGTTCAGATTTTGAAAACACATGATCATCCGCATTAAAAATCGGCTCATAGTCGCTGCTCAAACGTTGTTGAACCTCATCACTGAGGCGACGGGTAACCAGAATAACCGGCTTTTTTGACATTTTCTGTTCCTAACTGATCTTTGCTGCTGCAGGCTGAACTTAATGTTCTATCATGTGCTCAAACATTAATAGCCCAGGTACAATATTATTCTGCCTGAAAAAAAAAGAGGCTCCTCCATGGACAAGATAATCATGCATGCCTATCCCCCCTCGCCTGTTTCGGAAAAAGTCAGGGTGGGCTTTGGTATCAAACAACTTGACTGGCATGCGGTCACCGTGCCGCGCATCCCACCCAAACCACTCCTTATGCCACTCACGGCTGGCTACAGACGCGCACCGGTGATGCAGATTGGTGCGGATATCTATTGCGACAGCCAGTGCATCTTACGTGAATTGGAACGGCGCTTCCCCGAACCAACGTTTTTCCCCGGCGGCGCTGAAGGTATGGTCTGGGGTATTTCACGCTGGTGCGATGGGGAATTGTTCAATCTCGTTGTCAGGCTTGTGATGGCAGCCATTGCTGGTGATTTGCCAAAGGACTTTGCCAAAGACCGGGCCAGATTGTACCTCGGTCCTGACAGAACCTTTGACCAGTTGAGTGACGATCTGCCCCACCTGCTCAGCCAGATACGTGCGCAGTTCGGCTGGATTGACCAGCGTCTGGCCACCGGTCGCACATTCATGCTCGGAGACACCCCCGGATTGCCGGATATTATGACCTATTATCTCGTCTGGTTTTTGCGCGGCCGCTGGGCCGGTGGCGCCGATTTCCTCAGCCAGTTTCCAGCCCTTGTTGCCTGGGAGCAACGGATGAAAGACATCGGCCACGGGAATGCAACCGAAATGCCGGCCGAACAAGCGCTTGAAATCGCCAAAGCCGCCACGCACACAACCCCGCAACACATAGACCCCGACGATCCACTTGATCTCAAGATTGGCATGGATATTTCGATTACCCAGGATCTCGATGGCGGCGATCCCCAAGTGACCGGCACAGTGCACTATGCCGACAGGGAAACAATCGCCATTTGCCACGAAAACCAGCAAGTCGGCACCATCTGCATCCATTTCCCCCGTGTGGGATATCGAATATCGGTGAGTTGAAGCAGAATCGGATAAAGTAGATTCGAAGCCTGATAGCTCCATTTTCCGCACCGTCCCGGCCTTGAGCCGGGACGGTGCGGGTAAGCTTGAGCTTTTTGACCTTGCTCTAAAGAATTTCGGCAATAACCAAAAGCGCTGACCACAAGACCAGGCTGGCCACATACCAGTTGCGACGCTGGGGCCAGCGCAGGTTGTGACTGTTTTGTTTTACGGCAATGACAATGATATCAAAGGCAAAACCGATTGCCGCTGCGCCAACAACCAGACTTAACCAACTCCAGGCCTGCAGATACCACGCCAGTATGCTCAGCAATACAACCGCTGTGAAGACGATGAAGCGTAACGGTCTGCCGACATAGATATAACCGGCACCGGTAGGAAAAAGCATCAACAGCGCCACCCACCAGCAGCGCCTGTCCTTGCTGAAATTATTGGGTACGGTTAGATCGCTCATGTTGATTTCTCCATAAGCCATAATCTTCAGTCCAAAACCTTAAATTTCAATCAATCGACACATCCATTCAAATTCATGGAAATTTGTATTAATTTTCCAATTAAATTCTATCGAATTTTCGTCCTTATTTTTAAGATTCCGACTGTAATCAGCAAAATCATATCTTGCAAAAACAAGGCATTCTCAAATTGTCGACCATGCAATATCAAAGCCTCACGTTAAATTCGATACTTAAATTCTTCCAGTTTACCTCTGCCTTCCTGTTGATGTTTCTGGGGCTGGGTGCTGCTGCATCTGCTGATAACCGCATGGCTCTTGTCATCGGCAATTCCGCTTATAAAAATTCTCCCCTTGTCAACCCTGCCAATGATGCAACCTTGATGACAGGCTCGTTAAAAGCTGCAGGTTTTAGCGTTACCCGGCTTATTGACGCCGATCAGAAAACCATGAAACGCGCCCTGCTGAATTTTAGCCGCACCTTGCGTGAAACCGGCGCTGTCGGCCTGTTTTATTTTGCCGGGCATGCGGTTCAGGTGCGCAATAAAAACTATCTAATTCCTCTTGGCGCCAACATACGCGACGAAAGCGAACTTGATATGGAGGCCATTGACGTGACGGCGTTTCTGAAGACCATGGGACGCTCTTCAGATGCATTCAATATTGTCATCCTTGACGCCTGCCGCAACAATCCTTTTAAAGACACCTTTCGCGAGCCTTTAGACGGCCTGGCCAAAGTGGAGGCACCACGCGGCTCTTTTGTTGCTTACTCAACCTCACCCGGCGAGGTTGCCTACGATGGCATGAGAGGAAATTCACCGTATACACTTGCTCTTGCCAAAGCCATAACCAGACCTGGTATCACCATCGAACAGGTGTTCAAGCAAACCCGGCGCGATGTGCTGGCAGCCACCGGTGACAAGCAGATACCCTGGGAAAATTCCTCACTCACCCAGGAATTCTACTTCATGGACAAGGACAGACAGATTGCTGAAAGAAGTCCCGGCACAACATCGCTGCCAGCAGTTGGCTCAACCTTCGAGCTGGCCTACTGGAATTCAATCAAGGACAGTAAAAACCAGACCCTTTTCAGATCTTACCTGAGCAAATATCCCAAGGGATCATTTTCTCCAATTGCCGCTGAAAAGGTCAGGAGCCTGACAACGGATTAGACCCAGCTACAGACTGCCGGCAAGTTCATAATATTGCCGCAGCCTTTTGGTTCAATTTTCTTCGCCACCGCAAACAAAAAACGCTATATTAAACCCCTGCATTTACTGCACCCGCTTAACCCCACCCGAATTTCGGGCGGCTTAGGCCTGCTGAGAGAAAGGTAAATTCATGTTATTTTCAATGGACGAACTGAATGAAGCCTGTTCAATCGTCTACGAAAATCTGATCCCCACGCCACAAATTCACTGGCCGCTCCTGAGCGCGCGCGCCGGTGCTGAAGTCTGGGTCAAACATGAAAACCATACGCCCATCGGCTCATTCAAGGTGCGTGGCGGCTGTGTTTTCCTCACACATTTCAAGCAGCAAAACCCTCAAGCCAAGGGCCTGATAACAGCAACGCGGGGCAATCATGGCCAAAGCATTGCGCGTGCTGCCGCCAACGCCGGGGTGCCGGTGACCATTCTGATACCAGAGGGTAACAGTGTTGAAAAAAACAAGTCGATGGAGGCTTTTGGCGGGAAGCTGATTGTTCATGGTGTAGATTTTGATGAAGCCGCCGAAGAAGCCAGACGACTGGCCAGGGTTGAAAACCTCTCAATGGTACCGTCGTTTCACAAATCCCTGGTCATGGGAGTTGCCTCTTACGCCCGCGAGTTGCTGGAAAATATTGCTGGTCTTGATACAGTCTATGTACCCGTCGGCCAGGGCTCGGGCATCAGCGGCCTGATCACCACGCGCGATCTGCTCGGGCTTAAAACCAAAATTGTCGGCGTTGTCTCCGAAAATGCCGATGCCTATGCATTGTCCTTCGAACACGGTCAAATCCACACCACCACAAGTGCTGTAACCTTCGCCGACGGCATGGCTTGCAAAGTGCCCCAGGAAGCGGCGATGGAAGTGATATGGAAAGGTTGTGAGCGCATTGTCCGGGTCAGCGAGGAAAACCTTCGCGCAGCCGTAATCGCGCTTTATCGCGACACCCACAATATTGCCGAAGGTGCCGGTGCCGCAGCTTTCGCCGCCTTGATGAAGGAACGCGAAAAGATGGCGAACAAGCGCGTCGGGATTATTCTCAGCGGCGGTAATATTGATCTTGAATTGTTTCAGAAAATTGTTTCCAATCCGGTGCTTGAGTAAAAATGCGATCTGGAAAAAAGAACCATTAAAATGACCACAACATTAAACTCGGCCCGGCGATCACGCCGCCTCAATTGTAACCCTGTGGTTTCAAATGCTTTCGACCCCTCACCATCCACACCCCTGGTTGGAAACAACGTCAAACTGATTGCCGTCGACCCCAAATCACAGGCGCAGGCGCTGTACACCTGCACCCATGGTTGCGACGGTGCTGATAAACTGTGGGACTATATGGGTTATGGCCCGTTTGAAAACCATGGCGAGATGGCCACCTGGATGGAAAGTTGCGTAAGCGCAAGCGGGCTGGTGTTTTATACGATGGTGGATCGAGCCAGCATGCAACCTTTCGGCATGGCGTCCTACCTCAATATTCATCCCGGCAATGCCTGCATCGAGATTGGCAACATCTGGCTTGCACCGGCAGCCCAACGCACACCCAATGCCACCGAGGCCATTTACCTGTTGATGTCTCATGCTATGGGCGAATTAAAATTTCGCCGACTGGAATGGAAATGTAACGCCTTGAACGAGAAATCGCGCGAAGCAGCCAGACGGTTCGGGTTTTCCTATGAAGGTACTTTTTATCATCACATGATAGTTAAGGGGAAAAACCGCGATACCGCCTGGTTTTCCATCACCGAAGAGGATTGGCCACGATTACGCACCAACTTTGAAACCTGGCTCAGTCCCGGCAACTTTGATGAGAACGGGCAGCAGAAACTCTCGCTGTCCAGCCTCAACTGGCCGTGAATTCATAGGCAGAAACATTTTCCCCACAAATAAAATTACCTCTTGCTACCGGGATAAATGTATGGAACAAAGGGGGAACTGAATTGTGTGAAAGATTTCAACATGGAACAATTATCGATTTATCTCCCCGGTTTAATTCTTGCTTACTCGGCATTTTTGCTGGCGATGTTGTCTCCTGGTCCCAACATTCTATCAGTGATGGGAGTTTCCATGAGTATTGATCGCCGCTGTGGTATTGCTCTTGCCCTGGGTATTGGCACAGGCACCTTCTTCTGGTCCGTGTTAACCGTTGTTGGTCTTTCCGCCTTACTGGCAGCATATGCATCGGCCTTGATTTTCATCAAGACTGCCGGTGGGCTTTACCTGCTGTGGCTGGCATTCAAGGCATTTCGCGCAGCAGCCGTCTCCCACGATATTTATGCTGAAGCACCTACGGGTGAGAAACGTCGGCTTTCAGGTTATTATCTGCAAGGCCTCTTCATTCAGATGACCAACCCCAAAGCCATATTAGCCTGGATTGCCATTGTCTCTTTGGGGTTGCAGGCTGATGCACCCATGTGGGTTGGTCTTGCCATTATTATTGGTACATCAATTCTGTCAATTGCCCTCCATTGCGCCTATGCCGTCGCCTTTTCAACGCCTGCAATGGTGCAGGTTTACTCAAAATCCCGGCGCTGGATACAGGGTGCACTTGGTACCTTTTTCACTTTCGCCGGTATAAAACTTCTCACCAGTCGCTAGGATTTGCATAAGTTTTCTTCCTTTCAGCCTGCTGGCGGTTACAAATTCGGAAAAATACGCCGGACACACCTTTGCTTTTTTGGATAAAGCACACATTTTCGCCACGGAATTTTTATTAATCTTTACTGATTCGTGTTTTATAGGTATCAAAACCTTGTCGCTTCCTGGGAATTTATCTGCTATGCTCAGGCTTAACGTCTACCAACCAGTCAAACTGGCAAATTAAACGGGTACAGGAAAAAAATTATGGCATTTGAAGCGCGGAAAATTCCAGTTTTCATCCGTTTTGCAACCGTTGGTACAATTTCGGCGGCATTGCTGGTATTTTCAATTGGGGAAGGTCAGGCACAGCTTGCCGAATCAGATCAGCCTTATACGCCCTCTGGCCGTATGTTCGATGCCAACAAGGACAGTTCCAAAGTCGTTGACGGCACCCGTTCGCAATTTGATTCCCGTGCCGATGTATTTGAAGCGGACAATTACCGCCGCCGGC
Source organism: uncultured Hyphomicrobiales bacterium (assembly GCA_964625235.1). Taxonomy (GTDB): domain Bacteria; phylum Pseudomonadota; class Alphaproteobacteria; order Rhizobiales; family JAJFHR01; genus JAJFHR01. Next base: position 7,223 of record CAZVAZ010000015.1, read on the forward strand.
TTGAAGCACTGACTCGGCAGGAATATCTGCGCCGGTTCAACATCCACGATTTCATTCGCCCAACCGGACCTTACGACGACAACTAAAACTCAAACAGACGTAGCCTCTATTTCCTGCGCCATCCCGGCCTTGAGCCGGGATCTGGTGATATTCTGGTTGATCGCCAACAGATCCCGGCTCAAGGCCGGGACGGTGCGGGTGGTTTTAAGCGGAACCCGTCAGAATTTTTGCCACTTTCGGGGCAAAGTATGTGAGGATTCCGTCCGCGCCCGCGCGTTTGAAGGCCATCAGGCTTTCCAGTACAACTCTATCCTCATCAAGCCAGCCGTTTTGGGCGGCAGCCATTAACATGGCGTATTCACCCGACACCTGATAGGCAAATGTAGGCACGCGAAATTCGTTCTTGACCCGGGCGACGATGTCCAGATAGGCCATGCCGGGCTTGATCATAACCATGTCAGCGCCCTCTTCCAGATCCAGTTGCACCTCGCGTATGGCTTCATCTGAGTTGGCATAGTCCATCTGGTAAGAACGCTTGTCGCCCGTGAGTGCCGCACTTGAGCCTACGGCATCGCGGAACGGACCGTAGAAAGCAGAAGCATATTTGGCAGCATATGCCATAATCTGTATATTTTTATGTTCTGCGGATTCCAGTGCCTGGCGGATGGCGCCGATGCGACCGTCCATCATGTCTGATGGCCCGATGATATCGCATCCCGCCTCAGCCAGAACCAGTGCCTGGGATACCAGAACCTCGATGGTTTCATCATTGATTATTTCATCACCTGACATCAACCCGTCATGGCCATGGCTGGTATAGGGGTCCAGGGCGACGTCGCACATAATGCCAAGATTGGGGATTTTTGCTTTCACCGCTCTAACCGCCTGGCAGACGAGGTTGTCAGCGTTCACCGCTTCGCGCCCATCACTGGTGCGCAATTCATCTGAGGTGTTGGGAAACAGGGATATCACCGGAATACCCACATCAGCCGCCATCCGGGCTGCTTCAACAATAAGATCAACAGAAAGGCGTTCCACGCCCGGCAAAGACGCAACTGGCTGGCGCTGATTGGTTCCACCGATGACGAATAGCGGCCAGATCAGATCATCGACACTTAATCTGTTTTCGGCGACCAGACGCCGGGACCAGTCAAATTGACGGTTGCGCCGCATTCTGATGGCGGGATAGCGCGAACTCATAGGTCAAAACCCTTTAAAATATTCAGGCTTCTCATTAGCAAAAACAACATCTCATCGGTCGTAAAACGATGCCGTCTAATTTGCAAGCCCGTTTATGAATATGTCTAAGTACACTTGTGCTCGAACAAAGGTTAGAGTTATCGTCATTATAGTGAACAATGCCGGAGAAATTGGTGGATGTTTGAACTCAATGACGAGCAGATTGCCTTTCAGGATGTGGCCCGGGCTTTCGCGCGCGATCATTTAAGCCCCTATGCTGCCCAATGGGATCAAGATGCTTTCTTTCCGGTAGAAACAATGCGCAAAGCCGCAGCCTTGGGTTTTGCCGGACTTTACGTGCGCGAAGAAGTTGGCGGCTCCAATCTGTCGCGTCTCGATGCTTCCCTGATTTTCGAAGCCATGTCTTACGGCTGCACCTCTACGGCAGCTTTTATGTCGATCCACAATATGTCGTCGTGGATGATTGATACCTTTGGATCAGATGAAATACGAAACCGGCTGTTGCCTGACTTGTGCACCATGGAGAAGATTGCCAGCTACTGCCTGACAGAACCCGGTTCAGGCTCTGATGCGGCAGCCTTGCGCACAAAGGCTGAAAGGGACGGAGATTTTTACATTCTCAATGGCTCAAAAGCATTTATTTCCGGTGCGGGCGTATCAGACATCTATCTGACCATGGTGCGCACCGGGGATGATGGACCGGGAGGTATCTCCTGTCTCGCAATCGAAAAAGATACACCCGGTTTGAGCTTCGGCAAGGTTGAGGAAAAACTCGGGTGGCGCAGCCAGCCCACCGGAGCGGTTATATTTGAAAATGCCAGAGTGCCGGTTGAAAATCTGGTAGGCGCAGAAGGACAGGGTTTTAAAATCGCCATGTCCGGGCTTGATGGCGGACGTATAAACATAGCCTCATGCTCGTTAGGCACGGCCCAGTCCGCGCTTGATCTCGCGTTGGAGTATATGCGCCAGCGCAAACAGTTTGGCCGCAAACTTCAGGAGTTTCAGGCACTACAGTTCAAAATCGCCGATATGGCAACTGAGCTTGAGGCAGCCCGCCTGATGGTGCGCCAGGCCGCCACCAAAGTTGAAGCCAAAACGCCTGATGCATCGAGATGGTCGGCGATGGCCAAACGTTTTGCCACAGACGTTGGTTTTGACGTCGTCAACCAGGCATTGCAATTGCATGGTGGCTATGGATATTTACGTGATTATCCCCTTGAGCGGAATTTGCGCGATGTGCGGGTTCATCAAATCCTGGAAGGAACCAATGAAATCATGCGTGTTATCATTGCCCGCGATCTTTTTGGATGAGCAACAAGCCCCATGTCTGAAGCACCTGAAATACATTTCCAGAAAGTCGGCCTCGCCGCTAAAATCCTGCTCGACCGCCCCCAGGCCCTGAATGCCCTGACGCTTGGTATGATACGCCAGTTGCATCCCCATCTTCAGGCGTGGTCGCGCGATACATCCGTTTCTCACATCATCATTGAAGCTGCCGGGGACCGGGCCTTTTGCGCCGGTGGTGATATTCGCGCGCTTTACCTCTGGGGCAAAACCCAAAACCCCATTGTTACCCGGTTTTACCTTGAAGAATATCAACTCAACACGGCAATAAAAAAATACCCTAAACCCTATATCGCCATTATGGATGGCATTACCATGGGCGGCGGTGTCGGCATTTCGGTTCACGGGTCTCATCGCATTGTCACGGAAAAACTCGCCTTTGCCATGCCGGAAACCGGAATTGGCCTGTTCCCGGACGTGGGCGGCACCTATTTTCTGCCGCGATGTCCCGGTGAGATTGGCCTTTATCTTGCCCTCACCGGCGGGCGTATCGGTGCCGCTGACGCGCTTTACGCCGGCATAGCTGATTGTTACGTGCCGTCTGCTGAAATTCCCGCCCTGGTGGAAGCTCTGGTTCATGCCGCCGATGTGGACGAAGTCATTAATTCATTTAAACAGGATCTAGGCACTTCCGAACTTGCCAACACGCAAGGCTGGATTGATGAAAGTTTTTGTCATGGCAGCGTTGAAGAAATCGTCGCCAGTCTGGAAAGTGAAAGAATGGACAACAACCATTTTGAGTGGGCCCGCAAAACAGCTCAGTTGATCAAAAGCAAGTCTCCCCTTAGTCAGAAAATCGCCTTCAGACAGATACGCACCGGCAAAACACGTCAATTTGAAGACTGCATGAAGCTTGAATATAGACTGGCCGTGCGCTTTATGGCGGCACATGATTTTTATGAAGGCACCCGCGCCATCGTCATTGACAAGGATTTGCAACCCAAATGGCAGCATTTAACGTTGGCAGAAGTAAGCGATGATCTGGTTGATCAGTATTTCGCCGATCTGGGAGCCGGTGAACTTGATCTATCAAATGTTTTTTAATTTGAACAAACGCGAACACAGAGAAAAAGAAGGAAATGAGTAAATGGCAGTAATCGGTTTTATCGGCCTGGGAAATATGGGAGGCCCGATGGCAGTTAATCTGCACAAGGCCGGACATCAGGTCAAAGGCTTTGATCTGTCACCCGAAGCGCTGGAACTTGCGCAACAGGCCGGAATTGAAGCCAGCGACGATTTGAGTGCTGCGGTAGACCACGTTGATGTGGTCATCACCATGCTGCCTGCAGGCAAACATGTTAAAGCAGTCTACTGCGAAGAAAACGGTCTGATTGCCACTGTTGGCGAAAACACCCTGCTGATTGATTGCTCCACCATTGATGTTGAAACCGCCCGCGAAGTGGCAACTCAGGCCGAACAGGCCGGATTGTCAATGCTCGATGCACCGGTATCAGGCGGCGTCGGTGGTGCTGTGGCTGGCTCCTTGACCTTTATGGTCGGTGGAAGCGATGCAGCCTTTGCGCAAGCTGAGCCTTATCTGGCCCAAATGGGCAAAAACATTATCCATGCCGGTGGCGCCGGCACGGGACAGGCGGCAAAAATCTGCAACAATATGATACTTGGCGTCTCCATGATTGCGGTGAGTGAAGCTTTTGTGCTGGCCGAAAAACTCGGCCTTGATAAACAAAAGCTCTATGATATTTCTTCAACCGCCTCGGGCCAGTGCTGGGCCCTGACTTCTTATTGCCCGGTTCCCGGCCCCCTGCCCGCATCACCGGCCAATCGCGATTATCAGGCCGGTTTTACCGTCGCCATGATGCTCAAGGATTTGCGTCTGGCGCAGGAGGCTGCAAACGCCAGTGGTGCCACAACTCCATTGGGGCATGAAGCCATGAACCTGTACTCTCAATATGATGAGGCAGGCAAATCACATCTGGATTTTTCCGCAATCGTTAAACACATACGCAAAGATTGAGTATTTTGATCTTAAACTTTAATTAAGTCTGTCGCTTAATCAGATTTTAGCGTGCGCCCTGTACAGTCCCAATCAACATGTGGAGAAAACTCCACGAGAAAACAAGCATAGGCGGGCGTAAAATGAGTATAGTGACAACTCAATCAATCCCTGAAAACACTCAGGCTTCAGATGAAGAATTGAGGCCGAAATATCTCGAATGCCTGACCCTGGTGGAGCGCCTTCACCGTCGGCTTCTTGATGTCATCAAAGATGAATTCGAACGGCTCGGCCGCGCTGAAGTAAACAGTGTTCAGGCATTGCTGTTATATAATATCGGTGATTCCGAACTGACCGCCGGTGAATTGCGCACCCGCGGCCATTACCTCGGCTCCAACGTTTCCTACAACCTCAAGAAACTTGTTGATGCCGGGTACATCCTGCATCAGCGTTCAGAAATGGACCGCAGATCGGTGCGCGTAAGCCTCACCGAAAAAGGCCACGACATAGCCAAAAAAGTTGAAGACCTCTATTCCCGCCACATCCTTTCCATCGAAGAAATCGGCGGCATTTCCCTTGAGGAATTCGACGTCCTCAACAGATCACTGGTAAAACTGGAACGCTTCTGGACCGACCAGATACGTTATCGCCTTTAGATTTTTCGACGAAAATTGTCTTGAGTTTGACTGGCCCCGGAGTGAAAACTTCGGGGCTGATTGCATTATTACTTGACCTTCCATTTACTGGAACCTTTAATCTTATTGAAATTTGTTGATGAACATACAGGGGCAAGTCGAAATGAGTGGTAATTCAGGACACGGGTTAAGCCATATTCCAGCCGGTGACGGTGCCAATTCGCGCGCGCTGGTTATTTCCGGGTGGCTTACAGGTATTTATTTCGTCATCGAACTGGCAATCGGCCTTTATACCGGATCAGTTGCGGTTATATCCGATGCCTTCCACACGTTTTCTGCGGTTGGCGGGGTTGTATTGGCCTTCGTTGCCGCCCGTATTGCCGCGCGCCCGGCTGATAAAAGCCGCACATTTGGCAGTCGTCGCGCTGAAATTGTCGGTGCACTGCTCAATGGTGCATTTTTACTTGTCATGGCCGTTGTGGTGATCGTCATGGGTACAATGCGGTTGCAGGATCCTATCGACCTGTCAACCACTCCGATGTTGTGGGCAGCAGCGGGCGGGTTGTTTACCGAAGTCATTTCGCTGTGGCTGCTTTATTCAAAACAAAAAGATGACCTCAATATGAAAGGCGCTTTCTGGCACGTCATGCAGACCTTTGTCGGGTCGATTTTGATCATCATTACCGCGCTCGTTATTAAATATACCGGCTTTTTGCTGATTGATCCGATTTTAGGAATAGCCTTCGGCTTTGTCCTGCTCTATGCCTCCTGGAGCATTATGAAGGAGGCGGTTTTTATTCTGATGGAAGGCGCACCCCAGGACATTGATCTTGATGCGGTGATAGCCCGATTGCAGGAATTACCCAGCGTAACCAATGTCCATCATGTGCATGCCTGGACGCTGACCTCAAACGCCCATGTATTTTCAGTGCATTTGCTGGTGGAAAATGAAAAAAGCAATGAAGACCTTCTGAAACAGGCACATGCCCTGTTGCGCCAGGATTTTGGCTTTTATTTTTCCACCGTCCAGATTGAAACTGTATGCACCGACGAAGACCACGCGCGGGATATAGATATCACAGCACATGACCACGGCTGACAGATGCATTCAGAGCAGTTGTCGAGGGCTGGCATTCTATGATATTGTAATGCTATAAACATGTTGTTGCTTCGATTAACAGGTTGAGAATTGTGAACCCGGAAAAATATACTGAAGTATTTGAAAATGCGATTTCGGCTCTGCGCGAGGAAGGCCGCTATCGGCATTTCGCTGATATCAAGCGCTGCCAGGGAAAATTTCCCAAGGCGGTTTATTATGGCCCCGATGGTACCAAGGAGATAACCGTCTGGTGCAGCAATGATTATCTTGGCATGGGGCAGCATCCAAAAGTTCTCAACGCCATGCACGAGGCCATTGATACGGCTGGCGCAGGCTCCGGCGGCACGCGCAATATAGCCGGGACTACGCATTATCATGTGGAGCTGGAACTGGAACTGGCCGACCTTCATGGCAAGGAATGTGCACTGTTATTTAATTCCGGCTACATGGCCAATGAGGCGACATTGTCGACTTTGGCGCGGTTGATGCCCGATTGCGTTATCCTGTCCGACGAAATGAACCATGCCTCAATGATTGAAGGCATTCGCCAGGGCCGTGGCCCCAAACGCATCTGGCGTCATAACGACCTGGCTGATCTCGAAGACAAACTCAAAGCCATAAGCAAAGACACCGCCAAGGTGATAGCATTTGAATCACTTTATTCCATGGATGGCGATATTGCCCCCATAGAACAAATCTGCGATCTGGCTGATCGCTACGGCGCGCTCACCTATCTTGATGAGGTTCATGCGGTAGGCCTCTATGGCGCACGGGGCGGCGGCATTGCCGAGCGTGATAATATCGCAGAGCGTGTGGATATCATTGAAGGCACCATGGCCAAGGGCTTTGGTCTCATGGGCGGATATATTGCCGCCAACAATCTGATTGTTGATGCCATTCGCTCTTATGCTCCCGGATTTATTTTTACCACCTCCATTTCCCCGGTGATTGCCGCGGGTGCTCTTGCTGCCATACGCCACCTCAAGCAAAGTGACGTTGAGCGTGAGCAGCATCAGGCACGTGCCGCTGAACTCAAAGGGTTGTTGCGGCAACACAAGCTGCCCTTGATGGAAAGCCCCACCCACGTGGTGCCGGTTTTTGTCGGCGATCCGGTGCAGTGCAAAAAACTCACTGATATTCTGCTCGATGAATACTCCATCTATGTGCAACCGATCAACTACCCCACGGTGCCGCGCGGCACCGAGCGCATACGCTTAACGCCATCGCCGTTGCACAGCAGTGATGATTTGCGCAAGCTGGTCGAGGCACTTGATATTCTGTGGCGGGAGATGAAAATTGAACGTGCGGCGTAATAAACGGGCAAGTCAGCACGGCCAAGGCCTTGGCGAAGTCTATATCGAAACCCAGCAAATTGGTCAACTGGTCAAAGTCAGCGCCATTCATGCCAAAACCGGTATTGAAGTCTCCATTCAGGGGCCCGCAAGTGCTTCACAAAACGAGCTTGAGACCATAGCCATAAACAAGCTGAAATATGTAATGGCGAAAAAAAACCAGTAAAAAATCCGTTGTTGCGAATCCTTGTGTTGTTATAAAAGAAAGCCATGACAACAACGCTGCCACCACCATCATCCGAAGGCATTGAGCCCATAGATTTGAGAGATGCGCTCGAAGAACGCTATCTCGCCTACGCGCTTGCCACCATTATGCACCGGGCTTTGCCCGATGTGCGTGATGGTCTAAAACCTGTTCACCGGCGCGTACTTTATGCCATGCGGCAGCTCAAACTCGACCCCTCACAGAAGTTTAAAAAATGCGCCCGTGTTGTCGGCGACGTTATTGGCCGCTACCATCCTCATGGTGATCAGGCGGTTTATGATGCGCTTGTCAGACTGGCGCAGAGTTTTTCCGTGCGCTATCCGCTGATTGATGGCCAGGGCAATTTCGGTAATATCGATGGCGATAATGCAGCCGCCATGCGCTATACGGAATCACGTCTCACAGAAGTTTCAGCAAACCTTCTCGAAGGCCTTGATGAAGACACGGTTGATTTTCGCGAAACATACGATGGCGAAGATTCAGAGCCCATGGTGCTGCCCGCCAACTTCCCAAACCTGCTTGCCAATGGCTCCACCGGCATCGCTGTGGGCATGGCCACCAGCATCCCGCCGCATAATGTGTCCGAACTTTGTGATGCCGCCCTGCATCTGATAAAATTCCCCAATGCCACCCCGGAAAAACTGACCGAATTTGTCAAAGGCCCGGATTTTCCCACCGGCGGTATTATTGTGGAACCTCCTGCGGCAATCATTGAGGCCTATCGCACCGGTCGTGGTGGCTTCAGGGTCCGGGCCAGGTGGGACCGCGAAGATACCGGCCGCGGCGGCTATCAGATCGTCATTACCGAAATTCCTTATCAGGTGCAGAAGTCCCGGCTGATTGAAAAAATCGCTGAACTTATGCAGGCCCGCAAACTGCCGCTTGTGGCCGACATCAGAGACGAATCAGCTGAAGACATTCGCCTGATTATCGAGCCAAAATCGCGTACGGTTGATGCCACATTGATGATGGAATCCCTGTTCAAACTGTCTGATCTGGAAAATCGCATTTCGCTCAATATGAATGTGTTGAGTGCAGGCCAGATACCCGGCGTCATGTCATTGCGCCAGGTCTTGCGGCAATGGCTTGATCACCGCCGTCAGGTGCTGGTCAGACGTTCGGAATATCGCCTGAAGAAAATCGACCAGCGCCTTGAGGTTCTGGCGGGCTTTCTTGTTGCCTTCCTCAATCTCGATGAAGTGATCCGCATTATCCGTTTTGAAGATGAGCCCAAACAACAGCTGATGCTGACTTTTTCAATCTCCGACGTTCAGGCCGAGGCTATATTAAACATGCGGTTGCGCTCCTTGCGCAAGCTTGAAGAACTGGAACTTCGCCGCGAACATGAAGCGCTCGAAGCTGAACGATCAGGTCTGGTAGAGCTGTTGGGATCAGATGATAATCAGTGGCGTCAAATTGCCGGGGAAATCCGGGAAATTCGTAAGAAATTTGGCAAAGATACGGAGCTTGGTGCCCGCCGTTCGCAGTTTTCTGATATGCCGGAAGGTGATTTCGATATCTCAGCCGCCATGATTGAAAAAGAGCCTATTACAATCGTCTGTTCGCAAAAAGGCTGGATCAGGGCCTTGCGCGGTCATCTGGGCGATATGGAAAGCCTGTCGTTCAAAACCGGCGATGGCCCCGAACATGCTTTCCACGCCGAAACCACCGACAAGATACTGGTGTTTGCCAGCGATGGCCGGTTTTTCACACTCAATGCAGACAAGCTGCCCGGCGGGCGCGGCCATGGTGAGCCGTTGCGGTTGATGATTGATCTTGACCAAAGCGAAGGCGTCATAGCCCTGTTTGTGCATAAGCCAGAACGCAAGCTCCTGATTGCCTCAAGTGATGCCCGTGGCTTTGTCGTTAGCGAAGATGAGGTTATCGCCAACACCCGCAAAGGCAAGCAGGTATTGAACGTAAAGCTGCCCGCTGAAGCTCTGGTGTGTACTCCTGTGCCCGAGGACGCCGATCACGTGGCTGCCGTTGGTGACAATAGAAAGTTGTTGATTTTCCCGCTTTCCGGTCTGCCCGAAATGAGCCGGGGTCGCGGGGTCATATTGCAGAAATATAAAGACGGCGGACTTTCAGATGCCAAGACTTTCAAGCTCGAAAGCGGTCTGTCCTGGCTTGACAGTTCGGAGCGAACCTGGAGTGTCAATGATCTCAATGACTGGCTCGGTGCCAGAGCCTCAGCTGGACGTCTGCCACCCAAAGGCTTTGCCAGAAACAACAAATTCGGCGGTGGGATTTAGGATCTGTAGACAATGAACACAAAAAATCTGTTGGTGGCAACCAGTGTCGTCTTATTGATTGCCGGGCTCGGCATGGGAATTTACATCTGGCTTGACCGCCCCACAACAATATCCCTGCAGCCATACAATGCAACCATCGTCGCCCAGGGCAAACAGATATATCTGGAGAGCTGCGCCTCGTGCCATGGTGTTGGTCTCCAGGGGCAGGCCAACTGGACCGAACGCAACGATGAGGGCAAACTGCCCGCCCCGCCCCATGATGAAGCCGGACACACCTGGCATCATGGCGACAGGATATTGTTCGATCTCACCAAGTTTGGTCCGGCAGAATTTATCGGCGGCGATTACAAAACCGATATGCCAGCCTTTGAAAATATGCTCAGTGATGATGAAATAATTGCATCCTTATCCTACATTAAAAGCACATGGCCGCAGGATATACAGAAAAGACACGATCTGCTCAACGAAAGCCTGCGCCAGCAGAAAGCTCAAAAGTGAACCGGGTCATCTCCTCAAGCTGAGGGTTGAATGCACAATAAGTGTGGAAATGACGATTGCCCCGCCGATAAATGCCATTTTGGAAGGCTCCTCGCCCACCGCCAGCCACACCCACAGCGGCCCCAGTACAGTTTCGAGCAGATAGAACATGCCAACATGGGCTGCGGGCAAAAGTGAAGGTGCGTAGGCCAGCAGACCGGCAGCAATCGCCACGACCAGAATTCCATTTGCAGCCATATAGCCCCATTGGCTGACTTCAAGAACAAGACTTGGAGCAAATGGCAGGGCAATGGCAGCGGCAATAAGGCCGCCCAATGCAGGTGATGTGGTGAGATTGAGACCGCTTTTACGGGTAAAGACAATGGCTGAAGCCAGGGTCAAGACCGATAGCAGCGCCATGAAATCACCAAAGAAACCTGAGGTGCCGATACTGTCCTGAATAATGATGGCAACACCTAAAAAAGACGCAGCGATGGCTACCCAGGTGGAGACAGATATCCTGTCATTCAAGAAAACCAGAGAAAGCAATGCACAAATCAACGGGCACAAAGCCAGAATGACCAGAAGATTGGCAACGGAAGTATTATGCAGGGCAATCACAAAAAAGACGTTGGTGAGACCATATAACAAGGAAACAAACACACCCCACGGCCCCATCAGGAAAGATTGCCGGTTCCCCGAAGACCAGCGGCGCCACAGCCACCAGGCGCCCAGCGTTAAAAATACAAGACCCCCGCGCCAGAACATCACGGTCCACTGGTTGCCATCGACCAGACGCAACAACGGCGTATCCAGCGAGAGCAGCAATACTCCTGAAATTGTTACCGCCAGGCCTTTGTTATAATCTGATGAGTGTTCTGCGGCGGGCATGATTTTCAGTCAACCTCAATCCATTTGTTGCCACGAACATTGCTGAACATGTCCCCGGTCATGAAGCGTCTTTTTTCTGGCGGAGATGACCAGAGGTCGCTGCCGAGGTTTTTGCTGACCCACTTTTTCTCAAAGCCCATCAAACCCAGCAATGTTGGAAATATCTGGAAGTGGGTCATTTTATCGAAAGAGGCCGAGGCGCTGTTTTTGAACTTCTCCAGTAGTTCCTTCTGGCCGGTGATAACAAAAATCGGCACGCGTGCCTCGCCCTGGTTCACTTCACCCTTGCTGCAATGGGTGAGTTTGTAGCCGCCCTGGAACAGGCTTTGTCCATGGTCTGAGGTATAGATAATGACGGTGTTTTCCAGTGACACTTTTTTCATCAGGTCGGCAAAAAACCTGTCAAGAGACCACTGTATGGCATTGTGGTAGGAATTGATCACCAGATCTACGCGATCATTGAGGCCGGGCGTCGCCGTTGCTCCAGTATCAAAAGGAGAAAATGTAGACGGGTACGAGCGGTAGTAAGGAAAATGCACACCGAATTTATTGACCAGCGTGAATGTCGGCCTGTCTGATGCCAGCACGTCTGCAAGCCTGTCAACCAGTGCCAAATCTCTCAAAGGTTCCTTGATTTCAGGTAAATAGATACGTTCATCAATCTGTGCGTACTCAGTTTCATTCATATAACTGTGATAATTTCCAACAGTGCTCCAGGCATCCATAAGCACTGTTTTGTAGCCTGCTTTACGCGCATACTGCCAGATTGTTGGCTGACGCAATGAAATCCCACTATTATCCGGGAGTTGAGCGGGCTGCATGCCGGTTCGCAGAATGAGGCGGGATTCCTTTGAACAGTTCCAGCTTGATATAGCTGTACCAAAATTTGCAAATTTTTCCCCGTTTGCAGACAAGTAAGGTGTATTGGCAAACCGGGGATTGTTCACACCAAGGAAATCTGCCCTGACGCTTTCGTCCACAATTAAAACCACATTGCGGGTCATGGGGCTGAATGTGCCCGAATAGTCAACCTCCCGGCGTTTGCCGTCATAAAGTTTGAACAAGCCGGCAACAGCAAACTTGGCCGGCACCGCGAAAGGTGCGGCAAACTCAACAGCGCCACCGCGCGTAAGGTGAACCGTCGCAATAACCGCCACGATTGCACCAATGGGGATGAAACTGAACCATCCGGATACCGAATAAGGCGATTTTACCGGCAAACAAAATATGACGGCGGCCAGAATGAAAAGATATGACGCTGACAAAAACTCTTTGAAATACCCGGCAATGGCAAATCCCGTCATTACGGTATTCTGCAGGAAGGTTTTCGCCATATTGATGGATAGTCCGGCACCGGAAAGCTGGATAAAAAGCTGGTCGATAGAAAAGCCCGCCAAAAGCACAACCGTCAATATTACCCGAATTGGCCAAGGTCTCAAAAAAGGCGTCAGGATAATTCCAACCCACCCCCCAATCACCATGGCAAGATATATTGCCGCAGGAACATAACGATCAGCCGCGAGAAAATAATCGAGTTTTCCGCCAGTCATTTTCCACGAAGCCGGTATGGTAATTACCAGAATTACGCCAACAGCAAGGCATTTAAGCAAGAAGAACTGGTAACCGCGCAGAGGGAAAAACTTCATTTTAAACTTACCAGAAAAATATATGCGGGAATGAGTTAGCCTTACGCTTGATCACGATGCCAACCTACAGCATCCAGTTGTTCCTGTGGGGAAAAACGCGCTTTATACTCCATTTTCGACGAACCGGGAACCCAATAGCCCAGGTACAAAAACGGTAGACCCATTTTGCGGGTGCGCTCAATATGGTCCAGAACCATATAGGTTCCAAGACTGCGGTTGTCGTATGCCGGATTGAAAAAACTGTAGATCATCGAAAGACCATCTTCCATAATGTCACTGAGTGCGGCACCAACCAGTTCGCCCTCTTGCGCATCGCAATGTTCCGATGAATTCTCCGGCTTCAAACGGTACTCGAACAATCTGGTATCAACGAAGCTATCTTCAACCATGGCGGCAAAATCCAGAACCGTCATATCGGTCATGCCACCGGCAGTATGGCGCTGGTCGATGTAATCTCTGAAAACAGAATAATTTTCCGGTGTCGGCACCGGTATTTTCATCGAGCTGGTAATGTCGGTATTCTTCCGCATGATACGCCTGAACGATTTTGTCATTTTAAACTCATCGACAATAACCCGCACGGAAGTGCACGCTTTGCAATCTTCGCAGGCCGGGCGATAGGCAATATTCTGGCTGCGGCGAAAACCGCCCTGGCTCAGGGAATCGTTTAACTCCTTGGCACCCTCGCCAATAAGGTGGGTGAAAATCTTGCGCTCGAACTGGCCACCGAGATACGGACACGGCTGTGGTGGCGTGATATAAAACTGCGGAATATTCTTGCCGTGTATGCTCACCGTTCAATCCGTCTTTAAAACACCATGGTTTTTGCCGTAACGCTGCCTCAGTATGGCAATTCTTTGCCCCCACCACAATGATTGTTGTGACCGGGTGAATTTTCAGGAGAATCGGGTTATTTTCTCAAACAACAAACTCACCGGAGAATTAAAAATGGTAACACCTGCGCAAAAACCTATCGAATTGTATTACTGGCCAACGCCCAATGGCTACAAAATCTCGATTATGCTTGAAGAATGCCGCCTGCCCTATGAGGTGAAATTTATAAATATCGGCAAGGGAGAACAATTCAAAAAATCATTCCTGAAAATCGCCCCCAATAATCGCATGCCCGCTATCGTTGATCCTGCCGGACCGGGAGCAAAACCCATTTCAATATTCGAATCCGGTGCCATCCTCCAGTACCTCGGCAATAAAACCGGGAAATTCTATCCCAAACGCACCCGCGCCCGTGTTGAGGTCGAGCAATGGCTATACTGGCAAATGGGTGGGCTGGGTCCCATGTGTGGCCAGACCCACCATTTTCGCAACTACGCCCCCAAAAAGATCGCCTACGCCATTGATCGCTACGTAAACGAAACCAATCGCCTGTACGGCGTATTGAACAAACAGCTCAAGGGCCGCGATTTTATTGCCGGCAGCTACTCCATCGCCGATATGGCCTGCGTTGGCTGGATCAGAGGGTGGGAGCGTCAGGGCCAGGACCTCAGTGACTTCAAAAATCTGAATAAATGGTTCGAACGCGTCATGGCCCGCCCCGCCGTTGAACGCGGTATAGCCCTGGGGCAGGACCTGCGCTCCCAACTCAATCTCGCCGATGACAAGGAAGCCCAGAAAGTACTGTTTGGCCAAAGAGCGCGATGATAGAAATCGAGCTTGTGCCGGATAATTTGTAATTATGCGCCTTGCATTCCGGCAAATTTATTTCAAATTTTCGACAACGCATTATAGATTAAAGTTATCAAAAGATTACCACGTATACGGATTATTTTTTTGATTATCAGACTTACCTATTGTTTTTACTCGTTTTTATTGAACAACAAAATATTAAAATAACCATTCCTTAGAGTTTTATTCAATCTAAATTAAGCCTTTTGTTTAACGCGCCTTTGAATATCCTGTTGGCAATATGGAGCCAAGGATCACAAAGGTCCGAAGGATTTAGACAATCCATTCAAACCGTCCCGTTGCAACATTACGGCGGTTGAGAGAAAAACAGGAGGCCGAAATGGCACGTATAGAAATAGCTGAGGCAGAACTGGCACAAATGTCATCTTCGGGTGGACAGTGCGAGGCATTATTCAATCTGGGTTTAAAATATTCCGTCGGCACTGATGTTGAAGCCGACATGATAACGGCTCACAAATGGTTTAATCTTGCCGCAATCGCAGGGAACGACCGGGCAAGAGAATACCGCCAGGAAATTTCCCGCGAATTATCCGGTTCTGAAATTGTCGAAGCCCAAAAGCTCGCACGCGAATGGGTGAGCGTAAACTAATGCGTGTAGCATTTAGTCGCGTCCATCCTTCAAAATGCAACATGCTTTAGGACACACAGGCCTAAGCCAGCCCGCGCTTTTCCAGCAGGGCGTCAATGCCGGGCATGCGGCCGCGAAAGGCTTTATACGCGTCTGCCGGATCCTCGCGGCCTCCGGCTGAGTAGATGTGCACAGCCAGTTTTTCGGCCAGATCGGCATCAAACACATCGCCGCTTTCTTCAAACGCCTTGAATGCATCCGCATCCATAACTTCCGACCACATGTAGCTGTAATAACCGGCAGAATAGCCGTCGCCGGAAAACACATGGGCAAAATGGGGAATACGATGCCGCATCGTGATTTGCCTTGGCATACCAATTTTTTCCAGTGTTTCGCGCTCGAATTCAGTCACGTCAAGTGTGTCGGTTGGCGCCAGTTGGTGCAACTCCATATCCACCAGCGCACTGGCAATATATTCCACTGTGGCAAACCCCTGATTAAAATTTTCAGCCGCCAGCAACCGTTCCAGCAAATCGTCGGGCATGGGCTCGCCGGTTTTGTAGTGAATGGCGAATTTGCGTAAAATCTGCGGTTGTGACAGCCAGTGTTCATACAATTGCGACGGTAATTCAACAAAATCACGTGCTACATTTGTGCCGGAAATCATCGGGTAGGTAACATCCGACAACAAGCCGTGCAGGCCATGGCCGAACTCATGAAACAACGTGCGCGCATCATCAAACGTCAACAACGATGCTTCGCCCTCAGCTCCTTTGGAAAAATTCATGACGTTGACAATTATGGGGCAAATAGTGCCGTCGAGCTTTTTCTGGGAGCGAAAATTGCTCATCCACGCACCACTGCGCTTGCCGCTGCGGGCATAATAATCGCCCAAGAATATGCCCACATGCGCACCGGACCTGTCGCTCACTTCAAACACCCGCACGTCTTCATGATAGACCGGCACAGTATCGAGTTCCTGGAAGCTCAGGCCAAACAGACGGTTGGCAGTATCAAACGCTGCCGCTATGATCTGGTCGAGTTGCAGGTACGGCTTGATTTCAGCTTCATCTATATCGTGATCACGTTTGCGCACTTTTTCTGAATAATAACGCCAGTCCCAGGCCTCCACATCAAAATTACCACCCTGGGTGCTCACCATTTTTTGCAGGTTTTCACATTCTTCAGTGGCGCGAACAAGTGCCGGCTCCCACACCGACAACAGCAAATCCTCAACCGCACCCGCAGTCCCGGCCATTTGATCGTCAAGTTTAAAAGCGGCATAGGTATCGAACCCCAGTAATTTTGCCCGCTCGCTGCGCAAGACAAGCGTCTCGACCACAATCTTGCGATTGTCGCTGTCGCCACCGCCCTCCCCCCGGCTCACCCAGGCTTGATACGCCTGTTCGCGCAAATCGCGCCGCCGGGAAAATTTCAAAAACGGCTCGATGCTGGAACGCGACAGGGTGATGGCATATTTGCCCTCATGCCCGCGTTCTGCAGCGTTGCGTTTTGCCGCGGCAATGAGAAAATCCGGCAACCCGTCAAGGTCCGGCCCATCTTCTAAAATAAGCTCGTAAGCATCTTCATCCTTGAGGATATTCTGCGAAAACCGGGTGCCGATCACAGCCAGGCGCTGATTGATTTCATTCATGCGCTCACGATCACCGCCCTCAAGTCTGGCTCCGGCACGCACAAACATGGTGTGGTAGCGCTCGAGTACCCGGTTTTGCTCCGGCGTTAACTTCAATTCATCTTTGCCGGCAAACAGAGTTTCAATACGCTCAAACAACCGGGCATTGAGCAGGGTTTCCATACCGTGACTGGCAAACAGCGGTGCCACATCGCGTTCAATCTCCTGCAGGCCGTCACTGGTATCGGCCCCACACAGATTAAAGAACACGGCTGCAGATTGACGCAACAGTTTGCCCGCACGTTCAAGCGCTTCAATGGTATTGGCAAAATCAGGTTCAGATGGACTATCAGCAATTGTATCGATTTCCCGGCGCTGGGCTTTGAAAGCGTGATCGAATGCAGGTTTGAAATGCTCAAGATTGATGTCACCAAACGGTGGCATGCCAAAAGCAGTGGTCCATTGCTGCAACAGCGGGTTATCAGTCTTTGTCATTGTGTAAAAAGCCCCATCGGTCAAAATCTGTTCTGAGCATAGATAGGCATTCTCGTCTCTCAGGTAAAGGTCATGTTTCACCGCCCTGGACATCCCTAACCGGAAGTTAACCTCTGTGGTCAATATTGTCTGAAAGGTGCCCGTAATTTTGGCACCAAAGCTTTAGACGAAACTGCCGGGACAAATCATGCAGCCAGCCAGTATTTACAACCTTGCTCTGGAAAAAAGGCTTCATCGCCGCGTGGATATTTCTCTGTCGGGACGTTACATGCTGGCCAACAGGCAGGAATACCGCTGTCATACAATGGATATTTCCATTGGCGGCCTTTCCATTCGGGGGTATGAAAAAGGCAATCTCGGCGACAAGATTATTCTTTACATTGACGAAATTGGTCGCATTGAGGGCACCATTGTCCGTCACATTGATAAAGGTTTTGCCATTTCGTTTTCACCCTCGCCGGCCAAACGTAAACGGCTTTTGGAAAAACTCAACTGGTTGATGAACCAAAACGTGATTGAGGGCGACGAAACCCGGCGATTTACGCGTCAACTGCCCCCTGTTGCAGAAACCTCTTTCTTTTTACCCGATGGCCGCGCTTATCCCTGCAGGATAATAGATATGTCGCTGTCTGGTGCTTCAATCGAAATTGACGTCATTCCCGCCGTTGGTGCTGAAATAACGCTTGGCAAGATGAAGGGCCGTGTCATAAGACATCATGACAGCGGTATTGCGGTTGAATTTACGGACGTTGAAGACACAACAACCCTGGCTGACCATTTTGGCAGCAGTTCATCGACCGCCGTCCACTAGGCTCCATTGAATCCAGAACAACTGGCACCCATTCCATCGGACCGTGACCGGTTACACCTCTCGCATTTTCTCTGAAAAAGCCGATTAATTCGATCGGACTGAGTTTGCGATGGCTGTTTTTTCAATAAATTTTCAAATAATTCCAACTAATTTTTCTTCAAAGTACTCTAAAATTTTTCCTGTATTTCCTTGTTAATTAGACACAAATTCAAAACAGTGGAGTTTCCACACTTCTATCTTGTTGTATTAATTGCTTTTTTCCTTATCGAAAATCATTAAAACTCTAATCAAATATGATTTTTTAAAATTTGAACCAAATACATCTCAAGTTTTAATTCAATTTAACTTAAGTATTAATAAATAATTTAAAATAAAATCAAAACTTATACTTCAAGATGTTCTCATTAATTACTAATGGGGACTACAAGATGACTTTACTTAAAACACTGATTACAGCAACGAGCGCAATCGCAATGATCGTATTGACAACTCCGGCGTTAGCCAGTGAGGGTGTCATTCAAAAAGATCAAAAATCCAGTTCCGCCTATATGAAGGTCTACAATGAAACACTGCCACCTATAGGATTTGTACAGTTCTGCAAAACCGCGCCTGAAGATTGTGGCGGAACATTAGGCGAGGCTGTCCGCGTGGTCATGAATAAAGACCGCTGGAATGATTTGAACTCGGTTAACCTCAAGGCCAACGAAACGGTTGAGGCAGTCATGGACATAGACCTCTATAATGTGGAGGAATACTGGACCTATCCCGGCTCTCAGGGCGATTGCGAGGATTTTGTTCTGCTCAAGCGTAAAAAACTGATGATGATGGGATGGCCTTCGGAATCACTTTTGATCACTGTTTTGCGCGACGAAAACAATGAGGGCCACGCAGTTCTCACGGTTTCAACCGACAAGGGTGATTTCATTCTGGACAATCGCCGCGATGAAATACTGCCATGGGCTGCAACCGACTACACCTATTACAAACGCCAGTCACAGGTGAACCCGTGGCGCTGGGTATCACTCAAGTCAAATAAACTGGCCATGCGCTAGCAAAAACAGTTTCCCGGCCATTCCACCTGGCCCATTGGTGGATTGCGCCTTCAAGAAGAAACCGGTCCTGCTCCCCACAGGACCGGTTTTCTCATTGGTGGTTGAGAAAAACTGGCGGGGCAAGCAATCGAATTTTCGCAATGTGATTTTGAGTGGCGCAAGTGAGAGGAGTAGCCTCGAGCCAGCAAAGGCCGCAAGCGCGGCCCGGGCTTTTGCCCGCCCCCGCGGAGGCATTGAGCGAAGCGAAACTGTCGTGAGCAAAAAAA
>CAZVAZ010000016.1:0-26455 GCA_964625235.1 uncultured Hyphomicrobiales bacterium
GCCCTCCCCCACTCCCCCACTCCCAATCCATCCCGATCACCCCGTAAAATACCATTCCAGGCCAAATACAGCAATTGTCTCACCTCATTTTTTTGTAAAACAAAGGCTGGTATTTTGTTTTTATAAATGTTACTTTTATATTTACAAGGAATTGGTATGCTACAAACACCCAGAAAACTCGCCAATGACGTGTTGTTCGCATTGAGCAATGCCCCGGTGGTATTCGTCAATGGACCGCGCCAGGCAGGCAAAACAACGCTGGTTCAGAGCCTCGCTGCAGAGGACTTTCCGGCGGACTATATCAGCTTTGACAACGCGACCCAGATGGCAGCTGCTGCGGCTTCGCCTGAAACATTTTTATCTTCCCGCCAAGGCTCGATGATCATTGATGAAGTGCAATTGGTGCCGGATATATTTAGGGCACTAAAGATTGTTGTCGACAACCTTCGTCATGCAAACGAGGGCAAGGTCAACGGTCGCTTTTTGCTGACCGGTTCGGCCAATATTATGGCACTGCCGAAGTTATCCGACCCGTTGGTAGGCCGCATGAGTGTTAAAACGCTTCTACCTTTTTCCGGTTGTGAAGCGCTGAACGGGCATGGGGGTTTTCTGGAGCGATTGTTCAATCTGGATTTCTCCGACTTAAAGATAGACAAAAAACCTTTGAATGATGTCATGCGCCTTGCCACCTTCCCGGAAATATCCGGCAGACAAATGCGAGCGCGCAGTGAGTGGTTCGACGGCTATCTGACCACCATGCTGCAACGCGATGTGCGCATGTTGTCTGATCTGGAAAAGATCGCGGTACTGCCAACCCTGCTGCGCCTGCTGGCCGCACGCGCGGGAAGCCTGATGAATGATGCCTCAATCTCCCGCGATGCCGGTCTCAACCCGGTGACCAGCAAAAGCTATCGTGCCATTCTGCAGGCCATGTTCCTGACATTTGATGTGCAGCCCTGGTATCGCAATATTTCCAAACGCCTGGTCAAATCTCCAAAAGGCTATCTGACCGACACGCTGTTGTTGTGCCACCTGCTCGAATGGAACCTTGATGATCTGCGTGACCGCCGACCCGATGTTTATGGTCATGTGGTTGAAAACTTCGTTGCTACCGAACTGACAAAACTGCTGACATTCAGCGATCTGCGAGCAAGGCTCCTGCATTTCAGAACCAGCGACAACAAGGAAGTCGATTTCGTTCTGGAAAGGCCCGATGGCAGGCTGGCGGGGATTGAAGTGAAATCTTCGGATACGGTCAAGTCGGAAGATTTCAAAGGTATGAAGGTTTTGCAGGAGATGGCTGGTGATGATTTTGTCTGTGGTGTTGTTCTTTATACCGGCAAGGACGTCATCCCCTTTGGCGAGAAGTTGCTGGCTGTTCCTGTTGGTGCGTTGTGGGTGTAGGTGACAGGAGTATGAGTAAACATCCCTATCCCATTATCGATTTATTTGCCGGTCCAGGAGGGTTGGGCGAAGGGTTTTCATCGTACTATGATACCGACGGCAATCCGATTTTTCACAGTGTTGCCTCTATTGAAAGGGATGAGTTCTCTCATAAAACTCTGTTGCTTCGTCACTTTTTACGATCGTTCCCGGAAAATGCTTTTCCGCAGGAATATTACGATTATCTGGCAGGCAGAACTACCGTCGATCAACTCTTTGGTGATTATCCCGAGCAGTACCAAGCGGCCAGTGAAACAGCGTTGAAAATCTCTCTGGGGCCTGAAAACCACGAAACAGTAAAGAAGATTGTGACAGATCGGCTTGGCGCATCAAAGAAGTGGGTGCTGATTGGCGGACCGCCGTGCCAGGCCTATTCCCTGGTTGGTCGCTCGCGTATGATGGGCAGTGAAGATTTTGAAAAGGACGAACGCCACTTTCTGTACAGGGAATATCTGCGGATTATAGCAGACCACCGTCCCCCGGTTTTTGTGATGGAAAATGTCAAAGGCATGCTGTCATCGAAAATTGGTGATGAGCTGGTTATTCACCGGATAATTAAAGACCTCGAAAATCCGGGAACTGCGTTTGACGATAAAGACAGCAGTCTTGCTTATCGGCTTTATTCTCTGTCTGAATCGGAATCTGAGGATGGTACAATTGACCCTCGCGGGTTTCTGGTCAAAGCGGAAAACTACGGTGTGCCGCAGGCCCGTCACCGGATGTTTATTGTTGGCGTTCGCGATGATCTGCGTGTGAAACCAAATCAATTACAGCCACACAAGCCGCCAACAGTGGCGGAAACAATCGGCAATATGCCAAAAATTCGCAGCGGTCTGTCTAAAGGTGAGGATACAGCAGAAAGATGGCGTGAAGAGATTACAAAACTTTCGCCGGACAATCCGGGTGGATTGGGGGCAGATGCTGAACAAATTGCGGAGATCAAAGAGGCGTTGACAGCCCATCTGAACAAAATCGACAGTTCATCTCTCAAGGCCAGGAAATCAAAGGCCTGCCCGAAGGTGCCAAAATCCAATCACAAGGTTCTGACAGATATGTACGATGAGCGGCTTACAGCTCTGACAGGGCATGAATCGCGTGGCCACATGCCTTCTGATCTGAGACGATATTTCTTTGCATCCGTGTTTGCAAAGGCAACAGGCGGGACCCCGAAACTGGCAGACTTCCCTGAAAGTCTGCTGCCAAACCACAAAAATGTTGCCGAAGGCCGTAATGGAAAAATGTTTTCCGACCGCTTCAGGGTGCAGCTGGCCGACCAGCCTTCCACAACTATCACCTCGCACATCTCAAAAGATGGCCACTACTACATTCACCACGACCCTCAGCAATGCCGAAGTCTCACCGTCCGCCTGCAGACTTTTCCGGATAATTATAAATTTGAAGGACCTCGGACATCGCAGTATCACCAGGTCGGGAATGCGGTGCCACCTTATCTGGCAAAGCAAATTGCGGAAAACCTATTTAGGCATAAACAAGTTGCAAGAAATCAGGCATAGTCAAGTACATGACCAAGGCTGTTTTTATATCTAAGGTGAATTCGATCTACGACGATCTGCCGGAAGATAGGTATCACTTTCCCAAGCAATATCTTAGGCGCATTGAGCCGACCCTTGGAGATTGGGTTATTTACTATGAGTCGCGTCGAAATAACGGACGCCAGGTTTATTATGCTACAGCGCAAATTGAAGACATATACGAAGATCAAAGCCGAGCAGGTTATTACTATGCAAAGGTAGGCCAATATCTGGAATTTGAAAATCCTGTTCCGTTTAAAGACGGTGGTCAATATTTTGAAACCTCGTTGCTGAATGAAGATGGTTCAGTGAATCCTGGTAAGGCGCAAAGCGCCGTCCATCATATTACTGAGCAGGAGTACCAAACAATCTTACAAACTGGCTTCTCGCATGTTTTTGTGAAAGACGAGCAGAAGCTTTCACCACTGATATCCGATGGATTCCAGGAAGATCAATTAATTTTCGAACGTCCAATGGTTGAGTCAATTGTTAAACGTCCATTTCGTGACAAGGCATTCGCAGAAGTAGTTAAAACTGCCTACGACAAGAGTTGTGCTTTCACTGGCCTAAAAATTATCAACGGAGGGGGGAGACCAGAAGTACAAGCCGCCCACATTCGGCCGGTGGCAGACCAAGGTCCAGATTCTGTTCGAAATGGAATTGCACTTTGTGGAACGGTACATTGGATGTTTGACCGAGGTCTCATCTCCGTAAATGACGACTACGAGATTTTGCGCGCCAAAGATAAAATACCTGAGGCAATGGATCGGTTACTCTTGCCATCTGGAAAGATGGAATTACCAAATCGCATCGATTATTTTCCGAGCCCACTATATCTTCAGTACCATCGCCAGCATGTTTTCAAGGGATAACAAGGTTTAAATATCACAGGTGGCGAATGCCACATGAAACACTAACGACGATCCGCCACTCTCTCAAAAAACTATATGATCTGATTGCAGAACAGGAGGTGATGGAAGATACAGATGCCCTGCTGGACTTCTTCTCCATCAAAGAGCCGGAGAAAAAATCAACAGGTTCCAAACCTAGAACTGATAAACCACGCCCTGAAGTAGAACCTCGCGAAACGGCTATTCGCATTCAACCGAAAATTGGAGGCTTCGAAATCCATGCGGGGCCAGGTGCGGCGAAATGGGAATTCCCGCGGACAATTCGTATTCGCATTGCGTATGACATGATCGGAGCTAATCCATTTAAACGCTTCAGTATTTATGATTTTGACTTGCAGGGGGGGAAAGAAATCAGTCTGAGCGCTGACAACGCGGATGTTCGCCGAATAAGGCCAAATATTCTTGCGTTGGATGTTAATTCGCCAGAATTTCATCTGAATGTCACCGGCTTTGACAGGAATCGCGATCTTGTTGTTGAGGCAAGACCCGTGGAGCAGAAATCATGAAACGGCGCATCAATTCGACGGGCAGGGTGAAAATTCTAAGGAACAGCTTTGAAATTTCAATGCTTGAAGCTGAGATCGGGCAGCCTCTGAAAGCCAAAACATCACTAGAACTTTCTAATTACAATTTCCCTGACACTGCATCTGTGATTATTGAGGCCTATCACCGCTCGTCCGGGCAGCGGTTTGATTGTGGGACTGTTACACAACCTGCGGTTCCATCTGTGCTGGTTCTTGATGAGGTGGACCACAGCGGCTCTGTTCTGTTTCGCATCAAAGTTATCGACAATGAAGAAAATCCGGGAATGCTGCTGGGGTCAGCGGAACGCATTTCGCCGAAAAGCAGCGATGACAAAGCCGGGCGCAGGAGCCTGTTTCCGGTGATTTATCGCGACCTTGGTCATGAGGTGTGGAAAGTGGAAAACCTTCCGCTGGGCCCGCCTGAACTTGCATTGAATATTGCCTTACCTGAAATAAAACCCAAACTGAAAAACAACCCGTTGATCCAGGGGTTTCTTCTTCCTGCGGCCCTTCGCGTTGTACTTGAAGAATTGATCAGAGATTCTGACGGTGATGGTGACGAAGGCGAGAGCTGGAGAGAAGAATGGAAGGAATATTGCAAAAGTGAACTCGGGGTCGCAGATAATCCACCTGATATGGGGGGCAGTGAAGAAGACAAAGCAGACTGGATTGATCGGGCTGTAAAAGGCTTTTGCCGCAAGTTCAAATCGGTGGATAATATCAAGAAAATGCAGGAATAAGTGACATGGTGCTAAAGAGACTCAATAAAAAAGGCATATCGAAATTTGAGGATTATCTGGCGGGTGGTGCTGAAGGTCCGGCCCCCGTTCAGCTGCTTGACGATCCGGCTTGTTCAGAGATGATTTCAACAAAAATATCACCGCCGGAAGATATTGGTATTCTGCCTGACAGGTATGTTTTTGGCAATCGGTTATCAGACCTGCTGTCTGACCTCAACCATGCCGACATTGCCAATGACCAGGGGCTGTGGTCAGGTCTGGCATTATTGTGGTTTGACAACCTTTGCCCGCCCGCTTCTGGCGGAAAAAAGAAATTGAGGGCAGATTATTATTATATTTTGAGCACAGACTATCGGCATTACTATCGACACCTTGTCCGGTCACCGTGGCAGTTGGTTCGCGAGCATCAACAGAATTCCAAATTTCTTTTAATTGCTCCGCGCGAAAGCAAACACCCGCTGGCGGTTCATGGCGAGATACTGGAACAATTTGGTGGCAGACAGCAGGTTCTGGCCAGCAAACGAATTATTGCTGCGGCAAACAGAATGTACTTCGACCCGGCAACCAACCGACCAAGGAAAGGCGCTGCCGGGAGTGGAAAAGGCAGCGCACGGCGTTTTGGCCTGGTTTTCAGACAGTTTGATTTGACATACGACCCGGCTAGCATGCTGCCGGACGCAATAACCGGTTTGCTTCCCGTGGAATTTGAGCGCTGGAAAACCGGCTTGTGAACTTTACCGCACCAATGGATCAGCATAAACAGCCATGCCGCTACATGGAAAATCCGTGATGATCCGGTGGTAACCAGCGTATTTTTTGCCTCTGCTCTTGAAGTGGTTTTTGTCTTAATATATTGTAAAAAGAGAGAAATTTGGTGCACCCGGCGCGATTCGAACGCGCGACCTCTGCCTTCGGAGAGTGAATTAAGGAGGTTTCTAACTATATAAGCAAATGGATATGTATGGATTAACCAATTGTAATTATTGTATTAATTAGACTTTCTTTTGGATTGCGATTTCTGCGACTTACTTCCGCCTGATTGCTATGTGATTGCTAGGAAATGCAACGCAAGCTGACAAAACGGTTGGTTGACAGCCTCTCAGCCACCCCAAAAGATACATTTATCTGGGATAAAGACGTCAAAGGTTTTGGGCTCAAAATCACGCCAAAAGGCCGCAAGGTCTACCTTGTTCAAAAACGTCTGGACGGTCATCTTCGTCGCTATACCATCGGAAAACACGGCGCACCCTGGGCACCGGAATCAGCTCGTGCTGAAGCAAATAAAATCCTTGCCTCGCTGGCCATCGGCAAAGACCCGATGGAAGAAAAAAATAAGGCGCGCAATGATCTGACTATGACCGCGCTTTGTGCTCTCTATCTCAAGGAAGGCTGCAGTGCCAAGAAAGAGTCGACTATTTCGACTGATATTGGCCGCATCGAACGGCACATCAAACCGCTACTGGGTAAGAAAAAGGTAGGCCGCCTGATACGGGCCGACATGGAACGTTTTCTAGTTGATGTGGCCAATGGCAAAACCGCTACCAATGTGAAGACGGGTTTTAGAGGACGCTCGATTGTTACCGGCGGCAAGGGCATCGCAACGCGAACCTTCGGCCTGCTCGGTGCCATCATGCAGTTTGCGGTCAATCGTGATCTTCGCAAAGACAATCCGTGCCGGGGCATCAAACGCTACAAGGACAAGAAGATTGAACGCTTTCTCAACAGCCAGGAACTGGTTGATCTGGGCAACGCTCTGGTCGAAGCAGAAGCTGATGGTTTCAATCCGCTGGCTGTATCTGTAATCCGCATGCTGCTTTTGACCGGCGCGCGAAAGAGCGAGATTGTGACACTCAAATGGAGCTGGGTGGATTTTGAACGCGGCCTGCTGATTTTGCCTGACAGCAAAACCGGTGCCAAGGCTGTGCCCCTCGGCAATGCTGCACTTGAGATATTGAAGAAAATTCCTCGTGAGATGGATAGCGAGTTTGTATTCCCCGGCACCGGCAAAGACGGTCATCTGGTTGGCCTGTGGAAAATGTGGACCAGGATCAGGGAAAGAGCGGGAATGCCGGATTTACGTCTCCACGACTTGCGCCATCATTTTCTTAGCGTCGGCGCACAGTCGGGTGAGAGCCTCTATGTCCTGGGCAAAATTGCCGGGCACAAGCGCCCTGAAACCACCCAGCGTTATGCTCACCTTGCTGATGACCCGCTAAGGCAAAGTGCAGACCGGATTGCTTCTGTAATTGAGGCTTCTATTGAAGGAAATTAGTGGATCGTATTTAGATGTAGGTTCGTTCTTATTGACAGCACCCCTCCAAAGGTCTACTTTTTGCGGTAAGGTTTGAACTGAATGATTGCATCAAAAAAGATCCTGCAGGCGGTATTCTACAAATCGCAAACAGCAAAAGAACCTGCACGTGACTGGCTTTTGGAGCTCGACAAGGCTGACCGGAAAACAATTGGCGAAGATTTAGCCACGCTTGAATTTTCCTGGCCAATCGGTAAGCCAAAATGTTCCCCGATGAAGGGGATCAAAGGGCTATATGAGGTTCGTTCCAATATTTCCGGCAAGCGGATTGCTCGCGTGCTCTTTGTGATTGTCGGAAACCAAATGGTGCTTCTGCATGGCTTCATTAAGAAAACCCAGAAGACGCCGCCCAAGGACTTAAACCTGGCAATTAAACGTATGAAGGAGGTACGTCAAAATGACTGACAAAAACCCGCATATTGGCGGAACCCTGGAAGATTTATTGAAAGAAGATGGTATCGCAGAAGAAGTAAGAGCGGTGGCTATCAAGCGCACTGTTGCGATTCAGATTGAGCACGAAATGGCCGCTCAGCATATTTCGAAATCTGAAATGGCCCGCCGCATGAAAACAAGCGCGTCACAGCTTGCAAGGTTGCTTGACCCGGAGAATGACCGCATTCAACTCGATACGCTTGTCAAGGCGGCATCGGCTGTCGGCAGGTCGTTGAGTGTGGAGTTGGTTTGAAAGCGATTTGGGCGTAGTGCAAGTTCAGAGATTTAATGTGGCAGGGGGCAAAAAACTAACCAGAAGGAATTGGCCGTGTGTGCCTTTAAGTCAGGTTGATGAACTCCAACCTAGTTGAGAGTGTGTACATTAAACCTAACAGAAATGGCCATTCCAAAATTATTATTACATTGTTTGATACGGTCACAAAGCCTGGTTCACGCGAGCCCGGTCCACCGTCAGGTGGATGTGCATTGGTTCGTTCAAATTCTCGTTGTTTCAGGGTTCAACCATTTTCTGGCTTTTCATCCGACAACTGAAAAATAGTCACTTCACGCGGAGTAGCATTGCCCCATCATAATTCTCAACCATTTTAAATCGATGATGTGAGGACGGTGTTATGACAAAGGGAAAAATTATCTGGCCGAACGGCGCAAAATGCGCGGCGGCAATCACCTTTGATATGGATGCTGACAGTCTGATTCACATTTCGCGGCCAAAGGATGGGCACGACCGGCTTTATCCGATTTCCATGGGGCGCTACGGCCCCTTGGTTGCGGTCCCCCGCATACTGGAGACCTACCGCCGACTTGAGTTAAAACAGTCATTTTTCATTCCGGGTTGGTGCCTTGAGCAATATCCGCAAACAGTGGAAGCGATACTCGGTGGTGGTCACGAAGTTGGCCATCATGGATATTTGCATGAGGACCCAACCGAACATGGCGCTGCAGAGCAGAGATACTGGTTTGAAAAAACTTTGACGGTGCATGAACGAATTTGCGGCTCCAGGCCGAAAGGATACCGTGCACCGGTTTATAACGTAACACAGGCCGTAATCGATCTTCTGATTGAACATGATTTTGCCTATGACAGCTCGCTAATGGGCGATGATCTGCCTTACCGACTGGATACAAAAAAAGGTTCTATTGTGGAACTGCCTGTCCACTGGGGCACAGACGACTGGCCGCCCTTCGCGCACTACGGGGAAATTGGCTACATGATGCCGGTCAAAGGGCCCAGCGAGGGGTTGGCACCTTTCTGGGAGGAATTCGAAGCACAATATGAGGCTGGAGGTTTCTGGATCGGCATATGGCACCCGTTCCTCACAGGTCGTTTGGCGCGTTGGCGTAAAGTGGAAAAGTGGCTCGAAGATATACTGTCACGAGGTGATGTGTGGTTTGCGCCATTGCATGAGATTGCGGCCCATGTTGAGAGCGAAGCCGAAGCGGGACAGATCAACATTGATCAATTACCCTATTACACCGGACCGGTAGCACTCAAATAACATCTCTGTAAAATCCCTAAGCTCTACGAGCTGCTGCGCCGTGCCTGCAATTTTCAACCGATGGCTGAAGATATAGAAATCGACGGCGCACCTGTGTTTCGGGAATATTCAAAACAAATAAACCCTTGATTTGGAGACAACCCATGACCACCCTGTTGCACATAGATGTGAGCGCCCAAACTGACAGATCTATATCCAGAAAACTGTCGGAAAAATTTGTCGAAACCTGGCTTGGTGAACGGCCTAAGGACACTGTAATTCGGCGGGATTTGAGCGTGACGCCTCCTGGATTTGTAACAGGGGATTGGATCGCAGCCTGTTTCACACCGGAAGAAGAACGCAGCAATGAAATGCACGAAGTTCTGAAAGAATCAGATGAACTGATTGGCGAACTTGCAGCAGCCGATATCGTTGTGCTTGGAACACCGATGTATAATTACGGCATGCCAGCCGTGCTCAAAGCATGGGTGGACTGTGTCATCCGTATTGGCAAAACGTTTTCGTTTGATTTGGCACGGGGTGATTATCCCCTGGAGCCAATACTTGGTGGCAAAACCCTGGTTTGCCTGACCTCAAAAGGAGAGTTTGGATTCTCTCCCGGCGGCATGCGTGAACACATGAATTTTCTGGACGGCCATATAGAAGCAGTTGCTCACTATCTGGGACTCGCTGAGCGCCACTTTGTCCATAGCGAATATCAGGAATTTGCTGATGAACGCCATGAGCGCTCGCGCAACAAGGCAGAAAGCGATAGTATTGAACTTGCAAAAACTCTTGCCCAAACTCTTAATGGGAAGCTGTAACAGGAAAGATCAAACTCATGTCTATTCAACGTCTGCCACCGCTCAATGCCCTTAGAACTTTTGAAGTAGCGGCAAGACACATGAGTTTTAAGGACACTGCGGATGAACTATGCATTACTTCCACTGCAGTTAGCCATCGAATTCGAGCGCTGGAAGAGTGGCTTGGAGTAAAACTGTTCAACAGATTG
This sequence comes from uncultured Hyphomicrobiales bacterium, assembly GCA_964625235.1. Taxonomy (GTDB): domain Bacteria; phylum Pseudomonadota; class Alphaproteobacteria; order Rhizobiales; family JAJFHR01; genus JAJFHR01. Next base: position 10,402 of record CAZVAZ010000016.1, read on the forward strand.
ACACGGTCACTGGAACTGACAAAAGAAGGTGAGGCATATGCGCCGCAGATCCAAGAAGCATTTGTCATTCTCTCTGATGCATCAAATACATTGCAGAAATCCAATGAGGGTGGCGATCTTTTGATCTCGGCAACGATGTCATTTGCCTCGAACTGGCTGACACCCAGACTGCCCAGCTTTTATAAACGGCATGAAGAATTCAATGTCAGTGTTGAAGCGTCAGATTTACAGATAAATCTGGCGCGAACGAACATCGATGTTGCAATCCGATATGGCGAAGGCGGTTATGATGATCTTCATTCACAGATGCTGTTTACGGATTTGGTGACCCCGGTTTGCACACCAGAATTGGCCAAAAACCTTAACGGCCCGGCAGATTTGTTGGGCGTCTCCAGACTTGATTATCATTGGACCGGATTCAGCGAGCGCGATCCCAGTTGGGACAAATGGTTTCGGGCAGCAGGCATTTTGGATGCGGACCTCGACCAGGCTCCGGTATTCAGCGAAGAACATATGGTGCTTTCAGAAGCAATCGCGGGTCGCGGTGTTGCTCTGGTCGGCATTGTCGCCGCTGCAGACGCAATTCAACGTGGTGCCCTGGTTCGCCCATTCCCGGTCGCCCTTGAAAACAGATCATACTACTTCGTTTGCCAGCCACACGCACTCAACCTGCAAAAAATCGTGGCGTTGCGTGACTGGATTGTCGGGGAAGCAAGGAAATTTGATGAATTTGTTGAGCATCATCGCGAACTTCAATTCGACAATATTCAAAGATCAGAGGATCTGTAATGTCGTCATCTGTCTACCACCCCGCCAATCCGGACGGGCACAATCCATCTGCGACAAGTCCAATTTCTCCGGATGGCACAGGACAATCCGGCAAGCGCTACCTAATTCCTGAGCGCCAGGGTCGCGCGGTGCGCATCAGCAAAGATCAGGAAATCACGATTTACAATTCAAAGGGCAATCAGGTTTGCGATTTTTTTGCGTTAGTTGAAGGTTCGCCTTCAGAATTTCTTTCGATGGAACACTGCCGAACGGATTTAGGGCGGGTCTATGTGAGAGCGGGTGACCGACTGGTAACCAATAGACGACGTTCGCTTGTTGAAGTCATTGAGGATACATCTCCCGGGGTACACGATATTCTGATCGCCTGTTGTGATCAACAACGCTACAGCCAACTCGGTGCAAATAGCTATCATGACAATTGCGCAGACAATTTTCGAATGAGCCTGCAGGCAATCGGCGTTGTTCCAACACATGTACCAAGCCCGTTCAACATATGGATGAATATCCCTGTTGCGGAAAATGGTGAGTTCAGTTGGGAAGCGCCGGTTTCGAAACCTGGGGATTTCATACGATTACGTGCGCAGGAAAATTGTATTGTCGTGATGTCCGCCTGCCCTCAGGATATGACACCGGTCAACGGTATTGGCGCTAAACCGGCAGAGCTTGAATTTGAATTGAGTGCTCTGTGATTACGAAGCCTCCGAAAGTAGATAAGACAGTTGATACGATTATTACGGGACGCTGGATAATCCGCAACAGTGATGCACCCGTATTGTCAGATCATGGCATCGGTGTAGGTGGTGGAAAAATTGTTGATATCGCGCCCATCTCTGACATGCGTAAACGTTACAAGAACGCGACTATCGTTGGTGATGACCGATTTGCGGTTCTGCCGGGCTTTATCAATGCGCACCATCACAGCTTTGGTGTTGGCTCGATTATGCGTGGTGTTCAAGATCAGACTCTTGAACCCTGGATTGTTGAGATGGGGGAAGCACCATGCATGCCAAAAGACATTGCTGCCAAGTTGACTGCAGCATCTTTATTGCGCAGCGGCGTGACGACGACAGTAGACATGTGTGGTGCGGCCGGATCAATTGATGAGTTCACTAACGGCATTCGCGCAGCCGCTGATGGTTATCGCACAGCAGGCATCCGTGCGATCCTTGCACCAGGCATGCGGACACAAAATTTGCTCTCGCAGGCAGATGGAGAGGACACCAACCTAATTGAAAGCCTGCCAGGGGATTTGAGTGATCTGGTAGGGGCCATTCTGGCCAGAGAACGGCCTGCAATGAGTGATTATATATCGTGCATCGAAGAACTCATTACGAATTTGAACGATCGAAATATGACGGAAGTCTGGTACGGCCCGCCCGGTCCGCAATGGGTGGGCATGGATGCATTTGCTTTAATCTGCGATGCGGCAAAATCAAATGATACCCGCATACAGACCCATGCGCTGGAAAGTTTCGCCGAGCGGTTGGAGGGGCCTCGATCTCTTGGTCAATCTCGTATTGCTGCGTTGGCAGCTGAGGATCTATTAACATCGCGTCTCAGTCTTGCTCACATGGTTTGGGCAAGTGACAGGGACATTGAACTGGTCGCTCATCACAGGGTCGCAATCAGCCACAATCCGTCGTCAAATCTTCGGTTGCGTGCAGGTATTGCGCCACTTTCAAAGTTTATGAACGCTAATATTTCAGTCGGCCTGGGTCTCGACGGAACAAGTCTGGCTGATGACAATGATATGTTCAGTGAGATTAGGCTCGCCGCCAATCTTCAAAACGCGGATGCAATGCGAGAAACGGTTCTCACGCCCGGAAATGCCTATGACCTGGCGACAAGGGGAAGTGCCAAAGTTATAGGACGTTCCGGTTCCGCTGGCGAAATAGCTATTGGCATGCCGGCTGATCTCATCGTGGTGGAACTGGAAAAAATTCTATGGCCCTGGGTGCATCCTGATGTGAATCCATTAGATCTGATTGTTGCGCGCGGTAAATCATCCGATATCAATCATGTCATGGTCAATGGTGAGTGGCGGTTGTGGGATCGACAGGTTCTCGGATTTGATCTCGACGAACTGGGCGCAGAAGCGGCCGAGCATCTCACATCCAGCCTGCCAAGGCCCGAGCGTCGCGACAGGTGTCGGGTGTTGGCGCAGAATATTGGTCAGTGGCACCGGTCGTGGGAACAGGATGAACTTGAACCCCACTCTGTCTATAATTCACGGCTGTAAAAAAAAGAGGGCCGAAGCCCTCTTGAAGTTCACCGGGAGGAAATGATCGCTCAAAAGGGAAGCGGTTTCAGTTCACCAGATTTCATCTTTTCAATCAGGCCCTTAATTTCAGCCACAACATCTGCTGGGATGTCTGGATGGTAAGAGCCAAGACGCATAGCTTTGGCATTATTCAAATCGCCCTTGTATGATTTGCCCTCCAATTTACCTTTTGCTGCCAATTCCAGATAGGCGCGCATATTGCCACGAACATCAAGAATTGCAGATTGGAGAATTTCCGGCCATTCATTAATAGCATCGCGGTAAATACCTATGCCATAGATTTTTTTCTCCTGAACCGCCTGCATTGAACCCAATGTCGCGCTGTCCATAGTCGGCCAAATAACGTCGGCACCCTGAGATATCTGATTGAGCGCTGCTTCCTTACCCTTGGCCACATCATCCCAGTCACCGGTCCAGGTTACGAGGACTTTTATGTTAGCATTTGCGGCTTTTGCACCCTGCTCATAGCTTTCAACTGAATCGTTGGTGAACTTGAACTGCTGAGCACCAATAAAGCCAATTATGCCGGTCTTTGACATTTTTGCTGATGTGTATCCCATCAAATAACCGAGTTGGGAAAAGTAGAAATCAGCATTGGCAACGTTCTTCGAGGTACCAAGCCCGTTGTTGATCATAAACATCGTATCGGGGAAACGTTTTGCGACACGGCTAACCGCATCCTGAAACTCTCCACCATGACCAATGACCAGGTCGTAACCTCGGCGTGCATAGTCGCTCAAAGCTTCAATCTGATCCGGCTGCTTGACTTTTTCACTGACCGCCGTTTCAAACCCCAGATCCTTGCCAGCGTTTTTCAAACCATCATATCCGGCCTGGTTCCACCCGTTATCAGATATTGATCCCGGCATTACGATTGCGGCTTTTTTAATTCCCTCAGCTGCGAGCGGAATTGTACTGCTGGCAAATGTTCCCAGACTAATGGCGGTTGCTGCGAGCATCGCGCGTCGTGTGATTTTCATGAGACTTCTCCTTGTTAATCGACGGCGCTGCCGCCCATAGGAAATTATTGTCTCTTGAAATCAAATTTGAAATTGATCAATTTTCAGCCATGACCTGAAATGCCGGAACATCACCGTGCTTCGCGCTCATAGGGCAATCCGACCGATGCAGGAGCGCGAACCAGACTCGCAAAGCCAACCAGCGCAATCAGCGATACCACGTAAGGTAAAATCACAAATATCTGGTAGGGAATGTCCGGAGTGGCAAACTGCAATCGCAGTTGCGTGGCGTCAAAAAAGCCAAACAGGATCGCGGCCATCAAAGCACCCGCAGGCGACCAGCGCCCGAGAATTATCGCGGCAAGCGCAATAAATCCTTTTCCCGCACTCATGTCCTCGGCAAAGAGATAAACCTGCGAAAGAACCAGATAACAGCCGCCCAAAGCTGCCAGTGCCCCACTTACAGTCACAGCGGCATACCGGATCAAAAACACTGGTACTCCGGCTGCGTCCGCAGCACGTGGGTTCTCTCCAACTGAACGAAGTTGAAGACCAGTGTTCGTTCGAAACAACCACCAGCTGCCAAAGAAAGTGAGCGCAAACAAAAGATAGATCAAAGGGTCCTGACCAAACAAAACCGGGCCCAGAACGGGTATGTCTTCAAGGTATGGAATTTTAATTGCAGAAAAGCCATTAACCTGCGCCCCGCCTGCGCGATCACCAAAAATGAGCCGGGCAAAAAAGGCCGTCAGCCCCGCCAGAACGAGGTTCATGGCGATTCCTGCGACAAGTTGATTAACGCGGAAACGTATGGTCAAAACCGCCAGCAATAGCCCGCTAACGGCTCCGCACAAGATACCAGCAAAAAGGCCAATTACTGGGCTTCCAGTTGCAAATGAGCCAGCAGCAGCCCCCAGTGCACCAGCAAGGATCATCCCCTCTAAACCAACATTGTAAACCCCACTCCGTTCAGCAAATAAGCCCCCTAATGCTGCAAATGCGATAGGTGTTGCAAGGCGCAGGCTCGATGAAAGCAGATCGCTTATTTGATTGATGTTCGTCAGAAATTCGATCATTTGTCGGGCTCCTCAACACTATCTCGACGGGTTTTGAAAAATCGTTGAAAAATCCCGCGCCCATGATTGGAAGATATCAGGCTCGCTGCAACAAACAGAACAACAATTCCCTGGATGGCTTCAACGACGGAGCCTTCAACCCCAACAGCGCGCTGCATGGTTCCGGCACCGGCAGAAAGGCCAGCCAGAAAGAATGCAGCGATCGGTGCCAGAATTGGATTTAATGCCGCGATGAACGCAACAATTATGCCATCATAGCCATATCCAGCACTGAACAGATGAAACAACCTGTACTTAAGACCGATAACTTCGAGCCCTCCGGCAAGTCCGGCCAAGCCACCGCCGATCATCATCGCAAGCATCATTTGACGGCGCGTTTTCACGCCGGCATAATGAGCAGCAGACTGGTTATGGCCAACAAGCTGCAATTGAAACCCACTGGGCGTAAATCGAAGCCAAAGGGCCAGCAATATCGCCGCGGCTACACCAACCAGCACGCCAATATGTGCATCCGTCTGAGGCATCATGATCGACAAACGAAACTGCTCTGAGATTTCTTCCGAATAAGGATAGGGCGCACTCTTGGCCAGGAGCGGGCCGGACACCGCATAACTCACAATGTTAATCCCGATGAAATTCATCAGCAGGGTTACGATGACCTCGTTGATGCCCCTGTATGCGCGCAGATATCCAGGAATGGCTGCCCATAAAGCGCCACCTGCCATAGATGCTATCATAACAAGTGGAATGCCAATCCAGCCTGGGACATCAGGCATGGCAAGCGCAACAAGCGCTCCAAATAACCCGCCCAGATAAATCTGCCCTTCTGCTCCAATGTTGAATAGCCCAGCTTTGAAAGGCAGGATCACCGCCAGCCCGGCCAGCAACATCGGTGACATTTTCACCAGCGTATTGGCCAACCCCCAATAGTTAAAGAATGATTCTGAAAAGAGCGCGTAGTAGGCGTCAATAGGGTTTGATCCCGCCAGTAAAATGAGGACAGCGCCAACCCCCAGTGCCGCGGCGATTGCCCCGATTACACGCAACGATAGCATAAGAGCCTGAGCGTTCATGCAGCATTCCTCGACTGACCAGCCATCAAAAGACTGATCCGTTCAGAGGTAACTTCATCGGGCGTCAATTCACCAGTGATCCTGCCGCCTGAAATAACCGCTATTCGATCCGATACTTCGAGCAGGTGTTCAAGCTCTGTCGATATATAAAGGACTGCAGTTCCGCGTTCCGCCGCTTCCACCATTTGTGTTTGAACGAACGCAATGGCACCAACGTCAAGACCTTTTGTTGGTTGCACAACCACCAACAGGCGGCTGGCTGCGGAAATTTCTCTTGCTAGGATAATTTTCTGCTGGTTTCCACCGGACAGTGCAGATGCTTTGAGTGCGGTGTTGCGGGGTCGGATATCAAACGCATCGGCAACCTGCGCTGCCTTTTTGGAAATTGCATTTCGGTCAAGCAACCCTCCCCTGGTAGCAGGTGATTGATCGATTGATCGCAGGAACAGATTTTCTGCAACACTTATACCAAGAACGAGCCCAGTCGCGTGACGATCTTCAGGCACAAAACCGATGCCCGCATTGAAGCGTGCTTTGGGTGACAGCGAACAGATTTTGGCTCCATCCAGATGAATAGTTCCTGATTCCTGGGCTGTGAGTCCGGCTATGGCCTGGGAAAGTTCACGCTGACCATTTCCATCAACTCCGGCGATACCAAGAATTTCACCCTCTCTCACACAAAGCGATACATCACTGAGAGCCATCGCACCACGCCCATCACGAATGTTCAGATTCTCGACTTTCAGAACCGTGTTTCCCGGTGGCCGGCTTCGTTCCAGTTGAGTGGCAGTCACCTCACGCCCAATCATTTCGCGCGATAATCCTGCAGGGCTGGAGTTTTTTGTCTGATGAGTGGCGACACACTGACCATCTCTCATGACCAACACACGGTCAGTTGCCTGCATTACCTCGTCGAGTTTGTGGGTTATAAAAATGATCAGCTTTCCGGCATCACGCAGTGCTTTGATGCCTTGCAAGAATCCGGCAATTTCTGCAGGAGCTAAAACGCTTGTCGGCTCATCCAAGATCAAAACCGAAACATCGCGAAAAAGTGCTTTCAGAATTTCAACCCGCTGTTGCATTCCAATCGGCATGCTCCCGGTTTCAGCATCGAGATCCACTACAAATCCGTATTTTTCAGCCAGCATGGTAATGCGTTCTTTTGGGTTTGTGCCAAGTATGGAATTTGGAAGCCCAAGAATGATGTTTTCAAATGCACTCATGTTTGCGACAAGATTGAAGTGCTGATGGATCATACCGATCCCGGCAGCAAGCGCTTCAGCGGGTTGCCTTGCGTTTACGATGTTCCCGTCCAGGCGAATATCGCCAGAGTCCGCCTGATACAGACCAAACAAAACATTCGCCAACGTGGTCTTACCGGCACCGTTCTCGCCCAGAACCGCAATTACTTCTCCACGCTCAACTGAAAAACTTACATCATCAAGCGCTTTGACAGCGCCAAAGCGCTTGCTCAAACCGCTCACCTCCAGAAATGCCATATGCTCCCTTTCGTCCTCAGATCTCCCTGTCCGAGGTTTTCTCAAAATTCTCAGCCACTTTGCCTGCTCGTGAACGGAAGCGACAAATTATCCCTCTTCAGTTGATGCGTGAAATGTTCGTATCTGCAGATTTTATCAAATCAAGTAAGCTCCACGCACAGGCAATTGAATGAGGCACCATGTGATAAAGGCAGGCGGACAAACCCCCAACTTTCAAGGAAAAACAATTCCGGAGTATCACCAAAACAGCTTCGATATTGTTGCGGAAACAGAAAGAAAGCTGGAAGCAGCACAACAAGCCAGTTCTGTCTTTATTCAACTTTCTTCAAAAACGGTCGAAGAAGGATATAACCCAACCAACAGGATCAAGTCTTTTAAAGAAACACCTCGCATTCGTTATCTCTCAGAAAAGGAATTCATGCGACTTGGTGCAGCTTTAGAGCTTGCTGAATCTGATGGAATCCCGTGGGATCTACCTCCAGATACACCCGTTTCCAAACACACGGTTAAACCGGGAGATCAAAAAACAGTTTTCCCCAAAGGCGCTACCGATACTATCCGCTTGTTGATGTTCACAGGATGTCGCTTGCGCGAGATTCTCAATCTCACCTGGCCTGAAGTTGACCTTGAACGCGGCCTACTCTTTCTTGCAGACAGTAAGACGGGAGCGCGCACCGTTGTTTTGAATCAGGTTGCCATGGAAATCCTGCGATGCCAGGATCAAAGTGGCCAATATGTTTTCCCATCTGAGTTTTCTGATGCTCCCAGAGCGGATTTGAACAAACCGTGGCGCGCAATCCGGCGTCATGCCGGTGCAGAAGATCTGCGTCTGCATGATCTTCGACATAGTTTTGCTTCGGTTGGTGCAGGTGCTGGAATGGGATTGCCGATTGTCGGTGCCTTGTTGGGTCACAAGCAGGCGGCAACAACACAACGCTACGCTCATCTGGATACGAGCCCACTTCGACAGGCATCTGATGAGATAGGGGCAAAGATTGCCAACGCCATGAATAGAGAAATCGCATAGAGCGTATTTTTCTTGACAATGCAGTATTTGTATCATATGATATGTTTAAATAGTTCATATGGAGATATTTCTTTGTCCCTCGCTGTACACGATAATACCCATGACCAATCGGTTCATCCGATTGTTGAAGCCAGCAAGATTGCCGCTATTACGAAAGCGATTGTAAGAACGGCTGATGCATGGAAGCTGACAAATCAGGAAGCTGCCGATTTGTTTGACGTACCCATTGCCACCTGGAACCGCATGAAGGTGGGGGCTTACAAAGGTCGCCTTGATCAGGATAAAGTCACCAGAGCAAGCCTGATTATCGGAATATTCAAAGGGTTGCGTCTGTTATTTAATGGTCCCCTCACCTATGGATGGACCAAGACCGCCAACCAGGGACCGGGTTTCAATGGCCAGACGCCGGTACAGGTTATGATTGCTGGCGGCATCCCGGCCATGATGTCGGTTCGCCAACATATTGACGCCTTAAGGGGTGGCATTTGATTGATCCCGCTGAAATCCAGATTGTTGACTTCACCGAGCAAACAACAATCCGATTAATTTCAACTGCCTATATTGATGAGCCTGCTCTCTCACCGTTGGCAGACGATGATGACGACTTAAACATCCTTGAAGACATCGAGACGATGACATCGCCACGTCATAACACACTCGTGGCCGTGCCTCCGGGTGTTAGCCCGGATGAGCTGCTCACCGAAATCCACGGGCCCGGCTGGACATATGTGAATGCAGCTTTTTGCTATACGCGCTCAACAGGCAACCGTTTCAACTCAGTCAAACGTGGTGCCTGGTACGCAACCTATGGCGACAATGCCGCTGAAACCAGCCAGGCGGAAGTTGCGTATCATCTGACAAACGAACTGGACAATGTCGGTATTTATGAAAACATCACCGCCTATCGTGAGCTCTTGGCCGGATTTACGACGAAGTTTCATAATCTCAACGATATCGGCAAACAGGAATTTCTCCAGCCAGACTCAAAAACCGCTTACCCTGCTGGTCAAGCTCTAGCTGAAAGCATCCTGCGCAGCGGAGGCAACGGGCTTCTCTATCCTTCTACCAGATACTCCAACGGTTGCTGCCTGGCAGCCTTCCGTCCCCACATCATTCAAAATATACGGCACGGGAACACATGGCAATTTGAGTGGAATGGCAATCGCCAACCAATCATAGTCAAGCTCCAACCAAATTTTTAAAAGAACACCCTCTGCGGGATGATGAAAGATTTCTGCTATATTACTCAAAATTCAAATACCATAAGATCCTGATTGGCGATCTTGTAATTTTATCTATTCTAATAGTATCTGGCAACAGTCGAAAACTTCGCCTCAACACCGTCCAAAACCCATGGTGTTTGCCTGCGCCATTCGGTAATGTAGTCTTTGGGGATCAAAACTCGAGCTCCACTTTGGCATTGATGAAAAGCTTCCATTCCTTTGACCGGTTTGCTGACAAATGAGGTGACCCCGGCAACAAAGCGGTGCAGTCGCGGGCTTTATCGGCAACCAACATTTTCAAATGAACCGTCTTTTCAGCTCCCTCGCCCAGCTCCATCAAATAGCCCAATCGTTGAGCCCAGGTAGTGGGCATGATCTCAGCTGCTTGTCTGAGAAGTCGCGGATCAATCCGGTCGGACAGTTCCGATAACAGGGTCGCAACCATATCTAAGCCGCCAGCTGGATATCCAACCAAATCTACAGCCGTTGCCTCAGTAGATGAGATTTTCAGAGTCCCACGCGGTGTGCTGACCATCTGGGTTTGAACTTGCGCAACTCTCTTGCTGACAACAAAGGTGATGCTATCAAACCCTGCTTTGAAAGACGGTTTAGTGCAGAGTAGATTGCGGCATCGGACACCCCACGTTTCGTTTGAATGTCTCTAACGTCAAAGTGATAGCGCCCATGAGACGCAAATTGGTCAATAACTTTCCTGAGACTAAGCCTGTTAATTTCCGACATCATTCGCGCAAACAATCTTTTTTCGACGAACTGTGATAGCAAAATCGGAAATATGACGGGACCGGAATTTATTTCCCGATCATTGGGATTCCTGTTAAACGTTAAATGGTATCTAATAGATAAAAACCAATTACCACGAAATACTTTGGTGATGGTGAAATGTAAATAATGCGAAAATATTGCACTTATGACTGGTGATTATAACTCTGCCGCATTCAAATGGTTACCTCAACCTTTGAGCAGAAAATGAGACGCCCAGAATTTAGGTTGCCGGTATGATGCGAGGTTGCTATCTCGAAATATGGAATCAATCGAAATTCTCAAAGCCTCTGCATAAGTCAAGCTGGGTCTGCCGGAACGAATACGTGCTATCTGCCCCACCAATTCAGCCGCAGCCCCACTGTCCACTTCCCAATGGGTAATCATGAGTGCGCGCGCACCTGCGTAAAAGAACGCCTGAGAAAGCTCTGACAATCCAGAAAGTCCAAATTCCGTTTCAATCGTTCCGGTATTGCAAGCCGACAAAATGACTAAACTTGCATTCAGACGTAACTCGTAGATTTCACTGGCAGTTAAAATGCCGTCTTCCGATTGGTTGGGCTTTGGTAGCGAAAGAACCAGGCCTGGTTCCTGGAGTTTGCCTGATTGTGAAGAAAGGATACCGTGAGTGGCAAACGAAATGATGTTGTATTCCGACAATTTGTTTTCACGGTTTAGCATTGAAATAGAAGCCTCTGAGGCATCCGCACCGACGAGGGTGTCCGTTAATGGATTGGCACCAAGACTCAACGCCAGGAAGCGTACTTCGGCTTCCGTCTCAGGGAGTGCTACTTGGAAAGCGGTAGTGCCCAATAAAGCAACACGACGCTCTCGGTTTCCGGTCTTGAAATCCGGATTGCCAATGCCAAAAAACGGTTTTCGCGCAGTGGCCGAAGCGCGGGGAATTGATTGTGAAAAAAGCGCTGAAACAGAAGGTGATAAAGTCATTGCCGACAACCTTCCGAGATATGAACTTGGCCCGCCTTCGCGTTTTGTAAACAACGCACCAAAAGGAAGCGAAGCAAAAGAACCATCAATAACAATATGCAGTCGCGGTGGTACCGGGCCGCTCCCAATTGCCCAACCGAGCAGGTCGTTATATAGCCCGTAAGACTGCGCCGCATTCATCTCGCCGCCGCCAAGAATGGTGTTCCTAAACGAATTAATCTTATCGGAAATTATTCGGCGTGATTGCATAACGGATTTTATCCGCACGCCAGATCCATCGATAAATGAGAGGATGCTTCGATCATCCAGCTGGCTTATAATCAGCACGCTGGAACTTTTCTCAGTCGCCCATTTCATAACTTCTTCAACGGATTTAATTTGATTGCTTCCAAACAAAAAGAAATCCGGATCGACATCTTTAATGCGCTCCTCCAGGCTCTGTAAATCACTCTGCAACTTCACAGCACTCTGTTGTCTTGCACCAGTTTCATTGCCGGAAAAAGCCAAACGCAGTTTCCGCCGGGTATCTTGATACTGGCGTGCCAATTGTGGGTCGCGGCTGGCAAGGCGTGCCTGTAAATTGGCGACACTCGCTCCTGAACTGGCAGCATGCAAATATTGCTGAGCGGCTAAAAATGTTGAAGGATTCTCCGGAATATAATCTGAAACAGTGTTAAGTTTCAGATACAGTTCGAAGAAACCGCGCAACCTCACTGACCACTGCTGCAAAGCTCCTCGGGATGACAAATCACCGATTTTGAGAAGCTCCAACGTTGCATTGACGATTGGGTAAACAAAGCCTTTGGCCTCATCATAAGCCCCGCGTTTATAATTCAATCGTCCGAATGCTAATCGGGTTTGTGTTTCCTGACGGTCATACAGAACTTTCACAAGATCGACGGCACTCCCGCGCCTATTTTTTTGAATTACAAATTCACGATCAAAGCCGTAAAAAACTTCTGCAAGCGTATATAATCCAAGGCTTTCATAACCGAGGCCGAGATTATAGCTGACTTTGGTGAGTTCAGAAATTTGGTCATTATTTGCCGAGGCACCAGAGTTCAAGATTAAAAAGGTTGCTCTCAATTCTTTGACGAGTTTTGGCAGTTCTGGATCATTTGATGACTTTTCAATTTCCAATCGATCTTCGTCCCAACTCGTGTTATCTGGCGCCGGGCGATTCTTAAATCGCTTTGCTAGCCATGTTTTCTTGATTGAGGGCTGCAATGTTGCGAAATACAGCAACTCAACGTCCTTGTATTGCAAAAGATCTTCGAATTCCGTTCTAATTTCTGTGACCCATTCAAGACGATTGGCTGACGCCAATCCCATTCCGCAAACCAACAAATAATCGCTGTAATATCCGGTGCCGGTAGTGCGCTGGGCAATCAGTTTTCGAAATAATTTTCTGAAATCTGCTCGTCGACCTTGTTGTGCCATGAAGGTGCACACCAATCGATACTCTTGGGGGATAACATAGTTTCCGGTTGGACAGGCAAGCATGGTGTCCAACAATCTGACGCGTCTTACCGCTGCCGCATACGACGGATCATTGGATATGGCCAAGTAATCTAATTCAGGTTTGATTCGCCAAAGATTCGGGTCATTGCCATTCACTTGGCATGCTCGCAAAATGTACTGTTTGAATCCCGTTACAAACGCGACCGCTGGAGGAAGCGCCTGGCTTTTTGATAACAGAAGTTTTGAACGAATACGCTGTGCTTGAGATTTCAGCACTTCTCTGTTAGAAAGCTTTGGCAAACGAATGGACAGGTCATTCAATGCTTTCTCGGCATCTCGATAATCGCCCTTTTTTACTAAGTAACCAGCCAGTGCGATGCGCATATTTCCTTCGCCTGCACCAGTGCCCTGTCGTTGAGCTCGGGGAATAATTCTTTTTAAGATACTCAAAGCTTGATCTCGTTTTCCTCCTTCCCACAATTCCGAGGCCACAGCGTGATAGCCTAAGTACAACCCACCATCGTCTACTGTGGTGGCAACAACTTCATCCATTTCCCGATATTTTCCGATGCTGTCCAATGAAGCGGCAAATTCTTGCATTGAGCTGATGAAGACCCAGCTTTTGTTGGTCATTGATCGCACTTCAGTGAGCACTTCCTGAATGGAATAATCAACGAGGCTCTCCAGGCCCAAGTTCATAAGGATTTGAAAATCAGTATCTCCCGACACACTCGATGAAGTATCGAAATAGGCATAGCCACCGGGAACATCAGACAAAATTACCTTATGCATCGCTATAAATAATTCTTTTGAAAGAGCAGGTTTGCCCTGCTGTTGTGCCCACAGTGCTTTTTGGCGCAATGCAATTGCATAGGCTCGCGAATTAACAGATCGTCCGAGTGATATGTAGAGATCATGAAGATTGTTCAGCGCGCCGTCGGGCGCACATTTAATCAATTTTCCAACCAACTTACCCAGAGCCGCGAAATTGGTGTTTTTGTCGTTGAACAGTCCTAATGCCCTTATTGCCAGGGGATACATCGCCAGTCTGTAGGCGTCTGTGGAACATTTCTCTGGCTTGAAATGAAAATCGAACGAGGCGAATACGCGAGACACGTAAAATGGGTCATATGAGTTTAGTTCGCCTTGAGTGACAATTCTATTCAATGCAGGAATAATTACGGATATTGGATCGTGTTGCTTGAAAAGATTATCAACTTGAAGAAGAGCCCGGCTGAACAGGTTGTTGCTCCTGGCAGCGATAAGTTCGGCCCTTTTGAACCATTCCCTGACTTTGGCATTTTTTCGCTCGTAATCTGATTTCCGATACTGGTTGTTGTTGTTATATGCCTGTTGAATTCGAACCGCCAGATAATGGGGCCCGGATGAAAAAATGTTCCGATCTGGTCTAAAGGAAGAACCGGAGAATATAGCATCGGGCAATTCTTTATTGGGTGCCAGCATTGATGCGCCAACTTTTACCAGACTGGTTTTTGACACGATATCTGGCAGTCGAACCAGGAATTCAGCTTCTTTTGATGTCAGCCGCCCGGTCGCCCTGAAGCCGAAGTCATGCTGGAACTGGCGGATCGCTTCATTGGTACGGCGGCCAAATTTTCCGTTAGGCGTATCTCGCAGATATTCAATGCTCTGCAACGCGTATTGTATTTCGATTTTCTCGGTTTTTGAGAAAGATGCGGCGATTGCAGATGGCATTATCAAAAATGCGAATATCAACGCTAAAGTCCCGAAGGCGGTGTTGCGGGTCGCAAGCATTACTTCGTGGCGCCATTCGAACCGGACCGAAAACTGGCATATAATCGGTCAACCAAGCTTCCGTAGGCACTGTAACCATCAATTTGACGTTGTTTAGCATAGCCGCGGAAATAGGCCCAAAAACTTATGACTTCGGTTTGAAAATAGGCTTTCAAGACCTCCCGGTCGCACAATTGTGCCGCGGCACAAATTTCCATACGGGAAAAGAACAAAGTTATGGTGTCGATGTCATCATCCAATCGTTTGTTCGCGAAATCAGCTCTTGAGCGTATTTCCTGTGCCCACTTCTTTCCCAGGTTTTTCTTGCCTTCAAATTGCATATTTTCGGGCAAATCTTTTGGAACTAATTCACCATTCTTTCTCTTGCTTTCGACAAATGTCGCAACTCTGCGAAATTTTTCGGTAAACCCTTTGTCATTCCATTCACTGACCATGACAAGTGATCGGTTGCGTTTAAGGTCTGCGTTGCTATTGCGATACTCCAAAAAAGCCATTGCTGCGACAGCAAGCACACCCAGACTTGCCAAAAGACGAACTATTCTCTCCACCTTCAACCATGGGTTAGTGGGCTGTTCTTTCGTTTCAACTGTTTCATCTAATTGTACATCGTGCAAGTCCTGGTCATCCGGCAATTGATCTTCCAGAATAGAAACATCGCTCGTTGGCGAATCAAGCGTTTCGCTTGCTTGCACTGTGATAAAATCGCGTTCAGTTGTCACGTGGAGCACATTCAACATTTCGTCGGAACAATGCGTTCGGCGTCCATTTTACTTTGGAATTGCGAACGAATGCGGCCAGACATCGCAATCCATCCTCATCGAGTAAAAAGGTGAAATTTAAGGGGCGGCTTTCACTTCCCGCTCCTGGAACCGCCTGCCCCCCGCGTGACGGAGACTTGGTTTCGGAACATGAGCCCAGATTTACCATAGTGGCCGGGAGGCGGGATGCCTTTAATTTCGCTAGTTCACTGTCTGCACGGGAGGCAAAACATTCTGCCAGCTTTTGATTGAGCAAAATTTCATCCGTACAATACTCGCAAGCTGCTACTGAATTTTGAGCAGCAAAAATAAAAACTACGACTGAGAATGCTAAGTATTTAATCATCTCATACCAAACGCATTTAATTCTGACTCAACAGGGGTTTCCAAATCATTTGTGATCT
>CAZVAZ010000017.1:0-25712 GCA_964625235.1 uncultured Hyphomicrobiales bacterium
CTACGGCAACGTTAAGTTCAACTCCGCCGATTTCGGTTTTATGAGAAATGTCAGCACCATTGATTTTCATCGCCAGCGGAACACCAAATGTCCCGGCAATAGCAGCCGCTTCTTCGGCGCTGGTTGCAAGCCTGCCTTCAGCCACCGGTAAACCCGCATATTCAAGAAACTCGCGCGAAGCCCATTCGCTTAATGCCTGTGTACCAAGGTCCTGTCGCGTATTGTCAGAGGTTGATTGTTCCACTACCGTTTCAATATTCCTGCTAAAGCTCATGCCAAAATGTACCAGCGCCGCCGCTGCTGATATGGCCCGGCACGGGTCTTCAAATATCAGATACCCGGCCTGGCGATAGCGCGCCATGATGTCATCCGGCCCCATGATTGAAAGAATAATCAGCTTGTCAGGAAACCGCTGGCGCAACTCATCGAGTTCCTGCAACAAAGGCTCAACGATATAGGGCGAGGCTGCGGCAACAGTAAAAAATGCCACTGAAACATCATATCCGCCCTCATCGAGCATAATGGTAAAATTTTTCCCCACCAGGGACAGGTCATTAAATATCTGCGCTGTGGTATCCACCGGGTTACGCGGTGCGGCAAACGGCAAAGCCGATTTCAACTTGGCCTGGGCCGCTTCCGGCATGGGTGCCACATTCAGCCCCACCTTATTGGCATGATCTGCCATTTGAACACCGACGCCACCGGAAAGTGTTACAAGTCCGATTTTGTTTCCGGCAGGATAGATACCTGCGGTACAGGCGTAAGCGATATCCAGCATTTCTTCGGTCGTATCAGCCCTGAACACCCCATGTTGCCTGAACACGGCTTCGTAGATTTCATCGGCACCGGCCAAAGACGCAGTATGAGAGGCTGCGGCCGCGGCACCTTCCTCGCTTCTGCCTACTTTCATGAAAATCACGGGCTTGTTGTTGGCGCGCGCCAACTCGAGACTTCGAATAAGGGCAGGCCCATCCCTGGTGCCTTCGGCATAGGCCGCGATTATCCTGACATCATCGTCGAGTGCCGCCCAGCCAATGCATTCAGCTACCGTGACATCACACTCGTTTCCCGTGGTGATAACCTGGGCTACGCCTAAGCCCCAGCTGCGCGCAACCGCATAAAGATGGGTGCCGTAAGCTCCGCTTTGCGAGATAATGGCAAGCGGGCCGGGCTCGGTATAGCCACCATCTCCGGTGCTTGAGAACGTCGCAAAGAAACGCGATTTGAAACTTAAAAGTCCCAGACAGTTCGGGCCCAGAATGCGAATTCCGGTGCGGCTGGCAATTTCAGCCAGTTGCGCCTGCATCTTTTCGCCCTCGCCGGTTGCTGTTTCGGCAAATCCGGCGCTGAACACAATAACCGATTTAACCCCCATGCCAGCACAGTCTTCAATTGTCCGGGCAACGATTTTTGCCGGCACCGCTATGATGGCGCAATCAACGGCTTCAGGCACATCCAGAATTGACGCGAAAGCCGGTATGCCCTGGACCTCGCTGCGGTTGGGGTTGACCGGGTAAAGCGCACCACGAAAGCCACCATCGCGCATATAGCGCAACGGTCGCCCACCGATGCGCGCCGGGTCGTCAGAAGCACCGATAATCGCCACGGAGTGCGGTTCAAGCATCGCCTGCAAACCGTCTATTTTATCCTGCATGAAGAACTCTCCCACCAGAGGCTGTTTAAAAATTGGCCGTTACTCACTGATTTCCTTTACACGGTGCATTTAAAAATGCAAAACTTAATTCTGCTATGCAGAATGGAAATTTTTGCCAGGACCGAAAAACGGTTATAAACAGGGCGATAGACAAGGAGGGATAATATGAATTACGGTAATCTAAAATATGTTGCAGCCGCGGTAATCGTGGCGGGCGCATCCATGGGCCAGGCGCTGGCGGCTGAGGTGAAGCTGCCTGCGACAATTGCCTGGTCAGCGTATAACACCGGCACGACGGGATATAATCAGGCTGTTGCCATCGGCAAGGCCTTGAAAGATAAATACGGGGTCAGCCTGCGTGTCATTCCCGGCAAGAATGATATTTCACGCCTCACGCCTTTGAAAAAAGGCAAGGTCCAGTTTGTTGCCAATGGTGGTGCAACTTACTTTGCCTCTGAGGGTATTTCACTGTTTGCCGCACGTGAATGGGGCCCGATGAAACTCAGGCTTTTGATTTCAGCAGCGTCCGATGCCAATCTTCAGGTTGGTACGGCAAAAGATGCAAACATCAAAACCTACGCTGATCTCAAGGGAAAACGGGTTGCCTATGTCATTGGCTCGGATGCTCTCAATATTGGCATGGAAGCTATTCTCGCATTCGCCAATCTGACCTGGGATGACGTAAAAAAGGTTGAATTCCCCGGCTATGGCGCGTCGTGGAAGGGCATGGTTTCCGGTCAGGTGGATGCTGCATTTGCCTCCACGGTTTCAGGTCCAACCCGCAAACTGGAAGCTTCTCCACGCGGGATTTACTGGCCGGCAATGCCGCTGAGTGATACCGAGGGCTGGGCGCGTTTGAAAAAAGTGGCACCCTATATTCTGCCGCATACCGCCACTATCGGCTCCGGCAACATTTCCAAGGAAACGCCACTGGAAGGTGCGGGCTATCCGTATCCGATCCTGATTGCAATGGCTGATCAGGATCCCAAACTGGTCTATTCGATGACCAAGGCGATAAATGTGACATTTCCCGACTATAAGGATTCCATGGCTGCCTTAACCGGCTGGGCAACCGAAAGGCAATCCTTTAAATGGGCTGTGCCTCATGCTCGCGCCGCAGTTAAATACTGGAAAGAAATCGGCGTTTGGACAGATGATATGCAAAAGAACAATGATGGCTTGATCAAACGTCAGGATGTGCTCGCTGCCGCCTGGGTGACAATGAAGGACAAAAACATTGCGGATGATGATGCCTATAAAACAGAATGGCTCAAGGTCCGCAAAGCAGCTCTCATGGATGCCGGCATGACCCCGTGACGGACGGAAGCGACCACAATGACAAAAAGGCGGAAGCGGCTCCAGGCCGCTACCGCCAGCTTTCTGCCAACTGGCAGACGTGCCTTTTGGTCTTTACAGTTTTTGGCGTGGGGCTGGCCGTCAACCAGTTCTTTAACCTGGGCTTTTTTATCGGCCTCACCATCCTCGACAATAACTACCAATACGCATTGATCAGCCTGTTTGTTCCCCTCGTATTCATCATGTTTCCGGCAACCGCCAAAGCATCCCGCACCAGGGTGCCTCTGTATGACTGGGCTTTGTTTTTCCTGACATTGATTGTCACGGTTTTCATCATGACCAAGAGCAAGGAAATTCTGGACAAGGGCTGGGAGTTTGGCGCACCCGATTACATGGTCTATGCCTCTTATGTGTTCTGGTTGCTCATGCTTGAAGTTACAAGGCGGGCAGGTGGAACATCGTTGTTTATCGTTGTTGCGATTGTATCGTTTTACCCGCTCATAGCCGACAAGATGCCCGGCCCCATTTCCGGCCTCTCCAGCACTCTTGCCGACACCGCTGTTTATCACATATTGAGCAACGAAAGCGTGCTTGGCATCCCCATGCGCGCACTGGCCAATCTGGTCATCGGCTTTTTGATCTTCGGTGTGGCCTTGCAGAAAACCGGCGGCGGCGCGTTTTTCATTAACCTCGCCTTTGCCCTCCTCGGCCATGTGCGCGGGGGCCCGGCCAAAGTCGCAATTTTTGCCAGCGGCCTGATGGGTTCCATGAGTGGCAGTGTTATCTCCAACGTTTTGACAACCGGGGCCATGACCATTCCGGCAATGAAACGATCGGGATTTCGCCCGTCTTATGCTGCTGGTGTTGAGGCCTGCGCATCAACTGGCGGGGTGTTAATGCCACCGATTATGGGCGCCACCGCCTTTATCATGGCGGTCTTTCTGGAAATTCCTTACGCCACCATCGCGATTGCAGCGATCATTCCCTCAGTCCTGTATTTCTTTGCCTTGTTTGTGCAGATTGATTCTTATGCAGCGCGCAATAAAATGCCGGGTATGCCACGTTCGGAGCTGCCGCGAATTGGTGAAACCATGCGCAAAGGCTGGCATTTCATCGCAGTATTTGTCCTGCTCATCGTCATGCTGGTTTATCTCAAGCGCGAGGTTCTGGCACCGTTTTATGCCACCCTGCTTTTGATTATCATAAACCAGGTAACCTCATCGCAAAAATGGGGTTGGGCTGAGTTAAAAGGTTTCATTCTTGCCACCGGCACACTGCTGGCCGAGATCACAGCTCTGCTGGCCGGCGTCGGCCTCATCGTCGGTGCGCTTTCCGTTACCGGCATGGCTGGAACCTTCGTCAATGATCTGGTGTTTCTGGCTGGCGGCAATACAATAGTATTGCTGTTCATGGGCGCGCTCACCAGCTTCATCATGGGCATCGGCATGACGGTGACAGCCGCCTACATATTTCTCGCCATTGTTCTTGCCCCCGCCCTCATTCAGGGCGGCCTTGATCCGCTGGCCTCGCACCTCTTCATCTTTTACTGGGGCATGGTCTCCTACATCACCCCGCCAGTGGCGCTGGGTGCGTACACAGCTGCAACAATCGCCAAGGCCAATCCCATAAGAACCGGCTTTGAAGCCATGCGGCTGGGCAGCATTATTTATTTTGTGCCGTTTTTCTTTGTCCTTGACCCGGCCTTCATACTCAAGGGTACAGTGAGCCATATTGCCATGACATTCATGTTCGCGATCATCGGCATCACTTTAGTGTCCAGCGCATTGCAGGGCTATTTGATATTCATTGGCGATCTTTGCACCCGGGCCTTGTGGCAATGGCCGCTGCGTCTGGGCATTCTTGCCGCAGGACTGTTGCTGGCGACACCGGGTGGCGGGTTAATACCCTGGAGCAATTATGATAAAACCATCGCTGCCGGCATTTTACTGGTCTTGTGTCTGGCACCAATAATGTTCCAGCGATGGCGATTGAGTGCAAATGATGCAGCTTCATAGGCTTTTTGATTTGAGTGGCAAAGTAGCCCTAATCACCGGCTCGACCAAAGGCATTGGCAAGGCGATCGCACAGGCCTTTGTGCAAGCCGGTGCCAAAGTGGTTATATCCAGCCGCAAAGAAGATATGTGCAAAGACGTAGCCGCGCAGATCAATGATGCCGGTGGAGAAGCTTTGGCGCACGCCTGCAATATCTCGCACAAAGACCAGCTTCAGGCCCTCGTTAACGCAACTCTGGACAAGTGGCAGCGCATCGACATTCTGGTCTGCAATGCCGCTGTAAATCCCTATTACGGCCCCCTGGCTGAAATTCCCGATGAGGCTTACGACAAGATCATGAACACCAACGTCAAATCCAATCTGTGGCTGTGCAATATGGTGTTGCCACAGATGGCGACGCGCAAAGACGGGGTGGTTATAGTCGTTTCCAGCATCGCCGGATTAAAAGGTAACGACAAGCTGGGTGCCTATGGTCTGTCAAAAGCCGCAGACATGCAACTGGTGCGCAATCTGGCGGTGGAATGGGGCCCCGCAAATATCCGCAGCAACTGCATTGCACCGGGGCTGGTGCACACCGATTTTGCCCGCACCTTGTGGGAGAACCCTGAAGCCAAGGCCCGGGCGATTGCTTCATACCCCATCGGGCGATTGGGAGAACCCGAAGACATCGCCGGGGCGGCAGTGTTTCTTGCCGCACCTGCCGGAAATTTTATTACCGGTCAAACCCTGGTAATTGATGGCGGCACCACCATCGGCAGTTATTCATAACCAAACCCGTTCAAACCACTTCAAACAGGCCAGCAGCCCCCATTCCGCCGCCGATGCACATGGTGACGATCACATGTTTGGCCTTGCGCCGCTTTCCTTCTATCAATATGTGACCGGCAAGGCGTGCGCCGGTCATGCCAAATGGATGGCCGATTGAGATTGAGCCACCATTTACATTGAGCCGCTCGTTGGGAATTCTCAGCTTATCGCGGCAATAAAGCACCTGAACGGCAAAGGCTTCATTGAGCTCCCACAGGTCAATGTCGTCGGTTTTAAGGCCAAAACGCTGCAGCAATCGCGGCACCGCAAACACCGGACCAATTCCCATCTCGTCCGGCTCACAACCGGCGACAGCAAAACCCTTGAAGATGCCAAGTGGTTCCAGCCCGCGCTGTTCTGCGAGCTTTGAATCCATCACCACACAGGCCGACGCACCATCGGATAACTGGCTGGCATTGCCGGCGGTAATGAACCCGCCTTCACCCATGACCGGTTTGAGCCCCGACAGGCCCTCGAAATTCGTGCCCGGGCGGTTGCCCTCATCTTTTTCCAGCGTGACTTCCTGTTGGGAAACTTCTCCCGTCTCTTTGTTTTTGACCTCCTTAAGGCTTGTCAACGGAGTTATTTCGGCATCGAAACAATTGTTTTCCTGAGCCGAAGCTGTGCGCAGCTGGCTTTGCAGCGCATATTCATCCTGGGCATCACGTGATACGCCATATCGCTTTGCCACAATGTCAGCGGTGTCAATCATCGCCATCCACAATTCAGGCTTGTGCTGCATCAGCCAGTCTTCTTCAAAATATGTACGGTTCAAATGAGGCTGCACCATGCTGACGCTCTCGACACCCCCGGCAACGATCGCCGGAACCTTATCCATCACCACCCGCTGCGCTGCCATGGCGATGGCCTGCAGGCCGGAGGAGCAAAACCGATTAACTGTGGTGCCTGATGTAGTGACGGGTAGTCCGGCGCGAAAAGCGCCCAGCCGGGCAACGTTCTTGCCGGTTGCACCTTCAGGATAGCCGCAACCGATGATAACGTCTTCTATTTCCTCCGGGTCTAACCCGGCGTGCTCCACTGCATGCTTGATCACATGGCCGGTAAGGGTCGCACCATGTGTTTTGTTGAACGCGCCACGAAATGCTTTGCCGATGGGGGTGCGCGCCGTGGAGACAATTACCGCTTCGTTCATTTTCGTAATCCTAACCTTGCAAATCCGCAAATGATTTTCCAGCTCCGGCCAGCTCCTCCAGAAGGGGCGCGGGCTTGAGCATTTCACCATGTTGTTGATAAAGCTTGTTCATA
The DNA here is from genome assembly GCA_964625235.1 of uncultured Hyphomicrobiales bacterium. Lineage (GTDB taxonomy): Bacteria > Pseudomonadota > Alphaproteobacteria > Rhizobiales > JAJFHR01 > JAJFHR01. The sequence continues at coordinate 7,037 of CAZVAZ010000017.1, forward strand.
GCATTAAGGATTGTTTCGATACCGATATGATCAGCATAAAACATTGGTCCGCCTTTGCCGACAGGAAACCCGTAGCCATAGACCCAGATGAGATCGATATCACTCGGTCTGCTGGCAATGTTCTCACCCAGAAGTTTTGCGCCTTCATTGATTAAAGTATACATACAGCGTTCGAGAATTTCGGCGTCGCTGATGTCACGCCGGGTGATACCCAGCTCTGCTGAAATTCCGGTAATCAGCGTTTCAATTTCCGGGTCGGGTTGCGGTGTGCGGCTGCCTTTTTCATAGAGGTACCAGCCCTTGTTATTCTTCTGGCCAAAGCGGTCCATTTCGACAATACGGTCAGCAATAAACGAATAACGATCATTGGACGGTCGCGTCTTGCGCCGGTGCTGACGCACCTGATAACCCACATCAAGCCCGGCAAGATCCCCCATGGCAAACGGGCCCATAGGAAAACCGAAATCATAAATCACCTTGTCAATCTGATGGGGAAGCGCGCCTTCCTCGAGGAGAAATTCCGCCTGGGTCCGATAGGCATAGAGCATACGATTACCGACAAAGCCGTCACAGACGCCAACCATGGCTCCAACCTTGTTGATGGTTTTGGAAAGCTTCATCACTGTGGCAATGACATCGGCCGCAGTCTCAGCCCCACGCACATTCTCCATAAGCTTCATGATGTTCGCCGGGCTGAAAAAATGCGTGCCGATAACATTTTCGGGCCGCCTGGTGGCAGCGGCAATTTCATTGATATCAAGAGACGATGTGTTGGTGGCAAGAATTGCACTCGCTTTGCAGGCCTGATCGAGTTTCGAAAAAATCTGCTTTTTCAGATCCATATCCTCAAACACTGCCTCAATAACAATATCGGCACCGGCCAGGTCAGCATAATCTGTAGTGCCGCTTATCAGCTCAAGACGCGCCTCCATGCCTGACGCAGACAGGCTGCCGCGTTTGACACTGCCAGCATAGGTATCGCGCACCAGCTCCATTCCCTTGTCCAGAGCTTCGCGGTTGGCTTCGAGCACAATTACCGGCAACCCGCCGTTTGCCATAGCCATGGTGATGCCGCGCCCCATGGTGCCACAGCCAACAACCGCCGTTGATTTTATCTCGCGCGCTTGAGTGTCTGCCGGCACACCGGGAACCTTGTGGGCCTGGCGCTGGGCGAAAAACAAATGGCGCTGAGCTTTTGACTGATCCGATTGCACCAGTTCATCAAAATATGTGCGCTCAAGGTCAAGACCCTCTTGAATCGTACCTGTAACAGCACTTTCCACCGCGGCTATACAGCGTTCGGGCGCAATCAACCCACGGGCGCGCCGGGCGGTCTTTTTACGAGCGGCAGCAAAAATCTCTTCCGCACCGTCAGTATTGATTTTCATCTGGCGAACCGGGCGCGCACCCTTGCCCTCGGCAATTAACCGGTTGGCAAAATCAATCGCACCTCGAGCCAGATCGCCGGAAATGATCTGATCGAGAAAGCCTAGTTCCCTGGCTTTTTCCGCTGCAACAAAATCACCGCTCAAAATCACGTCTAAGGCAGCTTCAATGCCTATCAATCTGGGCAATCTCTGCGTGCCGCCCGCACCGGGCAACAGACCCAGTTTTATCTCCGGCAAGCCGAAACTGGCGGAGATATCGCCAACCCGGTAGTGGCACCCCAGCGCCAGTTCACAGCCACCACCAATAGCGGTTTTGTGGATGGCGGCAATCACCGGTTTTTCGCAGGCTTCGAGCTGATCAATAATATCGCGCAAATAAGGCTGCAGTCGTGGCTTGCCAAATTCGCGAATATCAGCCCCGCCGCAAAAACAGCGCCCACGCCCGATCAAAACAATCGCGGATATACTGTCATCATTTTGTGCCTGTGCCAGTGCATCAACAAGCCCTTGCCTCACCCCAACCCCCATGGCGTTGACCGGTGGACTGTTTAGTGCAATCAGGGCGATGGCACCATGGATTTCATATGCGACCAGATTACTCATTCAGATGTTTCCATTATTGAAACTTGATTTTGCTTGGCGAAACTTCATAATAATCACAACCCTTCCAGATGTCTAGCAAGTCCTGGAGAAAACCCGTCCCTAGAGGTTCTTATGAGCACAGATGTTAATCGCCAGATCACTCTGGCTGCCCGCCCACAAGGTGCGCCGACAAAAAGCGACTTCAGGCTTGTCAAAACAGCCATCCCGACGCCAGGCGATGGTGAGGTGGTAGTGCGATCCATATATCTTTCCCTCGACCCCTACATGCGCGGGCGCATGAATGAGGCAAAATCTTATGCCAAGCCGGTTGGTATTGGCGAGGTTATGGAAGGCGGTGTTGTCGGCGAAGTCATTTCCAGTAAAAATCCCGGATTTAGTGAGGGTGATATTGTCTTTGGATATCTGGGTTGGCAGGAATATGCACTCAGCGACGGCAAAGGTCTGCGCAAACTGGATGCCTCCCAGGCGCCCGTCTCCACTGCACTGGGAATTTTGGGCATGCCCGGGATGACGGCCTACACCGGATTATCAAACATAGGCAGGCCAAAAGAGGGCGAAACTTTGGTAGTCGCCGCAGCTTCGGGTGCGGTTGGCTCGGCTGTCGGCCAAATAGGCAAGATCAAAGGCTGCCGCGTGGTCGGTATCGCCGGAGGTCGTGAAAAATGCGATTTTGTCGTGCGCGAACTGGGATTTGATGCCTGTATCGATCATCACGACAAAGAGTTTGCGCAAAATATTGAAAACGCCTGTCCTGATGGCGTTGATATCTATTGGGAAAATGTCGGCGGCAAGGTTCTTGAAGCGGTATTGCCGCTGTTCAACTTCTTTGCCCGTATGCCTGTGTGCGGCCTGATTGCCCACTATAATGCAACCTCATTGCCCGATGGCCCCAACAAAATACCGCTTTTGATGCGCTCTGTTCTCACCAACAGGTTGCATATTCAGGGCTTTATTGTCTGGGATTATGCCAGCCAGCAGGCAGAGTTTGAAACCACCATGGGTGACTGGATTAAAGACGGCAAGGTTAAATACCGCGAGGATTTTGTCGCAGGGCTGGAAAATGCTCCCGATGCTTTCATCGGGTTGCTCGGCGGCAGAAACTTTGGCAAGCTGGTCATTAGGGTTTCCACCGATCCAACAATTTAACCGGGAAAAACGATTATGGATTTCAGCTACTCCACCAAAGTTGAAGAGCTACGCTCCAAACTTCTCACCTTCATGGATGCCCATGTTTACCCCGGTGAAAAGACCTATGTGCAGCAACTTGAGGCAGGTGAGCGCTGGCATACCCCAGCGATTATGGAAACACTGAAAGCAATGGCGCGCAAGGCCGGGCTGTGGAACCTGTTTTTACCCGATGTTGAATATGGCGCAGGTCTCAGCAATCTGGAATATGCACCCTTGTGCGAAATCATGGGGCGCTCACCCATTGGCCCCGAAGTGTTCAATTGTTCAGCCCCCGACACCGGCAATATGGAAGTGCTGGTGCAAAACGGCACAAAGGCGCAAAAAGACCGCTGGCTCAAACCCCTGCTCGCCGGTGAAATTCGCTCGGCCTTCGCCATGACAGAACCTGAAGTTGCCTCGTCAGACGCCACCAACATTCAATCAACCATCGTGCGTGACGGCGATGACTATATCATCAACGGCCGCAAATGGTGGATATCGGGAGCAGGAGATCACCGCTGCGAGATATTCATTTTCATGGGGAAAACCGACACCGAGGCGAAAAAATACCGCCAGCAATCGATGATCCTGGTGCCGCGCGACACACCCGGCGTAACACTGATCAGACCCTTGACGGTTTTTGGTTATGACCATGCCCCGCACGGTCACTTTGAGGTCAATTTTGACAATGTGCGCGTGCCGGCAGAAAACCTCCTTCTTGGTGAGGGCCGCGGCTTTGAAATTGCGCAAGGCAGATTGGGGCCGGGTCGCATTCATCATTGTATGCGCCTCATCGGCGTTGCCGAGCGATCGCTCGAGGCCATGTGCGCCCGCGCCAAAGCCCGTGTGGCATTTGGCAAAACGCTTGCCGAGCAAGGCGTTGTGATTGACGCTATCGCACGCTCGCGCATGGACATCGAACAGGCCCGCCTGTTAACGCTGAAAGCCGCCTACATGATGGATACGGTCGGCAATAAAATTGCGCGCTCAGAGATTGCCATGATCAAGGTTATTGCCCCGCAAATGGCGCTGGATGTGATTGACCGCGCCATTCAGGTGCACGGTGGTGGTGGTGTCGGCGAAGATTTCGGGCTGGCGCACGCCTGGGCAAAAACCCGCAGCCTGCGCCTGGCCGACGGTCCTGATGAAGTGCATCGGGTAACTGTGGCCAAACTGGAGCTGGCCAAACAGAGCCCGCTCTGGATTTACGCCGAGCGCGATGAATAATAATCCAGTTTGTAAAAAGACCTTTCCTGCTCATCCAGTTGATCGATGAGAGCAAGTTCCCAGGCGAGATATCCGCGTGCTGCCTCAAGATTTCCCACGTGGCGGTCGTGGGTAAAAAACAGATAATCGATGCAGTCTTTATCAGCGGGCAAATCAGGTGTTGCAACAATCTCCAGCCCTGCCTGCGCCCAGATTTTAACATCACCCGCCAGATAGCTTAGATTTTCCAGCCCCAGCTCTTTTAAGTCAATTGCGGCAACTTCAGCCACGCGTCTGTCGCTGGCAACCAGAATAAATTCACAACCTGATTTTTCATCGAACTCGCCCAGGCGTGGCCTGATAGCCCATTGAGAACCGGCTATATGGCCTTTGCGGTAGTCCATCGCCTTATTGAGATCAAGTAACACTGCACCGTTTTTAAGCCTGTCTGCCATCTCAAAAATATTGCATTGAGGCAGTTTTTCAACAACGGTTTTTTCCGGCGTTGTGCCACGTTCAAGCGTATCCAGCGTGGTTACATCCTGGCTGAGAACATAGACTTCATGGCTCATCTGCTGCAGCCAGACGGCGGAGTTCGCCGCTCTTAATCCGGTATCATCCACCAGCACAATGCGGCCACCTCTGGCCCCCACACGCTTGTCGGTTGACTGCACCAGCTGGCCGCCGGGGGCATGTCGGCTTTTGGGCAGATGACCGGCGATGAATTCTTCTTTTGTGCGAATGTCAAATACGTAAGTTGTCCTTGTGTCATCCTTTTGCCACGCTAAAAGCATGGATAAGTCAATCTGTTTGATATCGAATTTTTGCCGCAAATCCGCCGCACGCTTTCGCGAGGCACTCAAAGTTACCTCATCAAGAACATGGGGCAGATTATCCTCAGCGCCTCGGGTAACTTCATAACCTGCCAGCTCCCACCCTTGAGTTCCGTTTTCAAGCGCAAAGACAGGATTGTCAAAACCCTGATTTATCAGCCCCTGTGCACCAATGATGCTGCGCGTGCGCCCAGCACAATTGACAATTACTTTTGTGGTATCAGACGATAATAACTGCGGCAGACGATGACCCAGCTCGGCATTTGGACAGCAAATGCCATTGCCGATCATCATGGTGCGGAATTCTTCCGGTGTCCGCCCGTCCACCAGAATAAAATCCTCATCCCCTTCCATCATCGCCATCAGTTGCTCAGCGGTAATTCGAGGCGTGTCGGTCACGTGTTCAATCAACTCACCTAATGTTTTTGATGGCAGATTGACGCCTTCATACAGCATAAAGCCCGCTTCCACCCAGGCCTTGACGCCGCCTTTCAGAATATCAACGGACGTGTATCCGATGTCGCCAAGCCTGACTTGCGCTTTTTCGGCCACCCCGTCACCATCATCCATAAGCACAATATCTATCGACTTGTTCGGCAGCAAAATCTCCGCCAGTAATTCAAGCTGACTGTACGGAATGGAAGCAATAAAGAAGGGATGGCCAGCGCCATATTGCCCGTGCTCACGCACATCTATAAAGGCGATTTCGCTGCCATCGGTAAGCCGCGGCTTGAGGTCTTCAGCATCAACATATTTCATGTGGGTCTTTCAGGCAGCCTGCACCGGCTGTATTTTTGAACGTTTTATAGTATCAAGGTTAGCACCTTCTATGCGTAACAGTGCAACTTTGCCCGCACGGTTAGGGGCATGGACGTCACCCACTTTGTAGAAATGCGCCATGCCGGGCTCCATTACCATCGTTTCCACCTGTTCCACCAAAGCAGGGCTGCCTTCCTCGGCGGGTTTAACAATGCGCCAATGGGTCATTTCGGTTACCCCCTCAGCCTGGCCATATACTGCCCAACTGGGGCCATGGTCATGGGGTTTACCATCTTTTGCATCGTGATAAATATGTACACATATACAAAAACCAAAATCGGGATCTTCATAGATAATATGACGCGGCCTGGTTTTGTCTGCACCAAAATGGGCTGAGATGAACGCCGCGTCACCAAGAGCCTTTTCGACAAACTGACAAATGTCGCTGGAGCCAGCATTATCAGGGCTGTCTTTGAGTGTTTGGCGAATGTCGCCCGCCAGGTTTTCAAGTGTGTAGGCCATTATTGTTTTTCCTGTCCGGTTTGGTTTACAAGAACTATAAACCACTTCCAATTATCTGCAAATCATGGGCAACTGGGTCCGCGTATTTTGCCACCAGCAGGATCACTCTATGTTCACAAAAATATCCCCGCGCAGTTATTTTGACCATCAATACGTCTTGCGCAAAACCTTGACGAGTTTCGCCGACGATGTTGCTGAGTGGGAGAGAAATTCCAAAGATGCATGCTTTGAAAACCATGAGTTTTTCGTCGAAAAATATGGCGAACATCGACGCCAGACCATGGAAGTCTTCAAAGCTGATGCCAATGAAACCGGGCGCGGACTGGCAATTTTTATTCACGGTGGATTTTGGCGGGCGATGGAGCGTGAGCAATCGCGCTTTATGGCCCAACCCTTCCTCAAACGCGGGATTGATTGCATCATCTTGGAGTATCGCCTGATGCCGGAATTTCGCCTGAGCGATCTGGTGGCGGATACGGTTTCCGCATTGCGTCATATCGCCGAAATTTCCGATCGCGCCAGACTTTCCGCCAATCGCATTATTGCCGGCCATTCCGCCGGTGCGCATTTGGCACTTTTTGGAACAGCGCAAGCTCACACTCAGGGGCTTTGCCTGCCAAATGATGCCCTGTTATTGCTCAGTGGCGTCTATGACATTTACCCGGTCGTAAAAACCGACATCGGCGATGAGCTTAGAATGTCTCAGACAGAAGCGGCACAATGGTCAATATATTCCGGGGTTAAAACCAACAATCAACCTACAGTATTTGTGGTTGGCAACGATGAAACCGATGACTTCAAACGCCAGACTTTTCTGGGCGCGCAAATGTTGAGTGAAAGCAATGACGAAAACATTTTCATCATCGACGGTGCCAACCACCTGTCGCTATTGACGACGTTTTGTCAAAATGATGCGGTGTTTGAAGCAATTACAACAGGTTTGATGGCCAACTGGAAGTGACATTTCGAAAGATGAAAAAAACCACCCGGTGCTCGTGCAATCGTTTGAACCAAATAGAAAAATGTCGTAGGTTCCGCTTGCGTCTGTGGGTAGCTACACCATTCAGGCTGTAAAATTTTGTAATGGGGAGTTTTATGAAGAAATATTTCTTAGCCGCTGCAACAGCAGTAGGGGTAATGAGTGGTTCAGCTGTATTGGCGGAACCGGTTAAAATCGGCATGCTGATCACCTTGTCCGGGCCACCGGCCGTCTTGGGCAAGCAGTTGCGTGATGGTTTTCAACTGGCGATGGAAAAGCTGGACGGAAAGCTGGGTGGCAAAACCACAGAACTGATTATTGTAGATGATGAGTTAAAGCCCGATGTCGCTATTTCCAAAGCCAAAAGTCTGGTCGAAAGAGACAAGGTTGATTTCGTTGTCGGCACCATTTTTTCCAACATGTTAGCTGCCGTCTTCAAGCCGATTATCAAATCGAACACATTTTTGATCAGCCCAAATGCCGGCCCTTCGACTTTCGCCGGCAAAAACTGCAATCCGCTATTTTTTGTAACATCCTTCCAGAATGATCAGAATTTTGAAATTCTGGGCAAACATGCCGAACAACAAGGCTTCAAAAGCGTCTTCCTGCTGGCGCCCAATTATCAGGCCGGCAAAGATGCTGTGAACGGATTTAAACGCCAGTTTACCGGCAAGATTGTTGATACAGTCTTCACCCAGCTTGGTCAAAAAGACTATTCAGCTGAAATCGCCAAACTGGCAGCAGCCAAACCTGACGCGCTGTTTACCTTCATGCCCGGTGGCATGGGTGTGCGCTTTGTCAAACAGTTCCGGGCTGCCGGTCTTGCCGACAAAATGACGTTCCTGTCAGCCTTTACGGTTGATGAAGCCACATTGCCTGCGCAAAAAGACGCTGCGTTGGGATTTTTCGGTGGCGCATCATGGGCACCAAACATGAAAACCCCGGGAAATGCCGAGTTTGTCGCAGCCTTTGAAGGCAAATACGGATATGTGCCCTCGGTCTATGCCATGCAGGGGTTTGATACCGCCATGTTGCTGGATTCAGTAATTCGCAAAGTGGGTGAAAACCTGAGTGATAAAAAAGCTGTTCGCAACGCCATTCGCGCCGCTGATTTTCAATCTCTTCGCGGCAGTTTCAAGTTCAACACCAACCAGTATCCTGTTCAGGATTACTACCTGATGAAAGTTGCCAAACGCGCCGATGGCAAATTCCAGACTGAAATTGATAAAAAAATCTTCAGTGCCGCCGGTGACTTCTATGCCAAAGACTGCAAGATGAGCTGGTAAATCCTCCCGGGGCCGGAATTTCTTTTGTTCCGGCCCTCATGACCACCTTTTTGTGAATCAAAAACCCATGTCTACGACACTTATTCTCGTACAAATTCTCAATGGGTTGCAACTCGGCGTGCTGTTGTTTTTGATTGCAGCAGGATTAACCCTTGTTTTTGGCGTCATGGGCTTTATCAACCTCGCCCACGGCGTGCAATATATGGTTGGCGCCTATTTTGCCGTTGCCTTTTATTCTCTTACTCAAAACTTTCTGTTCACCGTAATATTGGCGTCAGCATCAGCCCTTTTGCTGGGGTTATTGTTTGAGGTTCTGATTTTCCGCCATCTCTATGATCGCGATCATCTCGACCATGTGCTGGCAACCTTCGGCATCATTTTGTTTCTGGATCAGGCAACAACGGTTTTGTGGGGGCCTGAACCCTTGATTATTCCCGAGCCGGATTTTCTTTCGGGATCAATCCCTTTGGTCGACGGCCTGTTATACCCGGTCTATCGCCTGGCAATTATCGTCGCCGGACTGGCGGTAGCCGGATTGTTGTGGTTCATGGTTACCCGGACAAAACTCGGTATGCTGGTGCGCGCCGGTGCAACAAATCTGGAAATGGTTTCAGCGCTTGGCGTCAATATTCGCCGCCTGTTTATGCTGGTCTTTGGTTTTGGCGCCATGCTAGCAGGCTTTGCCGGTGTCCTGTCAGCGCCGATATTTTCAGTTGAACCGGGCATGGGCGATGATCTCCTGATTGTGGCCTTTGTCGTCATCATTGTTGGCGGCATCGGCTCCATTCGCGGTGCCTTTATCGCAGCCCTGGTTATTGGTCTGGTCGACACTCTGGGGCGTTCGATGATGACGGATATTCTCAAATTGTTCATGGATGCCTCCGCCGCCAACCAGATTGGACCCGCCATAGCTTCCATGCTGATTTACGTTCTGATGGCTGCAATCCTGTTTTTCAAACCAACGGGTTTGTTTGCGCCGGGTAAATCTGCATGAGTGCTGATCTTAAAAAAACCCCAGGCTCGATGTTTTCCGGGCTGTTTGGCAGCTATCAATTATCAATCCTGATATTTATAATACTGGCGCTGGTGCCGGTTTTTGCACGCTTCGGTGCCGAAGGGTTTATTCTTGACCTGATAAACCGGGCGATATTGCTGGCACTGGCGGCAATCGCTCTTGATCTGATTTTGGGCTTTGGCGGCATGGTCAGTTTCGGCCACGCAGCCTTCATCGGTATCGGCGCTTATATCACTGCGATTATGGTAACCGAGGGCTTTGACGAAGCTCTGATAATCTTCCCCATCGTTGTCGTGGTAAGTGGCCTGTTCGCACTGATAACCGGTATCATTTGTTTGCGCACCTCGGGTGTTTATTTCATTATGATCACACTGGCATTTGGACAGATGCTGTTTTTTGCCGCCAGTTCACTGTCCACCTATGGCGGCGATGACGGCCTGACAATCTGGGGCAATGTGACAATCCTGGGCTCGGATATTTTTGCTGACGACGTCGGTATATTTTACATTTCCCTGGGCTTTTTGATTGCCGGACTGATTTTGGTTCAAACCATAGCTGGATCGCGATTTGGCCGGGTTTTGCGGGCGGCCAAAGAAAACGAAACCCGTGTATCAGCCCTTGGGTACAATGTTTTCCGCGTGCGCCTCACAGCCTACGTGATCGCTGGAATGATCGCCGGTGTCGCCGGTTTTCTGCATACCAGCCAGGCCGAGTTTGTCTCTCCGGCAACCATGCGTTGGCAGCATTCCGGCGAATTGATCATTATGGTGGCTCTGGGCGGCATGGGCACGCGTAACGGAGCACTGATTGGCGCTTTTGCCTATGTCTTGCTGGTACAGGTCCTGTCTGATTTCACCCACGACTGGAAACTGATTTTCGGGCCTTTGATTGTTCTTATAGTGCTCTCCAAAAACGGTGGTCTGCGTAAGTTTCTCGATTATGTCAAAGGAGGCCGCAGCAATGCCTGATGCATTATTGAAAGTGACAGATCTTTGCAAAAGCTTTGGCGGCCTGAGAGTTAGTGCCAATGTCAACTTTGATCTGTTTGCAGGCGAATGCCTTGCCCTGATTGGTCCCAATGGCGCGGGCAAAACAACCCTTATCCATCAATTGTCGGGCTTTTTAGCTCCTGACAGTGGCACAATTGAATTTGAAGGCCGCGATATAACGCACATGCCGGTGCACGCCCGTGCCCACCTCGGCCTTGCCCGCTCGTTTCAGATTACATCGATTATTCCCTCATTGAGCGTGCTGGAAAATGTTGCCCTGGCGGTGCAGGCGCGCAGTGGCAGCTCTTTTCGGTTTTTTGGCATTGCGGCAGATGAAAAAAACCTGAATGATCAGGCTCTTGAAGCCTTGCAGATGGTTGGGTTTGACGGTGAGGCCGGGACAATTGCCAATAATCTTTCCCATGGCGAAAAACGTGTGCTGGAGCTGGCCATCGCCATTGCCATGAGGCCCAAAGCCCTGTTGCTGGATGAGCCGATGGCAGGGATTGGCAGACAGGAAAGTCACCGCCTCATCGACATCCTCAAATCGCTCAAATCAAGCTATCCGTTGTTGTTGATAGAACATGATATGGATGCGGTATTTGCTCTGGCTGACCGTGTGGCTGTTCTGGTCTATGGCAAAATTATCGCAATAGGAACGCCTGATGAAGTGCGGCAGAACGCCGAGGTAAAAGCCGCCTATCTGGGCGAGAGTGCAGCATAATGGCTGGCAAAAAAATGTTGGAGGTAACAGGACTTGAAGCTGGATACGGAGCAGCGCAAGTGCTGTTCGGTATCGATTTCAGTGTCGCAGCCGGTCAGGTTGTAACCCTCATTGGCCGCAATGGCATGGGTAAATCGACAACAGTAAAATCCGTCATGGGACTGATAAAACCAACTGGTGGCACTGTACATTTTCTTGGTGCCAATCTCACTGGCGAACAACCCTTCAAACTGGCCCAGGCAGGTATTGGTCTGGTGCCTGAAGGGCGTATGATTTTTCCTACTTTAAGCGTGCGTGAAAATCTGGTGGCAACGGCAGCCAACCATTCCGGTTCGGCCAGGTGGAACCTTGAAACCGTCTACGAGCTGTTTCCCGCACTGGTCGCCCGGGCAGGAAACCTGGGGGCGCAACTATCCGGCGGTGAACAGCAAATGCTCGCCATAGCGCGTGCGTTAATGACAAATCCGCGCCTGTTAATTCTTGACGAGGCAACCGAAGGCCTTGCCCCAATGGTAAGGCAGGAAATCTGGAAATGTCTTGCAATGCTAAAAAAATCCGGCGAAGCCATATTGGTGATCGACAAAAATATCGAGGAATTGACCCGGATTGCCGATCACCATTTCGTGCTGGAAAAAGGCACAATCGTCTGGCACGGCAGCAATGATGAATTACTCGCCGACACCACCGTAATTGACAGTTTTCTGCACCTGTAAAAAGCAGGTTCCTAAGCAGCGATCCGGGCACCCACGAGACTTTTGTAGCCACCGCGGTCACGGCCTACATATGCTTCATAGCGCTGGCGAAGATCGGGGACGGCGGAATTGACAACGCTTTTCCTGTCGGCCAGAGCACTCCACCAGCGCGCAACTTTCGGATGCCCCTCGAAGATTGCCATCGCCGGATGGATTTCGTTGGCCCAGGCCAGCCGCTGCAGTGCCGGTACAAAAGCTGCATCCACTAATGAGATTTCCGCACCTGAAAAGAATGGTCCCGTATCAATTTCCCGTTCCAGGCGATCAAGCTTCCTGCCCAGTTTTTCGAGGTTCCCGGCTAAGGTTTCTTCGTCTTTTGCCATGGTAATATCTCCCGCATCACTCAGCAGCGCTGTTCCAAATACGCACCAGGCACGAGAATGCGCGCGTTCCAGAGGATCGTTAGGGAGCAGGTTGCCTGGCGTTACTTCGTCGAGGTATTCGTTGATCACCGCGGATTCAAACAACACCACTTTTGTGTCATCATCACGCGTGACTTCGAGCACCGGAACCTTGCCCAAAGGGCTCAACTCATTGAACCAGTCGGGCCGGTCACTCAGGTCAATATACTCAATGTCATATTCAACATTTTTTTCACGCAAAATCATCACGCATCGCTGCACATAGGGGCAGAGTTTGAAACTTATCAGCCTAAAGCCGGGCATATGAGTAATTCCTTTTAAAAATTGTGTCTCGCATTCACTCTGTTTTGTCAGAAATCTAAAGCCTGATGTGTCACTAATTTGTGATTTGCGCAATTCCCGGCCTATACTTCCCCCATGACCACTGCGCATAAGTGTAGCGGTCAATGCATTTTTTACCAAACAGAGGTTTGATCATGGGCTCGAAGACCGATTTGGCGCGGTTGTACAAGGCTCGAGCCGCCATAAAACTGATTGCCGGATTATGGCTGAGCATAATGCTCGGTTTATCCGCGATAATATTGGCCAGGGCCGACAGCTCATCACCCTTGCTCGCAGCTTACTATAACCGCCAGATGGCCATTGTCGATACCACAGTTTACACCTGGACCGGCAACACTGCGCCAGAAAAACTGCCGTTCAAGGCGCTGCAGGTAGGTGTTGGGCGCGACACTCAATATGTCCTGACAGCAAAAGGCGATTTGATTGGCTTCCGGGACGATCCCGGGCAATCTGAAACTCTGATGAGCGGGGTTGCAAAGTTCGCCGCCGGGCAAACCGGGGTTTTGGCCATCAGCAAAGACGGCTCACTGTGGTGGATTGCCGGACTTGCCGGCGACAGGAGAAAAGTAGCATCCGGTGTGGTAGCCGCAGCTGTGGGCGATGGCACCAATTATTACATCTCCAACGCCAGGCAACTGTTCGTCAAAGGCCGGGCAAATCGGGGGCAATATGGTGATGGGAGGCTTAAAACCACAGACCGGTTTGTGACGACTGCATCACAGGTGGTTGAAATCTCAGCCCACACCGGCCATGCAATACTTCTCAAAAAGAACGGCGACGTTATGGGCACCGGTGGCAATATTTTCGGCCCCGTCGGCAAATTCGGGCTTGGCGACAAGGCAGTACGGTGGAGCAGGATATTGACGGGCGCAAGTGCTATTGCAACCGGTGCTTCCCACTCAGTTGCAATTCTCAGCGATGGCACACTGATGGCCTGGGGGTCAGAATATGGCCCCGAACCTGTGCCGGTCATGTCCGGGGTAAAGGCGGTGGCAGCAGGTTCAACCACGACAATTGCCCTGAAAAAGGACCTGACGTTGTGGCAATGGGAGCGCGGCGAAAAGCCTCGTCAATTGCTGTTAAAATGAAATTTCCGCCTCGGCTTTGTTGCCAAAGGCAAAACACGCCATGGAAAGCGAGCCATAACTATAGGAATGGTGCAAGCGCGAAGCATGGCCGCCTGACCAGCCCGCCCCCATCGCCACAAAAATTGGCATCAGGTGTTCTAAGGTTGGGTGGGCCTGACGCGCTTCTTCCGGCATTATTGGAAACTCCAGCAGATGTTCAAGATTACGGGCCTGGATATTGCTGTCGAGCCAGTGATCAAAACCTTCAGCCCAATCAGGCGCGGGCGTTCCTTCCGGCGCTAAAGCACCCAGATGGTGGACGGCCCCGCCCGAGCCGATGATAAGCACGCCTTCTTCGCGCAGGGGTGACAGGGCCTGGCCTGTCTCGAAATGCTGACGGGCGTTGCCACCCTGCTGCAGGGAAAGCTGCACCACAGGAATATCAGCGTTGGGATAGACTAAAAGCAACGGCACCCACGTGCCATGATCATACCCCCGCCTGGCATCTTCGCCAGCCTGCAAGCCGGCATCCGCCAGCAATGTTTTTGTTCGCTCAATCAAACCAGTATCTGTCACAGCGGGATATTTCAGCGCGTACAGGTGCTGCGAAAAGCCGGAAAAATCATAAATGGTTTTCGGTGCAACTGCCGTGGTCAGCGTTGGCACTTCAGCCTGCCAATGGGCTGATATTATCAGGATTGATTTTGGCGGCGGTAACTGGCTGGACAGGCCAGCCAGAAAGCGTTTTGCCCGATGCTCGCCCAGCGGCAAGTCGGGAGCGCCGTGAGCAAGAAAAAGACTGGGAAGTGAAGTCATTATTAGTTCTCCAGTTTAAACTGCCAGGGTCAATGCGGGACCGGCAGGAATGATACCGGTGGGGTTCAGCGCCTTTATCGAGTAATAACCGGCTTTGATGTGATCGAGATTGACGGTGTCGGCAATCCCGGGCAGGGCATAAATACGGCCCATATAGGCGCAAAGTGCCGGATAGTCCGCAATGCGTCTGAGGTTGCATTTGAAAATCCCGTGATAGGCAGCATCGAACCGGACAAGAGTGACAAACAGGCGGATATCGCTCATCGTCAATCGATTGCCGAATAAATAAGCCCGATCATCGCACAGGCGTGCCTCCATCGTATCCAACGTCTCAAAAACGCTGACGACGGCTTCATTATAAGCGCTTTGAGAAGACGCGAAGCCTGACTTGTAAACACCGTTGTTCAGATACTCGTATAGCTGTGTGTTGATGAGGTCGATTTCGCTGCGTAAATCACGGGGGTAGAGATCAACTAAACTATCGCCAAATTCGTCAAATGCAGAATTCAACATGGTGATTATATCCGCGGATTCATTGTTGACGATAGTGCCGCGCTTTTTATCCCAAAGTACGGGAACAGTTGCCCGACCACTGAATGCCGGGGCCGCCGTGGTATAGATTTCATGCATATATCTGACACCCGGCAACGGGTCTGATTGCGCGCCGGGATAATCGCCAAGTTGCCAGCCCTGGTCGGTTAAGGCAGGTTCAGCTACGGTTATATCAATAACATCATTAAGCTTTTTCAACTTGCGCACCATCAATGCGCGTGATGCCCACGGGCAGATTAGGGCGACATAAAGGTGATAGCGCCCGGCTTGTGCCTTAAAACCACTGTCACCTGTGGGCCCGGCATCGCCCGTTGGCGTTACCCAGTGACGGAAGCTGGAGGTCTGCCGAATGAACCGGCCATCATCGTCCTTGGCCTGAACCGGGTGCCAGTCATTATCCCATTTTCCATTCACAAGCATGGTTTTTTCCAATTAAACTAAAGGTTAATAAACTCGGTCAATCATCATAGCTCTCCAAAAATGTATTGCCATAATCATTGTTGCTGATCCAAGTATGGAGTTTGTTTATACGTTGATAAAGGTCCACGTTGACGAATAACTATCTACATAATATTGATAATAGATGGATACGATTGTCGGCATGAAAACCTTCGTCAACGTCGTTGCTGCGGGCTCGTTCACCGCAGCAGCACAACGCTCCAACATGTCCACAGCACTGGTCAGTAAATATATCGGCCAGCTTGAAGAACGCCTCGGTACCCGGCTTTTAAACCGGACAACCCGGTCGCTGGTTTTAACCGAAATCGGCACCTCCTACCTGGAGCGATGCATCCAGGTGATTGATGACTTCGATGAACTTGAAGCCGCTGTTCACAACAAACGTTCCAACCCCGGCGGCAATCTGATCATTTCCGCCCCGGTGACTTTCGGCGAAATGCACCTGACGGCAGCTGTTGCCCGTTTTCTGGCGCATTACCCCGACATCAGCATCGATTTGCGGCTAACCGACCGGTTCGTCGGCCTCGTCGATGAAGGTGTGGATGTAGCAATCAGGATTTCCGAGCTGACTGATTCGAGCCTGATTGCCCGCCGCCTTGCACCGGCACGAATTGTTGCCTGCGCTGCCCCGTCTTATCTTGAACAACATGGGTTACCAGGCCACCCGCATGACCTTGTCAACCATACCTGTATTATCGATACCAACTTTCACGGCTTTGACCAATGGCCCTTTAAAATCGGAAAAAAGCGCGTTTCTGTCAAGGTCTCAGGCCGGTTTTCGGTCAACAGCGCCCAGTCCTCACGCGCCATGATTATTGCCGGAGCAGGCATTGGCCTGATACCGACCTATGCCATTGCGCAAGACATCAAAAAGCAAAATGCGGTGATGGTGCTGGAAGCTTTCGAGGCCCTTGATCCCGGGATATACGCACTCTACCCTCACAAAGGTCATCTGGCTGCAAAAGTGCGGGCCTTTGTCGATTTTCTGGTTGAAGAGTTCGCCTCTGAACCTGTTTGGGAGCGCGCTCTTAAAAATTAAGATCGAGCAGCATTGGTTGGTGATCCGATGCATTGGTGGTGTCGTTGACAAACATATCTGTAACCCTGGCGCTTAAATCATCCGAGATAATAAAAAAATCACGTGCATGTGGTCCTTCGGGCCATTGATGTTCATCAAAAATACCACAGGTTGGCGCGTGCGCCCTGTCGCCGTTTTTTACCCGCCAGACATCTCTCAAAGGCATTATCTCGTGAAGAAAATCAGAAAGCAGCAATCTATATTCCACACTGTCAGGAGTAAAATTGAAATCTCCGCACAGGACTGATGTTTCCGGTCGGGCAATATGATTATAGGGGCCGCTTCCGGGATTTAACCCGGGCCAGCGAATATTACCGCAGATCTGTTGATGCAGATCGTGAATAGCCTTTGCCTGGGCTGATCGTTGCAGCAATGAATGATATTCAAGATGGGTGGTCGCGATGCGCAATGGACCCGATGGACATTCCACCACCACCTCAACCAACTGCCGCGCCATATGTTTGACATCGGCATCATGGGGTTGGGGCAAAGGGTGATAAAAAACCTGAAGAACCGGCAGGCGCGACAGGATCAGGTTACCAAGCTGGCGGCGAACTGATGTGCGCTCACCTGATTGATTGAGTGCGGCGCCAAAAAAACATTCATAACCGGGAAACAGCGCCGCCAGGATTTTCACCTGATCTTCACCTCTGCCTGCGTCCAGCTCGACCATGAAACGGGAAATCTCCTGCAAACAGATAACATCAGGGTCGCCGGTGGCTTTGATATGCTGTGAAATTCTTTTGAGATCATTAACGCCATCACAACCGAGGCCGCATTGTATGTTCCAGGTGAGAATTGAAGTCATTTGATACCGGCATGCATGAAGGATTGAACAAACTGGCGCTGGAACAGAATAAAAGCAACCAGTAGGGGGGCAACGGCGAGAAGTGTGGCGGCAGAGATAATTGACCAGTCGACACCTGATTCCGGTGCGCCAAAAATTGCCAGACCAACGGTGAGTGGTCGGGTTTCCACCGAGTTGGTTATGATCAGCGGCCACAGGAAATTATTCCAGTGATAGCTGATCGAGACCAGCCCGTAGGCAAGATAGGTCGGCCGCGCCAGCGGCACATAGACTTTCCACAGGATCATCATCGGCCCGCAGCCTTCAAGTCGGGCAGCATCTTCAAGTTCTTTCGGGATGGTTTTAAAGGTTTGCCGCAACAGGAAGATACCAAATGCGCTGGCCATATACGGCAGGCCGATGGCGGCAATGGTGTCAACCAGGCCCAGTTTACTCATGGTTGAATAATTCTCGACAATCAGCACTTCGGGCATGATCATCAATTGCAGCAGCACCAGCGCAAAGGCCACTTCACGCCCGCGAAACTGGTAGCGGGCAAAAGCGTATGCCGCCAGAGTGCACAGGATAAACTGCATCACCAGAATGGATGTCACCAGCATAAACGTATTGATGAAATAGCGCCCGAAAGGTGCCTGATCCCAGACTGTGACAAAATTTTCCAGAGTAAGAGGTGCAAACAAATCAAAACGCGTGGCGTATTCCGGGGGATGAAACGCAGCCCACAGTGCATAGAGCAACGGCAGAACCCAAAGAAATGCCAGCGCCCAGGCAGCGACAATTTCGATACGATTAAAAAATGTTGTCTGCCGCGCCATGCTCATCGGTAATGTATCCGCTTGTCCATCAGAGTAAATTGCCCCACCGCAATGATCGCCAAAACAACCAGCAGGACAACGGTAAGTGCGGAGGCGTAAGCTTCATCAAGGAAGGAAAAAGCGACTTCAAAAATATAATACAGCAACAACGAGC